>JASHRU010000412.1 GCA_030037225.1 Candidatus Acidiferrales bacterium | reverse complement strand
ACAGCCGGACAAGCAGGTCGCCGGATTCCAAGGGCAGCTCCCTTCTAGCTCCTCAGGAATTGGGTGATCATGGCCGCCACCGAAGTAATGAAGGCAGCTCCCAGGAACTCACTGATGCGAAACAGCCTTAGCTTTGCCAGTGAGGACTCGATGATGACCATGGTCCCGACCAGGACCAGAATTTTCAGGAGCACCAGCAGAATGGCGGTGAACACCTGCCCCCAAGCCAGGCCGGACGCGAGTCCCCAAGGCGCAACCACCACATTCAGGAAGATGCACATCAGGACAAACACCTTCATGTACCCTCCCCATTTCATGAGAGCCGCGCCCAGTCCCGAATACTCCAGCGCCTTCGACTCATCGATCATCGCGAGTTCGAAGTGACCGGAGGGATTGTCGACCGGGATGCGTCCGGTCTCCGCGAGAATCAGCATCAGGAACGCCAGCATCAACAGCACGTGTGCGGGTTCAAAGAAGTTCGTGAAAGGGGTCACCCAGTATTTCTGGACAATGTAAGGGATGGTGGAGCCCGCGACGAACGACACGGTAAAGAACACGATCATGAAGACAGGTTCGGCTAAGAAGCCGACCATCCGGGTGCGGCTGGCGCCCATGGACCCGTAGGGATTAGCCGTGTCGACCGCCGCCAATGTGGCGAAGAATCCAGCGAGCGCCAGGATGAATCCTCCGCCTAGCATGTCGCCCATGAAGGCCAGGAACAACGGATAGGACGTCAAAACGGGGATCAAGAGTGTGACGAAGATTGGCGCGACAAAAACCACGTAAGGCGTGGCACGGAAGATCCAGGAACTTTCCTCAGAGACGACTTCGTCCTTGTGAAACAGCTTCCAAAGATCAAAGTAGGGCTGAAGTATGCTCGGCCCTCGCTTGGACTGGATAATTTCCTTCAAACGGGACGAGACCCCGGCCACTAGTGGCGCGAAGGCCAAGACGGTTAGAACCTGCAACAAATTAAATAGAATTCGATGCGCCATATTCCGTCCAGATCGAGCAGTGCGTAGGTGTCGCGCCGAGCTGTCTCGACTCAGGAACGAGCTAAATCAATCCGCCGGAGTAACTAACGGGCAGGAGGCTGAAACAGACTGAGGCCGCCGCTGCAGCCGTCGACTCCGGTGCAGGGGTCATCAGTCCAGTCTAACGGACGGTTCTTAGGCGAACCCCATCGCCAACTTTTTATTTCTTCGCTGAAGCTAACAACATTCTCAATCACTGTCAAGCATCTCGCCTGAAGCTGTCTTAGGGCTGGGGCGCAAGAGGCCGATGGTTAGGGGCCCGCTTAGCTCTCTCCTACAATTTCGGCCATAGCTGGTAGCACTACAAGATGGTCATGCGGTGTCACGTGAATTGCCTGCGGCTACGGAGGCGCAAACTGGGAAAGAGCGACCTGGAAGTTTCGGCCCTCGGGCTAGGCTGCATGGGACTGAGCTATGGCTATGGCTCAGCCGTCAGCAAGCAGGATGGAGTCTCGCTGATCCGGGCGGCCTTCGAACGCGACGTCACCTTTTTCGATACCGCGGAAGCCTACGGGCCATTCGCAAACGAAGAACTTCTAGGAGAGGCGCTCGCACCGATGCGCGAGCAAGTGGTGATCGCCACGAAGTTCGGATGGAAAATCGATCCCAAAGCGGAGCGGGGATTGGCCGGGCTCGACAGCCGTCCGGAGCACATCCGGGAAGTCGCCGAAGCCTCGCTCAAACGTCTCAAGATCGATTGCATCGACCTTTTCTATCAGCACCGCGTGGATCCGGATGTGCCGATCGAAGACGTGGCCGGGACCGTGAAGGAGTTGATCCGGCAGGGCAAGGTGAAACACTTCGGCCTATCAGAAGCAGGCGTGCAGACGATCCGCCGCGCACACAAAGTGCAGCCCGTCGCGGCGCTCCAGAGCGAATACTCGCTGTGGTGGCGCGAGCCGGAAGACGAAATTCTTCCGACACTCGAAGAGCTAGGGATTGGATTCGTGCCTTTCAGCCCCCTGGGCAAAGGCTTCCTCACCGGGAAGATCATCGAAGAGACAACGTTCGATAGGACTGATTTCCGCAGCATCGTGCCCCGCTTTACGCCCGAGAACCGGAAGGCAAATCAGGCGTTAGTGGATCTACTGGCGAAATTCGCGGAACGGAAGAAGGCGACACCCGCCCAGATCGCGCTGGCCTGGCTACTCGCGCAGAAGCCATGGATTGTGCCGATCCCGGGGACGACCAAGCTCGATCGGCTCGAAGAAAACATCGGAGCCGCTGCCGTCGAATTGACCTCCAATGATCTCCGCCAAATGCACGACGCCGCTTCCAAGGTCACCGTGCAGGGGGCGCGGTATCCAGAGAGCGTCCAACGCTTCGTGAACCGCTAATCCTTTCCATCGAAGGAGCACCAACATGAGCAAACCATCAAACGCAGCGCAGAAGCTGATCGGCAATTTCGCTCCCAAGCTGGTTGAACTCACGGACCGCGTGCTGTTCGACGACGTGTGGGAACGCAAGGAACTGTCACGGCGCGATCGCAGCCTCATCACCGTGGCCACATTGATCGCATAGAACCGTCCCGACCAGTTGCGATTTCATCTGGGAAAAGCGGTGGAAAACGGGATAAAAGAGCAGGAATCAATCATGAGAAAGCAGATCGCCGCGACAATGGCG
This sequence comes from Candidatus Acidiferrales bacterium, assembly GCA_030037225.1. GTDB lineage: Bacteria > Acidobacteriota > Terriglobia > Acidiferrales > UBA7541 > JOPF136. The sequence goes on along the minus strand of JASHRU010000412.1, from coordinate 11,046 downwards.
GACGCTCCAAGGAGACTCGCTCGGCGCACCTCAGGCACAAGGCGGCACTGCCTGGAGCATTGCGAGCAGGAGTCTCCGGCCTGTGGAACGAGCAGAATCTCTGGGCACCTCCTGGTAAATAGGTGATATTTGTTCGCGGAGGGTTTTGGGTTCGAGTGCGGGTATGCTCTCCATGTTTCCGAAGACTCGGCCAGTCGAGTGCTGAGCCCATAGTTCGTGCGACGAGAGCATGGCCAGTGCCGCGAATTTTTCCGGCTGGGTGCAGATGCCGACGGTTAGCGCGGAATTGAAATATCATGGGGCCGACAGGAAGGCCGAGCCATGGGCGGGAACTACGAGACTGTGCTGCGGAATACGCCGCTGTTTGCGAATCTCACGGAAGCGGAGATGCGCGCGCTGAGGCCGCGCGTGACGAGCCGGCAGCTGCAACGCGGAGAGATGCTGTTCAGCGAAGGCGACCCGTGCGCGGGGCTATTTCTCGTGGCCGCGGGAAGAATCCGAATCTTCAAGCTGTCCTCGGCGGGACGCGAGCAGGTGCTGGCCGTGGAAGGGCCGGGAAGCTCATTCGCCGAACTGCCCGTGTTCGATGGGGGCAGTTATCCGGCATCGGCGTCCGCACTGGAGGACACTGAGGTTTTGTTCGTCTCGCGAAAGGACTTTCAGAGCTTCTGTCGCGAGCATCCAGAAGTAGCGCTTAAAGTTCTCGCCGTCGTGGGGGCGCGGCTGCGGCGGCTGGTCGGAATCATCGAGGACCTGTCGTTTACGACGGTAAGGCAGCGGCTCATTGCCGTGATTCTGCGGCTTGCGGAGTCCGGCGGTACCGCATCGAAGGATGGAATCCGCGTGGAATTAACGAAGAGCCATCAGGACCTGGCCGCCGAAATGGGCACGGTGCGGGAACTGGTTTCGCGGAACTTGAGCCGACTGCAGGCCGAAGGTTTCCTGGAAGTGGACGGACGCAAGCTCACCGTGAAAGACCTCGAAGGACTGAAGCGCGAACAGTCCTCCTCGCAATAAACCTCCTGTTCTCAGATCTTTCGGCATCCGTGACTTTAGTCACTGTGGGGGGACAACCCGCCGCCGACAATCAACGCGTTGCGGAGGAAATCATGAGCTTCAGCAGGGACAGTAAAGTGAGCGACATCGTGCTCGGGCAACCAAAGGCCAAGCGCGTGTTCGAAGACACGGGAGTGGATTACTGCTGCGGCGGCGGGCAATCGCTTCAGGAAGCGTGCCTCACAGCCGGGGCATCCGTGGAGGAAATTGTGAGGCGGCTGCGAGAAGAAAACTGTGCGGCTGCGTCGGAGAACACCCAATGGGCATCGGCGCCGCTGGGAGAGCTGACCTGGCACATTCGGGAAAAGCACCACGCGTACGTGCGCGAGGCGATCGGGCGGCTGCGATCCCTAGCGGAGAAGGTGAGAGCGAAACACGGTAACCAGCACGCGGAACTCGTCGAGATCGAGCGACTTTTCCTCGATGTGGCGCGGGAAATGAGCACACACATGCAGAAGGAAGAACTGATTCTGTTTCCTTATATCGAGGCGATGGAGAGGGTGATGAAGCAGGGCGTGACTCTCGAGCCGCCTTTCTTCCGGACCGTGCAGAACCCGATCCACATGATGATGAAAGAGCATGAGGCAGCCGGAGATCTGGTGAAACGAATCCGCAGGGCGAGCGGGGGCTACGCGGCGCCCCCGGATGGATGCGCCTCCTATCAGGCGCTCTACAGGGAACTGCGCGAGTTTGAAGCCGACCTCCATGAGCACGTCCACCTGGAGAACAACATCCTATTCCCCCGGGCGCTGAAACTCGAAGCTGCGGTACTGGGGCCGGGAGGCGAATGATGGCAACTCCAGCAGTCACGGCGGCGACCATTTCTGCGGAATCGCGAAACGCGCCGAATTCGCCGGAGAGAGTTTTCGAGACGGTCAGAAAGCGGGAAGAAGCGCTCTCGCACCTGCTGATGACGTTTGTGAGCACGGGATTGCTGTTCATGGTGTTTCCGGGCACGTTTCTCGGCGTGTGGAATCTTCTGCAGATCAGCGGGAGAGAGAGCGCCGCATCGGTGTCTCAGGCGTGGCTGCAGGCGCACGGGCATGCGCAGGTGTTCGGCTGGGTCGGATCGTTCATCCTGGGAATCGGGTTTTATTCGATCCCCAAACTGCGCGATGGCGCGAATTCCTATCTCCGAGCGGCGTGGGTGTGCTGGGCGATGTGGGCGGCGGGGGCGGCCATACGCTGGGCGGCTAACATCTACTTGTGGGAATGGAGGGTTCTGCTGCCTGCCTCCGCGACCCTTGAGTTGGCTGCGTTTGCGATTTTCTTTCGCGAAGTTTCACAGCACCGCCCCGATCCCGAAGGAAAGGGCCGCCTCGAGCCGTGGATCCTGGTGGTGGCGAGCGCAAGCATGGGACTGCTGCTGGTGTTGCTGACAAACCTCGCGGCCTGCTTCTATGTGGCGTTGCGAGGAGGGACGCCGGCATTTCCACACGTGTTTGACCAGCGGTACTTGGCGCTGGTCGCCTGGGGATTCCTGGTTCCGTTCGTCTGGGGATTCAGCGCAAAGTGGATGCCGGTGTTCCTCGGATTGAAACCGTTTCGGCCGCGCATATTGCAAGCAGCGGTGGTGCTCAACCTGACTGGGATCGCGCTCACAGTGTGCGGGGCAGGCGGGGCGGGGGTCTGGTTCTTCGTTGCAGGCTCGGGACTGGCCGTGATGGCGCTGAGGATGTTTGAGCCGGCGGTGAATGAAGCCAAGATCCGGGGCGTGCACAAGAGCTTTCCATTGTTCGTACGCATGGCCTACGTGTGGCTGTTGGTAGCGGCCGTGCTCGGAGTGGCGGCGGCCGGGTGGGACACTTCGGGCGGAATCTGGGGCGCATCGCGGCATGCGCTGACCGTCGGGTTCGTGGCCGTGATGATTCTGAGCGTGGGCCAGCGCGTTCTTCCGGCTTTTGCGGGGATGCGGCTGTTGTGGAGCACCAAGCTGATGGTTGCCGGCCTGACATTGGTTTCCCTTGGCTGCGTCATGCGCGTTTCCTGCGAGGTGCTCGCCTATCAGCGTTACGTGACGTGGGCGTGGTCCGTGCTGCCCTCCTCCGCGCTGTGCGAGCTCGCGGGGCTGACGGTCTTCGCGATCAACATTTTGGGCACTTTCGTTTTAGAACCCAGTCACGCGCACAAACAGCCGGTGATGGCCGGCATGCCGCTGAAATTGTCGTAGAGGAAGAAGTCGGCAGGGCAATCTTTGTTGTTGGCCATGAGCGGCAGGGGATATCATGAGGCCCCTCTTGCGCACTGGCAGAACCTTCTGATGGGCTGCGGGACGGCAGGCCGGACGGAGTTGAATTATGCAGGGTCCCTCGGTAGGTACACGGCCGAATTTCCAACTGGCGTTGGGAACAATCTCCTTTGCGGTTTGTTTCGCGGCGTGGGGATTGATCAGCGCGTTCGCGCCGCGGTTTCGCGACACTTTTCACCTGACGGCAACGCAGACGGCGGCTCTGGTTGCGGTTCCGGTACTGCTGGGCGCGCTATTTCGGATTGTCACGGGCATTCTGGCAGACCGGTTCGGCGGACGCGTGGTGTTCACGCTGTTGATGCTCGCCGTGCCTGTCCCGTGCTTCGTCGTCCCCCTGGCCCCCAGCTACGGCAAGCTGATTTTCGTCGCATTTTTCCTGGGCATCGCAGGGAGCTCATTCGCGGTGGGAATCGGATTCGTCTCGCGCTGGTTTGCACAGGAGCAACAAGGCGGTGCGCTGGGCATCTACGGGCTCGGCAACATCGGGCAATCGGCGGCAGTGTTCCTGGGGCCAGTACTCGCGGCTTGGGTGGGCTGGCAAGATGTGTTTCGCGGGGCTGCGGTGCTGCTCGCCGTGTGGGGAGTAGCGTTCTGGACGCTGGCGCGGAACGCGCCGAAGACGGTGCGGCCGGCGAGCATGGGCGATCTGTTGCGTCTGCTGGCGCGGGAGCGGCTGTGCTGGGTGCTGTCGTTGTTCTACTTCCTGACGTTTGGTGGCTTCGTCGCGTTTTCAATTTACCTGCCCACGCTGCTCAGAGATCAGTTCGGCCTGAAACCGGCAGATGCCGGCTTCCGCACGGCCGGATTCGTGGTTCTGGCCACTCTCATGCGTCCGGTGGGCGGCTGGCTCTCGGACAGGATCGGCGGGGCGCGCGTGCTGCATTTTGTATTTTCGGGAATCGTCGCGTTCGCGCTGCTCATGTCGTGGCCGGCGATGCTGCCGTTCACCGTGGGCGCGCTGAGCTGCGCGTTTTTGGTGGGCATCGGAAATGGAGCGGTGTTCAAACTCGTGCCGCAGTTTTTCCCGAAGGAAGTGGGCGCGGTGACGGGCCTCGTAGGCGCCATGGGCGGACTGGGCGGATTCTTCCCACCGCTGCTCCTGGGTTTTTTTCGCGACCATTTGCACACCGTCTGGCCCGGCTTCGCGCTGCTCGCGCTGACATCTGCGGCGCTGTGGCAAACGAATGCGGCTATTTTTCTGAAAGAACAGAAAGCGCTCGAACTGACGCTGCCGCCGGAGATGACGCGGACGCGCGACCGAATCCGCGCGGGCGCCACGGCGACGTTCTTCACCGGAGTGCTGGTGGCGACGATCGTGGTGGGCTCGCGGAACCTGCAGAATTTCGACGCGGCGCTGGTGATTTACACGTTCGCAACGATTTTCGCCACCTGGGGCGTGGTGTACCACTACCGGGTGTGGCTGGATAAGCCGCCCACGCGCGTGTACTGGGAGCGGGGTTGGCAGTTGTTCCGCGAGCAAGGAATTCTACGGGGCCCGGCCAAAGTAGCGGCGCTGGCTGCACGCCATCTGGCGGGGCAGGAGTTCATCCATCGGCGGTCGCGGCTGCGCTGGTGGATGCACCAACTGATTTTTTGGGGCTGTCTGCTGGCGGTGGCCATTACGTTTCCGCTGGTATTCGGCTGGATAGCCTTCCACACGCTCGCCGACGACCAGAATACGTACGTGACGTTGCTGTACGGCTTTCCGGTGATGAGCTTCCGGCTGCACACAATTTTTGCGAAGCTGCTGTTCCACGGGCTCGACATATCGGCGGCGCTGGTGCTCGCGGGCATTGCGCTGTCGCTCTGGCGCAGGTTCCGGGACCGGGGTGCCCAGGCCGTGCAAACCTTTGCGTTGGATTTTCTGCCCATCATTCTGCTGTTCGCGATCTGCGTGACGGGGCTGGCGCTGACGGTTTCGCAGGAGTGGCTACGCGGCGAGTTCTACAGCTTCCTGGCCATCCTGCACGCGATTACGGTGATCACCGCGCTGCTCTTTCTGCCCTTCGGCAAGTTCTTCCACATCTTCCAACGCCCCGCGCAACTCGGCGTGAAGCTTTACCAGGAGGCGGGAGAAGCAGGCGCGCCGGCGCTGTGCAAACGCTGTGGACAACGCTTTGCCTCGCGGATGCACATCGAGGACTTGAAAGCTGTGTTGCCGCAACTCGGATTCGACTACACGACGGACGCTTCCAGGGCGAGTTGGCAGGAGCTATGTCCCGCCTGCAAGCGCAAATCGCTTTCGCTGGCGCAGCTCCGTCTCAAGGAGCAGGCGCGTGGCTAAAGCGCCGGCTTCCCCGGAGAGTTTGCTCGAGCGTTTCGGGCCTCATCCCGCCTATGCGCCGCCCGGCGGCTGGGGGGACGAATCCAGGCACCCCGCAGAACGTCTCGTGAAGACGCACTGCTGTTTCTGCGGACAGCAGTGCGGTATCCAGCTCAAAGTGCGCGGCAATCAGGTGATTGGGTTCGAGCCGTGGGAGGAATTCCCTTTCAACCACGGGATGCTCTGTCCGAAGGGGGTGAAGCGCTATCTGCAGGGCGGGCATCCCGACCGGCTGCTGGATCCACTTTTGCGGACTGCATCCGGTTTCCGGGCTGCCTCGTGGGATGAGACGCTCGAGTTTACCGCGAAGCGCCTGCACGAAATCCAGGAGCAGTTCGGCAAGGACTCCGTGGCCGTCTATGGCGGCGCCTCTCTGATTTCGGAGAAATCCTACCTGCTAGGGAAGTTTGCGCGCGTCGCTTTGGGCACCCGACACATTGATTACAACGGGCGGCTGTGCATGGTGTCGGCGGGCACGGCTTACAAATTGGCATTTGGAGTGGATCGCAGCCCGCTGCCGTGGAGCGATATTGCCAGCGCGGAGGTGGTGCTGGTGGCCGGCTCAAACGTGGCGGAGTGCGCGCCCATCACGACGGATTACCTCTGGCGGTGCCGCGATCGAGGGGGGAAGCTGATTGTGTCCGACCCGCGCCTGACTCCGATCTGCCGCAACGCGGATTTGTATCTTCCGGTGCGCCCCGGCACCGACCTGGCCCTGCATATGGGCCTGCTGCACGTGGTCCTGCGCGACCGACTGGAAAAAGAAGAATTCATCCGCGAGCACACCAGCGGCTTCAAGCAGGTTGCCGAATCCGTGCGCTCCTGGGATCCGCGGACGGTAGCCGAAAAGACAGGAGTGCCACCGGAGGCCATTGAGCGCGCCGCGCATTTATTTGCCACGGCCAAGCGCGCCATCGCGTTGCATGCACGCGGCATCGAGCACCAGTCGAAGGGCGTGGAAAACTGCCTGGCGCTGATCAATCTTTGCCTGGCGACCGGGAACATAGGACGCGAGGGCGCGGGGTGCGCCATGATCACGGGCCAGGGAAACGGGCAGGGCGGGCGCGAGCACGGGCAGAAGTGCGACCAGTTGCCGGGGCAGAGGTCCATCAGCGATCCCGAAGCGCGCGCACACACGGCGAAGGTGTGGGGCATCCCGCCTGAGGAGATTCCGCAGGCGGGATACACGGCGGTGGAGATTATGGAAGCGATCCACCGCGGAGAAATCAAAGGGCTGTTCTCCTGTTGCTTCAATCCGCTGGTGTCGCTGCCGGATGCAGTCTTTACCCGCGAAGCGCTCGAGAAACTGGAGTTCCTCGGCGTAGTTGACTTCTTCCTGTCGGAGACGGCGCAGCATGCCGACGTCGTGCTTGCCGGGAGCCTGCAGGAGGAAGAAGAAGGGATTGGGTGCACGGCGGAAGGGCGGGTGATCCACATCCGCAAGGCCGTGGACCCGCCGGGGAACGCGAAGGGCGACAGTTGGATTTATTGCGAGCTGGCGAAGCGACTCGGGCGAGGCCGGTATTTTCCGTACACCACGACGCGCGAGATCTACGACGAACTGCGAGAAGCGTCACGCGGAGGCCACGCGGACTATTACGGGATTACCTACGAAAAAATCGACGAGCGCATGGGCGTGTTCTGGCCCTGCCCCTCGCTGGAGCATCCCGGAACACCACGGCTGTTCGAGGACGGCCGCTCCTTCCATGCGGACGGAAAACACCATTTTGTCGTGACGGAATGGCGCGAGAGCGGTGATCCGGTTTCCGCCGAGTTTCCGGTCTACCTCACCACGGGACGAGTGGTGAGCCAATATCTCTCCGGAACCCAGACGCGGCGAATCGGCGGACTTCTGGATCAGTATCCAGACCCGCGTGTGGAGCTCCATCCTCGATTGGCGCAGCAGTACGGGATCGGCGATGGCGATTGGGTGACAATCACATCGCGCCGCGCGGAAATTACGCTGCAATCTATGGTAGTGAAGACCATCCGGCCGGACACCGTTTTCATTCCCTATCACTGGCCCGGGGAAAGGAGCGCCAACCGGCTGACGCATCGCACGCTCGACCCGCGCAGCAAGATTCCCGAGTTCAAGGTCTCGGCGTGCCGGCTGCGAAAGGCCGCCGGGCCGCCGGAATGGGCGGCGCGAGGGCAAGACTGATGTTCGGCTACGAGTTCTATGTGGATCCCTCGCGTTGCATCGGTTGCCAGTCGTGCGTCAAAGCCTGCGAGGAATGTGAAACGCATCGTGGAAAATCGATGATTAATTTTGACTTCATCGAGCGCGGGGAAACGACGGCGACAGCGGCCTACGTATGCTGGCATTGCGAAGTGCCTACGTGTGCGATGGCCTGTCCCGCAGACGCGATCAAAAAGGGCGAGGACGGCGTGGTGCACTCGTCGCTTAAGCCGCGATGCATTGGATGCTCCAACTGCGTGCTGGCCTGCCCCTTCGGCATCCCCAAGATATTTCCCGAGTACGAGCAGATGATGAAGTGCGACATGTGCTACGACCGCACCTCAGTGGGTAAGCGGCCGATGTGTGCCACGGTGTGCCCCAGCCAGGCGCTGGCATACGTGAAGCCCGAACAGATAGCCGGCCGGCGGGAAAAGCCCGCCAACGAGTTTTACTTCGGGCGGCAGCGCATTGTTACGCAAGTGCGCATGATGGTTCCCGCCGAGACGGAATCGATATCGCTGGATGTATTGGATCACATCTGGGAGGCGAGTTATGACGCTGTGGCGCAGCCCCGCTAAGGAGGCGCTCTGGCGGGACGAGTTTTCGGTGCTGGCGGCGGACGAGCGCTACGTCTCGCGGAGGCAGTTCGCCAAGTTTCTGACCCTCGCCAGCTTGGGCATGTTCGCGGGAAACCTGTGGATTCTGTTGAAGGCGCGTTTCCGGACGGCGCCGGTGTTCGCGCCCGCGACCGTGGCGCGCCTCGGAGAAATTCCGGTGGGTGAAGTGAAACTCTTCGCCTATCCTGCGCCGCAGGATCGTTGCATCCTGATCCGCACCGCAGAAAACGATTACGCCGCTTACAGCCAGAAGTGCACGCATCTTTCCTGCGCTGTCTACTACGAAAAGGAAACCGGGAGGCTGGCGTGTCCGTGCCACAACGGATTTTTTTCGGTGAAGGACGGCTCAGTTTTGCAAGGGCCGCCGCCCCGTCCGCTTCCGCGCATTTTGCTAGAAGAGCGGGGACAGGAATTGATAGCCACAGGAGTCGAGGGCCGATAAAGTGAACGGGCGAAGCAGTCCGGAGCAGAAACGAGGGCTCGTAGCGATCGACGGGGCCTTGGCGCTCATAGTGGTGCTCCTGGTCATACAGATCTGGCTTCTCAGTGCGACGTTGGAGGGTTTTCTTGCCGGACATGTCGGCGTCGTACTGCCCGCCGCCATCTTTTCCGGACTTCTCTTCCTGTGCTGCCTGGCGCTGAATCTGTTTATCGACAGGGTGGACCAGGATTCACGACGCGGCTGAAGGGCAGCGCAGGGTTCCGCTTCTTCATTTGCGGCTCCAGGTTTCGAATTCGCCGTTCATTTCTTGCCCACGAAACGGACCCGCAGCGTAAGGGCCCGGCCCTGTCCTCCGGCAAAGGTGCCGAAGTTGGGCGCATCGATGTTGTTCACCACGGCGTTTGGGTTTTTATGATCCGTGATGTTCACCTCTTCGAGGCGAGCGGCCCAGATATAGCCGTGAAAACCGAATTTCTTCTCCACTCCAAGATTCAAACTGACGTAGTCGGGGTAGCGCATGGATTCGGGCGGTCCGACGAGTTCCTGCTGAAAGTTCACCACGCTGAAGGGATAACCAGTCCGGTATTCCAGGAAATCTGTGAACTGGAGACCCCAGAAGTGCGCCGGGATCCATCCCCAGGTCAGCAGGCGGTTGGGCACGTCCCAGGCCACGGGACCAGATTGCTGCGCCGCGTAGAAGATGGAGCCGAGCGCGGGGTCCAGGTCTTCGTTGGAGAGCGCGCGCGATCGCGTGTACGCGGCGTAGAACCCGGTGTCGGCCGCCAGGTTGTAGCGCGCGGAAAAGGTTGCAGCGCGGTAGCGGTCCTTGCGATGGTCCTCGAGCAGAAAAATTCCGCCGGGCAGCGCGGGCTGCTGGTCCACGAATGCGAAGCCGTGATAACCGTTGCGGGCCAGGAGTTCCGCGCCGATCAGCGTCTTGCGTCCGATCTTTTGCTGCCAGCCCGCACTGGAAGTCGTAAAGCGCGGCTGCTCTAGCCCGCTCGCAGGCAGCGCAAACCGGCTTTCCACCGGGCCGAGAATCACGATTTTCCCCGTGGGGTCATAGAACGTGTCGAGCTGCTGCTGGTCGTACGCCTGGGCGATCTGCATCAGGTTGAGAGGCGCGTTGTAAATCCCCCACCCGAGCGAAAGTTTGGCGCGGTCGTCTCCGAAAGGCAGCACGTTGCCGGAGACGCGCGGTTCGGCCAGGCCGCTGCCCGTAAAGCTGTCCCAATCCGTGCGCAGGCCGCCCTGAAGAACCAGTCGCTTCGAGAGCGTCCAGGTGTCCTGCAAGAATCCGCCGGCCTGCGTGTTCGATAGAACCGGGTTAGCCGCTCCTGTGAACGTGGTTTCGCGCGCGAGGGTGCCGTCGGCGCGCAGGGCTTCAATCTCACCGCGTTCGGCTGATTGCGAGGTTCGCAACGCGGCCACGTTGAAGCCCGCGGAAAGCTGGTGCGTGCCGAGCCCAAAGTGCAAAGGAGTGGTGACGCTGCCCACGGACTGAATGCGGCGTCCCCGCTGGTGCAGCCGCTGGAAATAATTTCCGCTGGTGCCATCGACCAGCAGGACGTAGGGCTCTGTGCCCTGGGGAATCTGGTCCATAAGCTCGCCATCGGCAGCAAAGCCCAGATCAAAGAGCGTGTCGCGAAGCCACAATTGGTCCTTGAGAGAGAGAAACGCGCGCCGCTCGTCGCCAGTGAGTGTGGTGGATTCGGGGTCCAAAGCATCCAGACCGAGGTTTGTGTCGTGCTTGCGGTTGTAGAGGAGACTCGCATGCAGGATATGCTTCTGCGAAATGTTGTACTGGAGCCGCAGCAGGTTGTCGCCGGCCCATTCTTGTGAGGTGTTCGCGCCGGCGGGCAGTTGGGTGACCACCGCGAAGGTGTGCTGAATGCTGAAGGAGTCGGAGAACCAGAAACGCCCGCGCCGGATCGGGCCGGAAAAAATGAAGCGCGGATACCAGTTACCGAGGTGCGTCCCTTCCTGAATGTTGATCGCGGGAATCGGGTCCACCGTGCCGAACCGCCAGCGGTCGTCGCCGTCCGGAGTTTCCAGGCTGAGCAGGCCGGCGCCGGAATGCGCGTACTCGGCCCCCAGCCTGCCGGTCTCGACCTGCGCGCTGCGTGTGGCGTCCACGCTGAAGCGCGAGGTCAACGCGCCGCTCAGCGGATCGCCCACTTC
>JASHRU010000411.1 GCA_030037225.1 Candidatus Acidiferrales bacterium | reverse complement strand
CGAATCCTCCCCCGTCCACCAGTTTCGCGGACAGCTCGCCGGATGCGAGAGAAAACTGAAATCGCGCGACGGAATTTGCGCGCGTCGAATGAGGGGGAATTCGGCCGATTGCCGGAAGGCCTGGGTAGCTCAGTTGGTAGAGCGCGTCCTTGGTAAGGACGAGGTCACCGGTTCAATCCCGGTCCCAGGCTCCAGATCATTCTGAGTCCAGGGCGGCGGGACACGGAGATTGCGTTTCGCCTGCTGGACGCAGGTACGGATGCGGGGGTAACTCAGCGGTAGAGTCTCGGCCCTCCAAGCCGGTGGTCGCGGGTTCGAATCCCGTCCCCCGCTCCAGTTTCGAGGGGCTCGAGGCGCTGACGGGTTTTCGAGGAATGCGAGGTGACGCGGGAATCGAGTAGCGCGGAAACTTCTTTCAGAAGTTCTTCCGACGGCGAGCGCAAACGAATTGAGGCAGGTCATTTTTAGCTGCTGAGGGCAGAAGCACAATGGCCAAGGAAAAATTCGAACGGTCGAAGCCGCACGTGAACGTGGGAACGATCGGCCACATCGACCACGGCAAGACCACTCTGACCGCGGCGATCACCAAAGTGCTCTCCAAGCACAACCCCAAGGTGCAGTTCCGCGCCTTCGATTCGATCGACAACGCGCCGGAAGAGCGCGAACGCGGGATCACCATCGCGGTGGCGCACGTGGAGTACGAGACGGCGAACCGTCACTACGCGCACATCGACTGTCCGGGGCACGCCGACTACATCAAGAACATGATCACGGGCGCGGCGCAGATGGATGGAGCGATTCTGGTGGTGGCGGCGACCGACGGGCCGATGCCGCAGACGCGGGAGCACATTCTGCTGGCGCGTCAGGTGGGCGTGCCGTACATCGTGGTGTTCCTGAACAAGTGCGACGCGGTGGAAGACCCGGAACTGCTCGAACTGGTGGAGTTGGAAGTGCGCGACCTGCTGAAGACCTACCAGTTTCCGGGCGACACGGTGCCGGTGATTCGCGGCTCGGCGCTGGGGGCGTTGAACGGGGAAGAGAAGTGGGAGAAGACGATATTGGAGTTGATGGAGGCGGTGGACAAGTTCGTGCCGCTGCCGGTGCGGGACGTGGACAAGCCGTTTGCCATGCCGATTGAAGACATTTTCTCGATCTCGGGCCGGGGGACGGTGGTGACGGGCCGGATCGAACGCGGCAAGGTGAAGGTGAGCGAGGAAGTGGAGATTGTGGGCTTCCGGGAGACGCAGAAGAAAGTGGTGACGGGAGTGGAGATGTTCCGGAAGCTATTGGATGAAGGGATCGCGGGCGACAACGTGGGGCTGCTGCTGCGCGGGACGGAAAAGGACGACGTGGAGCGGGGCCAGGTGGTGTGCAAGCCGGGGTCGATCACGCCGCACAAGAAGTTCAAGGCGGAGGCGTACATTCTGACGAAGGAAGAAGGGGGACGGCACACGCCGTTCTTCACGGGGTACCGGCCGCAGTTTTATTTCCGGACGACGGACGTGACGGGGGATGTGAAGCTGGCGGAAGGGGTGGAGATGGTGATGCCGGGCGACAACGCGACGGTATCGATCGAGCTGATCACGCCGGTGGCGCTGGAGAAGGGGCTGCGGTTCGCGATTCGCGAAGGCGGCCACACCGTGGGCGCCGGCGCCGTCACCGAGATCGTCGAGTAATCCGATGCCTGCTGGAGAAAAAATTCGCATTCGCCTGAAGGCCTACGACCACCGCGTCCTGGACCAGTCCACGCGCGACATTGTGGAAACCGCGCGCCGCACCGGCGCCAATGTGGCCGGGCCGATTCCGCTGCCCACCACCATCAACCGCTGGACGGTGCTGCGTTCGCCGCACGTAGACAAGAAATCGCGCGAGCAGTTCGAAATGCGTACGCATAAGCGGCTGATCGACATCCTCGAGCCCACGCCCGATACCGTGGACGCGCTCATGAAGCTCGATCTCCCGCCCGGCGTAGACGTCGAAATCAAGGCCTTCGGCCGCGAGCACGGAGTCAAGTAATGGCTGTGAACGGCATTCTCGGAATCAAGCTCGGCATGACCCAGATCTACGCCGACGACGGTGCCGCCATTCCCTGCACCGTCATGCAGGCCGGCCCGTGTGTCGTCGTGCAGCGCCGTACTGCGCAGAACGACGGCTACGAAGCGGTCCAGCTCGGCCTGGTCGAATTCGTCAAGCCCCAGCGCGTCACCAAGCCTATGGCCGGTCACTTCAAAAAGGCCGACGTCGCCCCCATGCGTTTCCTCGGCGAAGTCCGCCTGGAAGCCTCGCAAGCGGAAACCAAGGTCGGCGACCGCGTCCTCGCCGACAATTTCATCGTTGGCGAGTTCGTAGATGTCAGCGGCGTCAGCAAGGGCAAAGGCTTTGCCGGCGGCGTCAAGCGCTGGCATTACCGCGGCGGCGACAATACCCACGGTTCCATGTTTCATCGCGCCCCCGGCGGTATCGGCGCCAGCTCGTTTCCCTCGCGCGTCTGGCCCGGACAGCATTTTGCCGGCCACCTGGGCAACCAGCGGCAGACGGCGCGGAACCTGAAAGTCGTGAAAGTGGACGCGGAAGAAAATCTGTTGCTCGTTCGCGGCGCCGTGCCCGGCCCCGCGGGCAGCTACGTGTTCATTCGCAGGGCCAAGTCGGCCAAGTAGAGGACGGAGCGATCATGCCGGTTGTAGATGTCGTCAATCTAAGCGGCGAAACGGTAGGGCAAATCACCCTCTCCGACGCTGTGTTTGCGGCCGAGGTCAATCCCTACACGCTGCACGAAGCCGTTCGCTGGCAGCAGGCCGGCGAGCGTGCGGGCACGCATAAAACCAAGGTCCGCTCAGACGTTGCAGGTTCGGGGAAAAAGCTCTGGCGGCAAAAGGGCACCGGCCGCGCGCGTATGGGCTCGGTTCGTTCGCCCATCTGGCGGCACGGCGGCACCGTTCATGGTCCCCAGCCGCGCGATTACAGCTATCGCCTGCCGCGCAAAGTTCTTCTAGGCGCGCTGCGTTCCGCTCTCTCCGCCACGCTCGCGGCCTCCAAGCTCACTGTCGTGGACGGATGGGCTCTCGACACGCACAAGACCAAGCCTTTCCGCCAGACCATCTCCAAGCTGGACAAGGAGAGCCGCAAATTCCTGCTCGTCGAGCCTCGCGGCAACCGCAATCTCGAACTCGCCGGGCGCAATATCCAGGATTTCGAAATCGTCGAGCCGCGCGCCCTGCGGCCCTTCGACCTGCTGCGTTGCGACCGTCTGCTCGTTTCCAGAGATACGGTGCTGCGCCTCTCCGCTTCGCTCGAGCCCAAGCCGCGTGCCGGCCGCGGGGGCAAGGAGTAGCCCATGGCGTTCAGCACATTTCAAATCATCCGGCGCCCGATCATCACGGAAAAGGGTCTGGCCGTGAAGGAAACGCTTCAGACCGTGGTCTTCGAAGTGGCGCGCGCGGCCACCAAGACGCAGATCAAGGAAGCCGTGCAGACCATTTTCAAGGTCAAGGTGGATTCCGTGCGCACCGCTCAGTTTCACGGCAAGATGCGCCGCCGCGGCCGTGCCGAGGGTTTTCGTCGCGATTGGAAGAAAGCCTACGTCCGGCTGGCGGCAGGCGAAAAAATGATTGAGTACGGGGAGAACCTGTAGCCCCGTTTACGGGGGCGCGAGGGACAACATGGCGCTCAAATCGTTCCGACCCTACACAAAATCACGGCGCTATTTGACGGTGCTCGACAAGGCCGAGATCACCAAGGAGACGCCGGAGAAGGCTCTCGTCGAGCCGCGCAAGCGCTCCGGCGGCCGTAATTCCGCCGGCGAGGTCACCATCTGGCATCGCGGTGGCGGCCACAAGCGCATGTACCGCGTGGTGGACTATCGCCGCGACAAATCGGGCATCCCCGCCCGCGTCGCGGCCATCGAATACGACCCGAACCGCTCCGCGCGCCTGGCCCTGCTCCACTATTCGGATGGAGAGAAGCGCTACATCCTCTATCCCGTGGGACTGCAAGTCGGCATGACCGTCTCCACCGGCCCCGGCGCCGACATTCTTCCCGGCAATGCCATGGCCATCCGTCACATTCCGCCGGGCACGCCGGTGCACAACCTCGAGCTGTTTCCCGGCAAAGGCGGCCAGGTGGTCCGCGCTGCGGGCTCCTCGGCGCAGTTGCTCTCGAAAGAGGGCGAGATTGCGCTCGTCAAGCTGCCCTCGGGAGAAGTCCGGCAATTCCATTTGGACTGCATGGCCACTGTCGGCCAGGTCGGCAATCTCGACCACGAAAATATTACCTATGGCAAGGCGGGACGCACGCGCTGGAAGGGGCGGCGTCCTACCGTGCGCGGTGTAGCCATGAATCCGGTGGACCATCCGCACGGCGGAGGGGAAGGACGCGTCAAGGGCAATCACCCCCAGACCCCGTGGGGTTTCCCCACGCTGGGAGCGAAGACCCGCAGGCGCAAGCCTTCCGATAAGTACATCGTCACCAGGAGGAAGCCGTAGAACGCTGACGGGAACGCCGCCGATCGTTCCGGCGGAAAATCTCGGATGGCCCCGGCGCGGCGGGTCACCATGGAAGGATTGGCAATGAGAGCAACACGTGCGTCTCGGGCGGCGTCTCGCCGGCCGAGAGTACACAAGTCGAAGCCTGCAGCTCGGCCGGCCGCCCCGGCCAAGCCCGTGGTGCGGCCTGTCGCCGCGCCTCCCGAGCAGGTGCTGTACCGGTTCTGCAAGCCGGGCTGGGCCGTTGTCGTCGAGAAGGTGGCCACGGCGCTGGGCACACGGTTTGTCTGTCCGTTCTGCCCCGCGTCCCACCGCGTGCCCGGACCCGTGCGTGGTTTCCGGAAAATGCGCCGCGCGCAGTGGATCAAGCTGCGCCGGGTGACGGAGTAATCGAGGATGCCCAGGTCGCTCAAGAAGGGCCCGTTCGTTGACGCCCACCTCCGCGAGAAGGTGGATACGCTCAACTCGCGCAACGAGAAAAAGGTGATCAAGACCTGGTCGCGCCGCTCCACCATTCTTCCGGAGATGGTGGGGCACACGCTCGCCGTCCATAACGGGAAGAAATTCATTCCCGTCTATGTCACCGAGCAGATGGTAGGACACAAGCTCGGCGAGTTCGCGCCTACGCGTTCGTTCAAGGGCCACGCCGTGCGCGCCGCGCTCGAGAAGGCTGCGGGCGTCGCTCCGGGAGCTGCGGCTCCCGGTGCCGCCGGCGCGGCTCCGGCGGGTGGCGCGGCTCCAGCGGCGCCGGCCAAGAGCTGAGGGACTGGAAATGGCAACGCTACCCGCAATTCCGCAGGTGATTGAAGGCCGGGCGCTCGTGCGCTATTCCCGCGTCTCCGCGCAAAAGGCCCGTCTGGTCGCCGATCTGATCCGCGGCCAAAGCGCCGAGCACGCGCTCAGCATCCTTCGCTTCACCCGCAAGCGGGTCGCGCGCGACATCGAAAAAATCCTGCGCAGCGCCATCGCCAATGCCGAGCAGAAAGCTGAGATCTCCGGTGCCTCGCTCGACGTGGATCACCTCTACGTCTCACAATGTTTCGTCAACGAAGGTTCCCGCTGGAAGCGCATCCGGCCGGCGCCGTTCGGCCGCGCCTTCCGCTACCAGAAGCGCACCAGCCATATTCAGGTGAC
>JASHRU010000410.1 GCA_030037225.1 Candidatus Acidiferrales bacterium | reverse complement strand
AATCTGGCGCTGTATTTTTATTATCCAGCGGTGCCGCGAGTGGACGTTCTCGGCGCGCGCTACCTGCTATTCGATGTGGGAGGAACTATTGCGACGGCGGGGATGCTGCTGATGGCGGTGGCGGCGACGGCGAAACACACGGCGCAACTCTATCGCGCCGAGCCGCTGAAGTAGCCGTTACGACCAATGCCGACGGCTCACGCGCGGGCTTCGATTCCCGTTTCGGTCACGGCGAGCTGGCCACAGGCGGCGAAAATGTCCTGCCCGCGGGAGTAGCGGACGAAGACGGACACATTTTTATCCGCGAGAATACGGCGAAATTCCTCGACGGCAGCCGCTGCAGGCGGACGATAGGGCAAATCGCCGGAGTTCCACGGGATGAGATTGACTTTGGCGCGCAGGCCAGCGAGAAGACGCGCCACTCGCCGCGCGTCGTCGGCGGAATCGTTCAGGCCGCCCAGCAGCACGTACTCGAAGGTGAGGCGTTCCCACGGACGAAGGGGATAGCGCCGGCAGGCTTCGAGCAGGACCGCGAGCGGATACTTGCGATTGATGGGCATGATGGCGTCGCGCTGAATGTCGCTCGAAGCATTGAGCGAGACGGCCAGCTTCGGCCGCACTTTTTCCTGGGCCAGGCGGTCGATACCCGGCACAATGCCGCTGGTGGAAAGCGTGACGTGGCGGGGAGAAAGCGCCAGAGCGTTGGGATCGAGCAGGATATGCAGGGCAGCCATGGTCGGGTCGAAATTCAACAGGGGTTCGCCCTGGCCCATAAGCACGACGTTGGTGCGCGGCGCCAGACGCTTCCGGTTGTCGTCGAGCGGGACGAGCACCTGGCCCAGAATTTCGCCCGCGGTGAGATTGCGCACCAGACCGAGAGTGGCGGTGAAGCAAAACTTGCAATCCACGGCGCATCCGGCCTGCGTTGAGATGCAGATAGTTTGCCGAGCCTCGGAGGGCATAAACACCGCTTCCACGGTTGCCGGGCGGGCCGCGTCAGCTGCCGACCCGGCTCCGAGCGGCAGCAGATACCTGACCGAGCCGTCTGCGGAGTGATATTTCCGCGAGATGGTGGGCAGCGTAATTGCCGCTTCGCGACCCAGACGCTCGCGCAGCGCCGCGGGCAGATTCGTCATGGCCGCGAATTCCCGCCGGCGCTCGGCGTAGATGGCGTGGTACACCTGCGCGCCGCGGTAGGCGGGCTCGCCGAGCGAGGCCATCCACTCGCGGAGCTCGTGCAACGATTTTCCCAGGAGTTCCACGGGCATGCGGTCCTGCCTACGTTTCATTTCCATCGTATCACGCTTGGATTCACCCGCTGGGCGAGCGGCTTTCCGTTATACTGGGTGCATCCAGGGCGCGCGTGGGAGGAACTGATGGAGCAAATTCCGGTCGGAGAATGGGTCCGCGAGCTCAGCGGGATCGAAGAGCGGAGATTCACGGTCGCAAACGTGCTGGAGTTCTGCCGGCACAACGGCATCGAAGCGGGCACGTTGGAGCCGTTCCTGCACTGGGACCCGTGCTGCTACACGCGCAACCTGATTTACAAGTGTCCGCTTTTTGAGGTGATGGCGATCTGCTGGGAGAGCGGCCAGATCAGCAGGATACACAATCACCGCGGGCAGAACTGCTGGATGTCGGTGCCTATGGGCAAACTCAAAGTGCAGAATTATCGGGTGGAGGTGACGGACCGCGCGAACCAGACCTGCCGACTGATCGCGACGGATACCTGCCTCATGGACCCGCTGCACCCCGCGGCGGTGAATCCTGTGGAGCCTGTGCACCAGGTGTTGAACCTTCCGGAATACAAGGCGCGCGCGGTGAGCATCCACATCTATTCCTTACCGTACGATAGTTGCGAGGTGTATTCCGCGGACAAAGGAACCTACATGGACGTGCCGCTGTATTACACCAGTGAGTACGGCAAGGTTCTGGCCACGGCAAAGAGCTCCTGACGAGGGCGCGTTCGCGGGCGGTCGCATAGCCTGGAGCGCGCTGCTTTCACTGCGACATTCGGGATAGAATATGTCATCCAGCCGGGACGGTCCGGGATACCTGCGCCACAGCGGGCGCAGGAACAGCATCGAAGCAGGTATGGAAGAGGCGCACCAAGTCGAACGGGAATTGCTGCCCAACGGGATGATGCTGATTACCGAGGCCATGCCGCAGGTGCGCTCGGTGGCCGTGGGGATCTGGGCGCGGTCGGGTTCGAGGACCGAGCCTGCCGAACTTTCGGGAATCGCGCATTTCATCGAGCACATGCTGTTTAAAGGC
Source organism: Candidatus Acidiferrales bacterium (assembly GCA_030037225.1). Classification (GTDB taxonomy): domain Bacteria; phylum Acidobacteriota; class Terriglobia; order Acidiferrales; family UBA7541; genus JOPF136. The sequence continues at coordinate 12,164 of JASHRU010000410.1, read as the reverse complement.
ACGGAGCGGCGCACCGCGGAGGACATCGCTCGGGAAATCGAGCGCATCGGCGGCTATCTGGACGCGTTCACGGCGAAGGAAATGATCTGTCTGAATACGAAGGTGCTCGACGAGCACGTGGCCATCGCGTTTGGGATCATGGCGGACATGGTGCTGCGGTCGCGCTGCTCGGAAGAGGACGTGGCGAAGGAAAAAAACGTCGTCCTCGAAGAGCTCAAAATGGAGCAGGACAATCCGGAATACCTGATCCACGAGATTTTCTCGCACAATTTCTGGGGCAAGCACCCTCTGGGCCGTCCCATCCTCGGCACGCGGCAGTCCGTCAGCCGGTTTTCGAGCCGGAAGGCGCTCACCAGCTATCACGAGCTGTTTGCGGCAGACAACCTGCTTATCACCGCCGCGGGCAACCTGAGGCACGCGAAAATGCGCGAGCTGGTGATGGGCGAATTCAGCGGCTCGGCTGGGGAGCGCGCGGGGCGCCGCAGGGCGGCGGAAGCCCCGCCGCATCCGCACGCGCACCTGACCACGCGCACAAAGAAGGGGCTCGAGCAGGTGCAGCTCTGCATCGGCGTCCCCTCCTACGCGGCGGCCAGCGAGCGCCGCTACCAGCTTTCCGTCCTTAACTACGTGCTCGGCGGGGGCATGTCGTCGCGCCTGTTCCAGAACATCCGGGAGCAGCAGGGACTGGCCTACACGATTTTCAGCGATCTGAATCCCTACCGGGACGCGGGAATGCTGTGCGTCTATGCGGGCACGGCTTTGGAGAAAACGAACCGGGTGATTCGCTGCGTGATCGAGGAATTCCGGAATCTGAAGGCCGAGTCCATTACCGATGAGGAGTTGCGACGGGCGAAGGACCACTTGATCGGCTCGCTGGTCCTTTCGCTCGAGTCATCGACGGCGCGCATGTCCAACCTGGCGCGGCAGGAAATTTATTTCGGCCGCTACTGCGCGGCCGAGGAGATCACGCGCGCGATCGAAGGAGTGACGCGCGAGGAGATTCAGGAACTGGTGCGCGAGCTGCTCCGTCCTGAGAAGATCGCAGTTGCGGTCCTCGGAAACCTGAACGGTTTCCGCCTAAGGCGCTCCGCGCTGGAATGTTAGGGAGTCCCGTCCGAAGGCCGGTGCGAGCGGGGTTTGAGGGCTACTTCGCCGCCTCGGCCGGGCGCGGATGCGCGGCGACGTACTGATCGATCTCGCCGGCGAGCTGGATGACACCCTGTTGGAGATTCTTGTCGAGCGCGGCGACAATCGCGGAAAAGTCGTCGCTGGAGGCAGGCTCATCGCGCTCGGAGCTGTCGGCCCAGACAGTCGCGCCGGCCTTGGGGTCGTAGAGGCTCAGGCGCAACCAAACGCGTGCGGTGAGCGGCTTTCCCTCCACCTGTTCAAAGCGCTCGATGCGGCCCTGCACGATGTAGTCGCCCTGCGCGCTTGAGGAGATGCTCTGAACGCTCTTATACCGTCCGCCGCGGCGCAGATATTGCAGGACCATTTCTTCGACCATGAGCGCCGGCGCTTCCACCCAGCGATGCTCTTCATACAGACCCATTTCGTTCGCGCCGGTGCGGTAGACGATGCGCGTATCGCGGTAGAGCGTCGGGGCGTGGAAGTGGGCGATCAGCAGCGTCACGTCTGAGCGTTGCGGAGAAGCGGCTACCTCCGGGGGATCGAGCGAATAATATTTGATGGGCCGCGCCGCGCCGCACCCCGCCAGCAGCAGAACGATTCCCGCGGCAAGGGCTGCCGCTCCGGCGCATATACGATGGCTCATGCCAGGACCTCTCACGGTTTGGAACCCTCCCCCGGCTTGTGTTCCGGCGGCTCCGCGGTGCGGATGAGGGTGTACGGACGCGTGCGGATCGTGTCGGTAAATTCGCGAAGGTTCTCGGTGGCCAGACGGATGTTGTCGAGCGTTTCGTCGATACTCTCGCCGTTGGTGTTGAGCGTGCGATTGAGCTGATCCACCAGCGTGGTGGCGTCGTTGAGCGCCTTGTGCAACTGGGCAATGGACTCGTGCAGATCCTTGCGGTTCTCGCCCAAAAGATCGTCGATCTTCTTAAGGGTGTCGTCGGCCTGCTTGGCGGTCTGCTTGAACTGGTCCACAGTGGGGCCCAGCTTGGCGGACATCTGGTCCACGTTGCCGAGCGCGCTCTTGATATGCGGCCGATTCTCGGCAAGCATGCCGTTCAAATTGTCCAGTGAGGCGGAGACGTGGGCGCGGTTCTGGTCGTTGATCAGATCGTTGACCCGGTCGATGGTTACCTTCAGCTCCTGGACGCGGTCGTTCAGATTGCTCAACAGATCCTCGGCCTTGGGCCCGAGATCGTTCAAGATATCCGCGACATCGTTGATGCCGAAGAATTCCTTCGAGGGCAGCACCGAGCCCGACTTGGCGAGGGGCGAATCCGGCTTGCCCGGCAGAATCTCCAGAAAATTCTCGCCCAGCGCGGACAGGCTGGAAATCTTGGCCAGGCTGTCCGTCTTCACTGGAACTCCGGGCTCCAGGCCGATTTCCATGATGACGCGCGTGGCGTCTTTGGGGTCAATCCGGATCTTGTCCACGCGGCCCACGCGAATTCCCGCGTAACGCACAATCGAGCCGGGCTCGAGCCCTCCCGCATTCTTGAAGTAAACCAGGTAGTTCTGCCCGGCGCGCCCGAACGCGCCGCCAATGGCAAAAATCGTAGCAATCAGCAGGCCCGTGGCAATAATCACGAAAACGCCGACGAAGGCCTGCTCCTTCTTCGCATCCATAGTCGCGCCCAGCCTGCGGCGGCGCTCCTTCGCTCCCTGCCGCCGCCAGGATGCGGGAGTATACCACGGCCCTTGAAATTCACCTGCGGAGGTTGCTCAGCTTGCCGGTTGCGAGCGCTGGTCGAGGAGCAACCGGACGGTGCGGGCCAGCTCCCGAGCCTGGTAAGGCTTCTGGAGGACAGGATGGCCGGAAGTGATCTCGACCTGCGTCGAATCGGAATTGTATCCCGTGCAGAAAAGCACCGGGACGTCGCCGTTGAGTTCGCGGATGCGCTTGTAGGCTTCCGGCCCGCGCAGCCGCGGCATGATCACGTCGAGGATCAGCAGGTCCACCTTTCCGGAGTTGCGGCGGAAAAGCTCGATGGCCTCCTGCCCGTCACAGGCCGCCAACACGCTGTAACCAAGCGAACCGAGCGACTCGCACACCAGTTCCCGCAGCCCTTCGTGGTCCTCCGCCAGCAGGATGGTTTCTTTGCCGCCGCTTACCGGTTCTCGATCCGCCGGAGTCTCCTGGCGAGGTGTGGCGGGGAGTGTTACCGGGAAATAAAGCTGGAAGCTGGTGCCCTCACCGGGCGCGCTGACAACATCAATATGACCCCCGTGCTGTTTGACCACGCCGTACACGGTGGCCAAACCGAGACCCGTTCCGCGTCCAGGGGGCTTGGTGGTAAAGAAAGGCTCGAAGATGCGCCCCAGCGTCTGCGCGTCCATGCCGGTCCCCGTGTCGGTCACGGTCAAACGCACGAATTCTCCCGGCGCAATTCCGGGACGCGTGCGGCAGCCGTCCTCGTCGAGTTGCACATTGGCCGTGGAGATGGCCAGCCGCCCGCCGGATGGCATAGCATCGCGGGCATTGACGCACAGATTCATTAGCACTTGCTCGATTTGGGCGGGGTCGGCGAAGACGCTGGCGAGATCGAGAGAAAGGCTCGTTTCGAGCTCCACGTCCTTTCCCAGCGAATCACCGAGCAGACTGGCAACTTCGTTCACGGAGAAATTCAGGTTGGTGGGACGTCGTTCGAGCTGCTGGCGGCGGGAGAAGGCCAGCAATTGCCGCGTCAGCGCGACGGCGCGTCCGGCGTGATGGCAGATTTTTTGGAGGCGTTCACGGATGCGCGTGCCTTCGGGCGCTTCCAGTTGCCCGAGTTCGGCCATTCCCAGGATGGCCGCGAGCACATTGTTGAAGTCGTGAGCGATTCCACCGGCCAGTTGCCCGATAGCCTCGAACTTCTGCGCCTGGAGGAGCTGGCGCTCGAGAGTCCTGCGCTCGGATATATCCTGCGCGATGCAGATGAAGGAGGTGATCGCGCCGCGAGGGCCGCGCACCGGAGTAATCGAAGCCTCCATGGGGAGAGGTGAGCCGTCCTTGCGCCGGTTTTCGAATTCCCCGCGCCAGGTCTGCCCGTTTGAGATGGTGTTCCACAGATTTGCGTAGAACTGGTCGTCGTGCCGCCCGGAACGCAGAAGATTTGTGCGCTGGCCCACGGCTTCGGTAGGGGAATATCCACTGATGGCGCAAAAAGCGGGATTCACATAGCGAATGAATCCTTCCGTATCGGCGATCATAACCGCTTCGGCCGATTGCTCGATGGCCGTGCTCAGGCGCTGCTTTTCCGCTTCTGCCTGCTTTCGTGAGGTGATATCGGTCAGGACGGCGATGGTTTCCAGGTCTGTGGATGCATCCTCGTTGCCGGTTCCGGCCTTTACCGATGAGGCCGACAGGCTCACGTAGAGCAGCGTTCCGTCCTTTCGCCTGCGCTGCGTTTCCACATTGGAAATGCTGCCGCCCTGGCGGAGGATTTCGCGGAAAACTTGATGTTCATTCTCCCTCTCCGAAGGCAGGTAGGGAATCGTGCCGCCCAGGACCTCGTTGGCTGTCCAGCCGAACATGCGCTCGGCGGCCGGGTTCCAGATGCGAACACTCCCCGAATGGTCCATGGCCACGATGGCCACTGGAGCGTTGGCGACCATGGCCGCGAGGGTCTCGTTGACTTGCCGAAGTTCACGCGCGCGGCGCTGGGATTCCATCTCGATCCGCTTCTTCTCGCTGATATCGAGGGCGAACCCCAGGCAGCCGCTGGTCTCTCCCGATACGTCGCGGAATGGCTCCACGCGATTCCAGTAGGCACGGCCCTCAATTTCGTTCTCGTATTCGACCGATTCGCCCGCGAGCGCGTGGCGGTGCGCGGCCACCGCGGGATGCGATGTATCCATTTGCTTGTCCAGCGCGCAGCGCTGCCACGCTTTTTCGGGCAGTGACGCCAGGCCGGCGCCGGTGAGCGAGGTAAGCCGAAGCTGCCCATCCGTGGTCCAGATGATTGCGGGCAACTGAGAGAGCAGCAGGCCGAGCTTCGACTCGCTGGCCCACAATTCTTCGGCAACGCGCCGCTGCCGCTCCCGCAGTTCGCACCGGTCCACGGCATGGCGCAGGGCGATTGGCAGGCGGCCCAGGCGGTCCTTCAGGATGCAGTCCGAGGCGCCCAGCCGCATGCATTCCACGGCCTTTTCTTCTCCCAGCGTTCCGGTAATCAGCAGAAACGGAATTTCCAGTCCCAGTCCCCTGAGCTCGCGCAATACATCCATGCCGTTCCAGCCGGGCAGGCGGAAATCGGAAAGAACCGCATCGAAAGAAGCCTCACGGATTCGCTTGAAAAACCCCTCCGGCTGGGACACAACTTCACCTTGGAAAGGCACGCCTCCGGTGCGAAGTTCCCGTTGGATCAGTTCCAAGTCCGCCGGGTCGTCCTCTACAAAGAGGAGGCGGAAGACCCGGGAAGCGTCTTCCGTAGTCTGCCGCACCGCTTCCGAGGGCTTCTCCATGACGATTACCCGCGCGAATAGGTGGTGTCGGGAGGCGGCTCGTTGGTGACCATCCAGTAGAGCCCGAGTTGGCGAACGGCTTCGCGGAACTGGTCGAAATCCACTGGCTTTTGCACGTAGCTGTTGGCGCCGTTGCGATATCCGCGTACTACGTCTGCCTCCTCGCGCGAGGAGGTGAGCACGACCACCGGAATGGGCCTTGTCCGCGGGTCTTCCTTCATCTGCCGCAGGATTTCGAGGCCGTCCACTTTGGGCAGCTTTAGATCCAACAGAACCACTTTGGGCGGATGCCGGAAGGAGCGGCTCGAATGGGGCCCGCGGCAAAACAAGAAGTCTAAGCCTTCCTCTCCGTCCCGGGCCCAGTGAATGCGATTGGCCAGATTGTTGCGCCGTAGGCTGTGCAGAGTCAGCTCCGCATCCTCCGGACTGTCTTCGACGAGCAGAATATCGACGTCATCCTTGGGCATGGACCCCTCCCGCCGGCCTGGGAGACTCGGCAGATCTCCGCTCTTCCAGGCCTTCCAGCGTGAAATAAAAAGCCGCGCCTCGATCCACTTCCGCCTCGGCCCAAATGCGGCCGTTGTGCTTGTGGACGATGCGCTGGACAGTGACCAGACCCACTCCGGTGCCCTCGAAATCCTCGGGGCGATGCAGGCGCTGGAACACTCCGAACAGTTTGTCGGCATACTTCATGCTGAAGCCCACGCCGTTGTCGCGGACGAAAAGGGCACGCCTGCCGTTGCAGTCCGACTGGCCGACCTCGATGATCGCCGGGTCGCGCGGGCGCGTGAACTTGACCGCGTTGGCCAGCAGATTTGTATAGACCTGGCGGATCAGGCCGGGGTCGCACACCACAAAGGGAAGCGGGCCAGCTCGAAACTCGACATGCCGTCTTTCACATCCCGCCTTCAAATCTTCGATTACTTCCCCGGCCAGCGTGTTGAGGTCCGTCATGACCGGCGAGAGTTCGCGGCGCGATACGCGCGAGAGGTTCAGCAGGTCGTCCACCAATTCACCCATATGCTGGGTGGCTCGACGCACGCGGTCGAGCAATGCCTTCCCTTCCGGTCCCAGTTGCTCGGCATATTCTTCCTGCAGGATCCGGCCAAATCCGTCCACGTGCCGCAAGGGGGCGCGCAGGTCGTGCGCGACGGAAGAGGTGAAGGCCTCGAGCTCCTTGATCGTCTCCGCCAGCGCGGAAGTCCGCTGGTCCACGCGATGTTCCAGCGTCCGGTTGAGCGTCCGGATTTCTTCTTCCGCCCGCTTGCGTTCCGTGATTTCCCGGTTGAGTTCGAGAACTCCGGTGGGTGAGCCGTCCTCTCCGCGCTGCAGCGCCCACCGGCTGTCCACCACGATTTGAGAACCGTCGCGGCGTGTATGGACGAGTTCACCCTCCCAGCGCCCGTGCTCCAGAATATCGGCCTCGATCTTGGGCAGCGGCTCCGGGAACTGGGTGTGAAGCAGGGAGTGCGTGACCTTTCCCAGCACCTCGTCCTTCCTCCAACCGTAAGTTTCCTCCGCGCCGCGATTCCAGAACTGAATCGCGTTGTTCACGTCGCGGACAAAGATGCTGTCGTGGGCCAGATCCAGCAACGCGGCCTGTTCCCTCTGCGTATTCGCTTGTGCTTCGAGCTCGGCGGTGCGCTCTCGCACTCGCTGTTCCAGAGTTTCCACCAGGACCTGGACTTGCTCCTCTGCTCGAGTGCGCTCCACGACTTCCCGCCGCAGCAGCACAAACGCCGCCACAATCAATACGATCGTTACTGCCATTCCCACGGGCACCAGGATCCGGGACCGCCGCCCGCTCTCCTGGGCGCGCTCGGTGCGTTTCTGCAGCAACTCCTTCTCCTGAGTTTCCATTGCATCGATGGCGGCCATAATCTGTTCCGTCAGATCCGCGCCAGGAAGCGTGAGTGCCGCCTGTTGCGCGTCATCGGGCTGTTTCGCGTTGTGCACCGCCAGCGAACGATCGAGGAGCCCGAGCCGCTTCTCGATGAGCGGCTGCAACTCTTCGAGGTGTTTCTGTTGTACGGGATTGTCCGCAGTCAACGCTCGCAGGGCTCCTTGTGATTTCTGAATCTCATCGCGGCCGGCGGAGAATCTCGCAAGGAACTGCGGGTCGCCCGTTAGGACGTATCCCCGCCGGGCGTTCTCCACCTTCCATACTTCGGCGCGGAGCACTTCCATCCGCTCGATTACCACGTGCGTGTGAGCCACCCACTCGGAATCTTCCGTTTGCTCCAGCAGATTGCGGTAGGAAAGTGCCGCCGCCCCGACCACCAGGGCGAGCGAGAGAGCGATCCCCCATGGCACGAAACTTTTCAGATAGCCCTTCATGAGTGTTCGCCGCGAAATCTGGAGCGGCCCGGGGACACAGCCGTCCTCGCTACTCTTATCGGCTGGAAACTGAGCGACTTGAGGGAAGGGATGCGAAGTGTTTCAAAACGAACAGTCGTACGGTCAGTCGAGCGTCAAAGCGCCTTGGGAGGCGCTTCGCCGGTGAGCATCTGCAAATAATCCATTTCCTCGGCGACTTCCGGCTCCGGCACGCGGTCCAGGAACTGCCGGACGCGAGGATGGGTGCTGTTTTGCATCTCTTCCCTGGTGCCGTGGGCCACGATGTCGCCTTTGTTGATCAGCAACATGCTGTCGGCAATCAGGAAGGCGCTGGCCAGTTCGTGGGTGACCACGATGATGGTCATGCGGAACGCTTTCTTGAGCTTCAAGATCAAATTGTCGATACCCGCGGCGATGATGGGGTCGAGCCCAGCGGAGGGCTCGTCGAAGAAGAGGATTTCCGGGTCCATGGCCATGGCCCGTGCCACGGCCGCGCGCTTCTTCATCCCGCCGCTCAATTGCGAGGGCATGTAGTTTTCAAATCCGGCCAGGCCCACCTGCTCGAGCTTCAGCCGCATGATGATCTGAATCGTGCTTTCCTCGAGCTGCGTGTGCTCCCGCAACGGCAGGCAGACGTTTTCGCCCACGGTCATCGAGCCGAAGAGGGCCCCGCCCTGGAACGAGAGGCCGATCTTCTTCCTCGTTTCGTCCAGTTCGTCCTCGCTCATTTTGGCGATGTCCTGGCCGCGGATCCACACTTCGCCCGAGGTGGCGGGCTGCAGCCCTACCAGCGTGCGCAGCAGGGTGCTCTTGCCCGAGCCGGAGCCCCCCAGAATCACGAGCGTCTCACCCCGAGGCACGTCGAAGCTGATGCCGTGCAGGATTTCACGTTCGCCGTAGCGCACGCGCAGGTCGTGCACCGAGAGGGTTTTATCGCTATTTGGGTCGCTCATCGTCCCAAGAGGTAGAAAAGGGAAGTGAAAATGAGGTCCACGATAATCACCAGGAAGATGGACATCACCACGGCGGAGGTGGTCGACCGTCCCACCTCTTCCGCGCCGCCGCCGGTCTCAAACCCTTCATAACATCCCACGGCGGTGATCACGGCCCCGAACATCACGGCCTTGATGAGGCCGGTGATGATATCGCGCTTGAGGAGCGCATCGAGCGTGGCCTGAACGTAGCCGCCGAAAGTGAAGCTGGCACCGGTGACTCCGAACACAGCGCCGCCCATCACGCCCATGAAATCCGCCCAGGTGGTGAGACAGGGCAGCATGAGGATCATGGCCAGAAACTTGGGAGTGACCAGGAATTGGACCGGGTTGAGCGCCATGGTGGTAAGCGCGTCAATTTCTTCGGTTACCTTCATGGTGCCGATTTCAGCGGCAAAGGCGGACCCGGACCGCCCAATCACCACGATGGCGGTCATCAGCGGCCCCAGTTCGCGCGTCATGGAGACGGCCACGCCGCCGGCAACGTACTGGAGGGCGCCGAACTTGCGCAGCTCGTAGGCGCCTTGCAGCGCCAGAATCAGCCCTACAAAAAAGGTGATGGTGGAGAGAATGGGCAGCGCCTCCACGCCCACGGCCATGGCTTGGTGGAACGCGCGGCTCCAGCGCAGCGCTTTTCCTCGAAACGGGCCGATAAGCGTGAAGTAGGCGGCGCGCCCGCTCAGCCGCGCCAGGCCTCCGACGTAGGCGAATCCGCCAACTGTGTTCCGGCCGATGCTGTCGAAGAATGCCATATCTTCCCTGTCCGCCTGCCGGATTTAGCGCTACTTTGCCTGCAGCGCTTCCTGCTCGGTGCCGTACACTTCGAAAACGCGAATCAGCCGCGAAAGTTCAAGCACCTCGCGCGCCGCCGGACTCAGCCCATAGAGCATAAAGCGGCTGGACATAGTCCGCGAAACTTTCAGGCCCTCCACCAGCGAGGCCACGCCCGAGCTGTCGATGTAGCGCACACCCGTCAGGTTCACAATCAGGCGCGCCACTTTCTTTTCCTTAAGCTCTTCGAGGATGATTTTGCGCACCTCGGGCGAATTATAGAGGTCGATGTCTCCCTGCACGTCCACCAGCGTGCTATTCCCCTGCTGCCGCGTGACGATGTTCATCGATCACTCTCCTACGGAAGTCTTGGAGCCCCTCTTTTTGAAGAGGTGCAATTCATTCCGTCCCTCGAGGGGCAGGTACTGCGTTTCGCTCATAATCTCGCGGATCATGTGGAGCCCGAGGCCCCCCGGGCGGAGGTCGTCGAGCTCGCGCCCGCACATCTGCTCCTGCTTCACACCCGTCCCGTGGTCCACCATCACCACTTCCATGCCCTCGTCGCGCTCGCGCATGCGCAGCTCCACGGGCTGATCGTGCTGGTTGTGATAGGCGTGGCGGATCACGTTCGTCAGCGCCTCGTGCACCGCGAGCGTGATCCACCGGCAATCCTCCTCGTCGAAGCCGGCCAGCGCCGCGAAGCGTTCGATGGCCCCACGGACCACCCCGAGGTATCGCGGGTCGCTCGGAAAGCTCAGCTTTACGGCGTAGTCCATCAGACCGGGTCACGCTCCGGGAGTTCGCGCGCCGCTACGGCAGGGCGCACAATTCCCCAAAAGGGACGTTTGTGCCAGAGATTCGTCGGCTTTGCAACGTCTTTGCTCGCCGGTCCGGCCCGGAGCTGGATGGGGGTCGGCACCGGCGGCTCAGCCCCGCTGCTCGATGGGTACGTAGTCCCGGCGCGCCGGCCCCAGAAAGAGCTGGCGGGGACGCGCGATCTTCTGCTCCTGGTCGTCCAGCATTTCCTGCCAGTGGGCCAGCCAGCCGGCCGTCCGGGGGATGGCAAACAGCACGGGAAACATGGCGGATGGGAAGCTCAGTGCTTGGTAGATCAGGCCGGAGTAGAAGTCCACGTTGGGATAGAGCTTGCGCTTGATGAAGTACTCGTCCTCGAGGGCGATCCGCTCGATCTCCAGAGCCACGTCGAGCAGTGGGTTGCGGCCCAGCACGTCGAACACCCGGTAGGCCGCCAGCTTGATGATCTTTGCGCGCGGGTCGTAATTCTTGTACACGCGATGGCCGAATCCCATGAGCTTCGATTCGCCCTTCTCGATGCCCTTGATGAACGCGGGAACTTTGGAGACCGAGCCGATCTCGGTAAGCATGCGCACCACCGCTTCGTTGGCGCCGCCATGGAGCGGCCCGTAGAGCGCGGCCGTGGCCGCGGCAGTGGCGCAATAAGGATCCACGTGCGAACTGCCCACGCCGCGCATGGCGCTGGTCGAGCAGTTCTGTTCGTGGTCCGCGTGCAGAATGAACAGGAGATCGAGCGCGCGCTCCAGCGTAGGGTTGGGCGTGAACTTCGCTTCCGTGGTTTTGAACAGCATGCTCAGAAAGTTGCCCGTGTAGCTCAGGTCGTTGTCCGGGTACGCATAAGGCAGCCCGAGGCTGTGACGATAGGCAAAGGCCGCCAGCGTGGGCATTTTCCCGATCAGCCGGTAGGTCTGCTTCTGCCGCGATTGCGCGTTGAAAATGTCTTTGGCGTCGGGATAGAAGGTGGAAAGCGCGGCCACGGTGGAGACCAGCATGCCCATGGGGTGCGCGTCGTAATGGAAGCCGTCGAGAAATTTCTTGATGCTTTCGTGGATGAAAGTGTGGTGCGTGATGTGCCAGGTCCACTCCTCGAGCTGTGCCCGGGTGGGCAGCTCGCCGTGCAGGATCAGATAGGCAGTTTCCAGATACGTGCTGCGTTCCGCTAGCTCCTCGATCGGATAGCCGCGGTATTCCAGGACGCCTTTGTCGCCGTCGATGTAGGTGATGCGGCTGGTGCAGGCGGCCGTGTTCGTGTATGCCGGGTCGTAAGACATCAATCCGAAATCGTCGGGGCCGGAGCGGATCTGCCGCAGATCGTTCGCGCGAATGGCGCCATGCTCGATGGGCAGTTCGTAGTGTTTTCCGGTGCGATTGTCGGTGACGGAAAGGGTGTCGCGGCGCGCGGCAGTTCCCGCTGCGCCCCCCGTGAGTGGAGACGAGGCGGCCTCTTCCACCCCCGGCTGCGGTTTGACGGGATTCATGGTCAGACTCCTGCGCTCCCGGCGGCGAGTAGGAAGGAGGAGCCGAACCCGCTCACCGGCTTCGTGCCACATTATATACAACTCGACATCCGGGACGGCATTCCCGACGCTGCTCGACACCAGTGCGGCCAGGAGGGTATAAGATGGCCCCCGGCAGGGCCGCCAGCCGATGACCAATCTGCGCGTATTCGTCCTC
>JASHRU010000409.1 GCA_030037225.1 Candidatus Acidiferrales bacterium | reverse complement strand
AAAGTCGCGGCGGGAATCGAACGGCCCCGGAAAACCGCGGCTTGCAATTTTCTACCGGATGCTGCATCTAATGCGTGCTCCGAACCATGTCAGACCTGGCGGCAACCCCTGGCAGCGTACCCGCGACGCGGGCTTTGCGTGTGCGCGCGGCAGCACCCGCGCACGAGGCCTGGCGTCCTTCCTTCAATCCCTGGCTGATTGCGGTCGTGGTGGCACTGGCGGCGTTCATGGAGGTGCTGGATACGAGCATCGCCAACGTTGCGCTGCCGTACATGGCGGGCAATTTGGGCGCAAGCACGGACGAAAGTACTTGGATCCTGACGTCCTATCTGGTGTCGAACGCAATCGTACTTCCCCTCAGCGGATTTTTCGTGAATCTGCTCGGACGGAAGCTGTACTTCCGCATCTGCATGGCCATTTTTACGGTGAGTTCGCTGATGTGCGGCCTGGCGCCTAGCCTGGGAACGATCCTCCTGTTCCGTGTGATTCAGGGTGCAGGCGGAGGGGGGTTGCAACCGGTGGCGCAGGCGATCCTGTCGGACACGTTTCCACCGGAGAAGCGCGGGCTGGCGTTTGCGCTATACGGCGTGACCGTGGTCGTGGCGCCGACGGTGGGGCCGACGCTGGGCGGATGGATCACGGACAATTACAGTTGGCGGTGGATTTTCTTCATCAACGTTCCGGTGGGAATCCTCACGATTCTGCTGGTGCGCAAACTGATCGAAGACCCGCCGTGGGCGAAGAAAAAAGCGGGGGCGACGGCAAACTTCGATTACGTAGGCGTGTCGTTGCTGGTCCTGGGCGTGGCCTCGCTGCAGGTGATGCTGGATAAAGGTCAGGAAGACGACTGGTTCGGGTCACGCTTCATCGTGACGCTCATGGTGCTGGCCGTAGTGGGGCTCGTATCGCTGGTGATCTGGGAGTGGTTCCAGAAAAAGCCGATTATCGATGTGCAGATGTTCCGAAACCTGAACTTCCTGGGCGCGAACGGAATGATGTTCGTGCTGGGAGTGATGCTGTTCTCAAGCCTGGTGATGATGCCGCTCTTTCTGCAGACGCTGATGGGGTACACGGCGGAGAACGCAGGGCTGGTGCTCTCGGGCGGGGGCCTGCTGCTTCTGTTTCTTATGCCGGTGGCGGGAGTGCTGAGCACGAAAATACGCTCGCGGTACCTGGTGGCATTCGGCTGGCTGATGCTGTGCATCGGAATGCGGATGTCCACGCGGCTGCTGGACCTGGACGTCAGTTTCACGAGCGCCAGTTGGCTGCGGCTCGCGCAGGTATTCGGGCTGGGATTCCTTTTCGTGCCGATCAACCTGACGTCTTACATCGGGATGCCGGCGGAAAAGAGCAACAGCGTGGCCGGGCTGGTAAATTTCATGCGGAACATTGGAAGCAGCGTGGGTACGTCGATGGTGACGACGCTCGTCGCGCGGCGAGCACAGGTGCACCAGGTGTTCCTGACCCAGCGGGCGGGGCTCGGACAAGTGCCCTGGGAGCGTGGATTTGGAGGAATAGCAGCGCACGTTGCCACCGGAGGGGGCAGCGGCGGGTTTAGTGCAGTGGACGCGGCGAGGCACGCCTACGGGCTGCTGTATCAGAGCGTGATCCAGCAGGCGACGACGCTGGCGTACATCGATACATTTCAGGTGCTGGCAATAGTAGCCGGCCTGATGTTTCTGGTATCGTTCCTCTTGAAAAAGAACGAATTGGGCGGAGGCCGTGTGGTAGTGGAGTAATCGGCGCGGGCGGAGAACGATGATTCGAGTGGTCACTGTCGAGAGGGAGTATGGGAGCGGGGGGGCGGAGATTGCCCGGCGACTGGCGGATCGGCTGAGATGGAAGCTGTGGGACCAGTTGCTGACCAACGAAATCGCGGCGCGACTGGAGTGCGATTGCCGCGTCGTGGAAGAGCACCAAGAGAAGAACGACCCGCTGTACTACCGGCTGCTGCGGGCCTTCATGCGGGGCAGCTTCGAGGGCAGCCTGAACGCGCCCCGGCTGAAGATTGCGGACACGGATTGCATCCGCCAGGTGGCGGAGAGCGTGGTGAAAAGCGCAGCGAAGGACGGGCACTGCGTGATCGTCGGGCGTGGTAGCGCCTACTACCTAAAGGACAATCCGGACGCCTTTCACGTGTTCGTTTACGCGCCCTTCGAAGAAAAAGTGCGGCGGCTCGAAGCAGAAGGAAAAAGCGAGAAGGAAGCGCTGCAGCTTGTCGAGACCGTGGACAGGGACCGGGCGGCGTTCATCAAACAGTATTTCCACGTGGAATGGCCGGAGCGGCAACGATTCCATTTGATGATCAACTCAACCATCGGCCTGGACGGAGCGGTGGAAACCGTGCTGAACGGGATTGCCCTCTTTGAGAAAGTGCACGCGGGCGTAGCCTAGAAGCTTAGCTCCGCCCGCGGACACAACCACGCTGCGGGCTATTCGTCATCGCGAACCACTTCTTCCCCGGGATCCAGAATCATCCTGCACCCCCCGGAAATCTGAACGGCCTGTAAAAGTCAAACAAGCCCGTGCCCGAGCCAGCGAGAGCGCCGAAGGACCCATCCCCGATTCGGCTGAGGTCTTGATCACTTCGCGCGCGGAACTGCCGTCGGCTCTACGCGAATGGCGCCCATCATTCCGCCGTCTTCATGCTCGAGCAGGTGGCAGTGATAGACGAAAGTGCCAACGGAATTCGGATCGCGAAAATCCATACGCAGCTTGACGCTTGGATAAGCCGGGCTTTTCCCATCCCAGTAGGGGACGTTTATGGTGTCCCGTAGGAAGGTGTCATTCACTGGAGCTCCGTTCCATCCGGCAAGAAGAAAATGGAGTTGGTGGATGTGAAAAGCGTGCAACTCGTGCGAGCGGTTCTCGACCGTCCAGTCCTCGACATCGCCTTGACGGACGACAATATCCGGCGGGGAGTGGGGGTCGTACACTTTCGGCTGCTGGCCTTCCAAGGTGATGAAGAAAAGCGTGGGGCTGTTGGGATCCTTCGGGTTAGAGGGCTGCTCGGAGAAATAAAGCTTGCGCTCGCGCACGGGCTTTACGTCACCCAGCCATGCAAGTTTCCTCGCCGCCAGGGGAGTGGATACGGCGGGCAGCTTCGAGGGCGGATCCGGAGCATCCGCGCGGGAGATAATCGTCGCCAGGGGGCGTATGGGATCGTTTTCTCCCGCGGGCCCTGTGTCCACTGCAGCGGTGAGGAGAGTCGCCCGTGTTCCTTCGGGCGGAGTTCGATACACAAAATCGATTCGACTGCCCGGCGGAACGAGCATATGTCCCTGCCAGAGGATGCGATTCGGTATGGCGCCGTTTTTTGTGATCGGTACGCCGTCGAGCGAGACAAGGCCCATCGCCTGCGGGACTCCACCCTGGGCAATCTGCAGGTCAAGATAGGTGACCGCTGCGGCGTTGAGAACTCGCCAGACCTCATATTCAGCCGGCTTTGCGGTGATCGTGGCGGGCGTGTACTCCGGAAATGCCACGGGAACGAAATTGATGGATAAATCCCGGGCCGGCTTTCCGCCACCAGTCCCGGTGTTCAGGATGTCGCCTTCGGGATCGCGGAGGAGAGGCGGCTGCGCACCCGACTCTTTTGAAGGCGGCGCGTCCGGATTCCGCAAGGGCTCGTCGCGGATCACGAATACACGCTCGGGCATTCCCGCGAGGGTTTTATTGGCACGCTCGATGCCTTCCACGATCAAGGCTCCTGAGGCGCCGCCTTCGACTTGCGGGTCGGTGAAACCGTGGACATGCGGGTGATACCAATAGGTGCCAGAAGGTTCATCTGGCGGAATCCGGAAGCGGTACTCAAATGGACGGGTTCCGGGAGGGATCAGAGTGTCGAGGACGTCGTCCTGGTGGCAAAGCGGGGGCACGGTGAGACCATGAAAATGGAGGTTGGTTGCCAATCCGTCCATCGTGCCACCTCCGCAAGCAGCAGGAGGCATGAGTTTATGTTGTATCTGCGCAGCACGCCGCGCAGGGCCATTCGGGAGGGAATGCAGATCGTTGTGCAATCGGAGGATGAGCCAATCGCCCCGATGCACGCGGAGCGTGGGAGCTTCGCGGCCATCGCTGGAGGAGTAGCAGTAACGGACTTGCCCATGATCCAGGAAATTGCGGTATGTAATGTCCACCTCGAGCGTGCCATTTCGGCTGCGCAAATCCTCTGGCTCGGGGACTTCGGAACCGGCAGCGGGACGCGGACAGACGGCGTCATGAAGAGCGGCCTGCGAGGGAGCTGCGGCGGCAGTGGTCCCGGGATTTACGCTCGTGCGGCGCGTTTCCCCAGCCTGACTCGCGCCAATCGCTGCCTTCTCTTTTGAGCGATTACTGTGCTCGACACTTTCCGGTCTCGGTGCAGTGGCAAGGCCGCCGGAACAGGCGAGCCCCAGCAGCAAAGTTAGTGAACGAACCGTCGGTCGTCCGTACAGGATGGGAATAGAGTCACCAAATTCCCCTGATCTTTGCGGCAGAATCAGTAGGGCCCGTTGTCCCAAACGTCGGGGTGAACTACCTGGCCGGTGGCGGGATTGAGGATCAAGATCCGATTTTCCGGGACCGGCGCGAAGCTGAAGTCGAACATGCTCAGTAGGGATCCCCCGGCAAGCACGTCAAACGACTGGTTGTCGTTGGCGTTCCCGAGACTTCCGAGCGTTCCCAGGTTCCAGTTGTACTCGATGAAGCGCATGATCGAGGTGGTGTCGTTCAGGCTGTGATCCACATAGTTGTGCCTGGCGTAAGGCGAAAGGACCAGAAACGGCAACCGCACGCCGAAGCCGCAGCGGTCGTTGTCGGCGCCGGCAGCGAGCGCGCCGCAGGCTCCGTTCGTGCCCGGTGTTCCTGCAATTCCGTCGTTTTTCTTGTCCGCGGACTGATTGATGATCGGCCCGGCCACGTGGTCGTACCATCCGTCGGAGTCATCGTAGGCAATGATGATGGCCATGTCTTTCCAGAAGCGGGTCTGCATGAGTTGATTGATGGTGCTGACCAAAAATGCCTGCTCCTCAAGCGGCGTAGAGTCCATGGGATGGCCGGTGTTGGGCTTGGAAGCCTTGATGAACGTCACCGCGGGCAGATTGCCGGCAGCGATGGCGGTCCAAAGATCGGCAAGATCGTAGTTATGGTTTGCCGGGTCGGCGCTCGTTCCGATGGCCGCGGGGGAGGAGTAAGGCGTGTGGTGTGGATTCGAGGTCGAAGGGTAATACTCAAACGGCGCGTAGTGCGGGTTGTAGATTGAATTGCACGCCGCTACCCCGTTAGAGAACCCGGTGCGCGCAAACCCGTCGTAAAACCAGCCCCAGGTGACATTGGCATTGTTGAGCAGATTGCCGATGTTGTTCCCGGTCATGGAGATGTTCGGGGAGGATCCCGTGGGGCTGCTGGGCAGCGCGCAATCGTCCGAGATCGGGTTAATGTTGTTGATCACCGTGCCGTTCGAAACTGTGCTCGAGGAGACCGATTGGCCGCTCATCACCGCCAGCCCGTTGGTTTGCCCCGAGAGCAGGTTCAGGTGGCCCTCCACGGTGCCGCCAAATTCGGTGTCGAAAAAATTATCGCTCATGGCGAAGTGCTGCGCGTAGTTCCACAACGCCGTCACCGTATTCCCGTCGTAGTAATACATCGCCAGATTGGGCGCGAAAAAGTAGCCGGCTCCGCACTCCGCCGCAACGCTGGTGATGTTGAACTTGTCGAGCAGCCCGCTGTCAAACGCCTCCTGCTCGGGTGTGTATTTATTGATGTTGTCACAGGTCGAGGCCTGGCTCGGGCTGAGGCGCATGGGGTTGCCGGCGTTTGCCTGATTGGGATTGAAGGTGAGTAATGCGGGCGTCAGCCCATTGACCGTAGGAGTTCCCGGATCCGCGTAGAACGGTGTCTCTCCGGGAAGGTTTTGTGCCACAGGATAGGTTCCGAAGTAGTGGTCGAAGGAATTGTTCTCGTCAAAAATCACCACGAGATATTTGATCGGGGTCGCGGTGCCGGGGCCGGACCAATTTCCCCCGGCGGGGTTGGCGCGAACCCGGAGCGGATCAACTCCCGCGACGAGCACAAGGATTGCCAATAAGAAGGCCAAACAATATCGACGCATAACTCCTCCGCAGAACCGCGAATGATCGCGACGCTGAAAATCTGGAGCGAAACAGGTACGCCGGGAAATTTACAGCGGGATTAAGAGGAAATGAGTTTTCTGTCACGAGGAATCGAAGCCCGCGCGAAGAGACCGGCGGAAGCTGGAGATCGGCCGATTCAGGACGGCGAAGACCGCGATTATTGGCCGGCAAAGAGAGCCGTAATTGGCGCAGCGGCGCCGGGGGAGGCGCGGCGGAAGTCCTGGCCGAAAAAGGCAGCGACCGTTGCAGCGATTTGAGATTGCGTGAGAGGAGCGCAGTTCGCCTGCTCGCCCGAGGGGGGAGTGTCCGGGCCGATCACCGCCAGCCAGATGTTCTCGGAGCCCTTCTGCTTTCTGCCATGGTCCTTCCATTGTGAGGGGCCGGAGCCACGTCCATGGTCGGCGGTGATGAGGAAGGTGACCTGGTCCTTGTACTCCGGAATCTGCTGCATGGTGTTCCAAAGCTCGGCCACGAAATGGTCCCATTCATGAGCGCATTGAAGCACCAAGTCGTAGCGGCCGGCGTGGGCCCAGTTGTCGGTCTCACCGTAGCCAACGAAAAGGGCGCGAGGCTTGCGCGACCGGACGTAGTCGAGCAGCGGTGGCTGGAGGAACGCATTGGGGATGTCGTCGTCTTCGAGGCGAGTCGAGTGGAGATAGAGATCATTGAGCAACTGCTGCCGGGGCGTGAGCGCGCCGCCAGTGTAGGGCGGGTCCCAGCCAACGTGCACGTCCAAGTGGCTGCGCGGCTCGTTGAAAATGTCCTTGAAGGCCGCCCAGGTGGCGAAAACGGCCACATGGCCCTGGAATTCGGGAAGCGTGTTGAGCCATTCGAAGACGGATGTGTTGGGATTGGGGCCGAAGTGGTTGGAGTTCACGCGAGAGTCGGGCGAGCCGGTGAGCATCTCGTTGTAACCGGGGTAGGAGAACGCGAGACCGTTGGTGACGTGGACGTCGCTGCCCTTAGTGCGATTGCCATATAGCATGCCCTGCTTTGCGACCACGCCCCACAAAAAGGGGAGAAGGGCCGCGCGGCGTTCTGCTACGTCGTCGCGCCAATAGGCGCGTTTCAGAGCCGCTGGGTCGCCCCCGATGCCGCCGTGCTTGGAGTCGAGCAGAAGCGGATCGGCGCCGGTGAAAACTTCCTGCCAGCGAAGGCCGTCGGAAACGATTAGGACGACGGCGCGTGTCTTGAGCGATGGCGCGGAATCGCGGGGAGAGGCAAGAGAAATGGAGCAGAGAGAGATTAGAAGGGATGCGGCGACGGCAAAGGAGCGAGAGAGCATTTGGGGGACCGCCTTTCGGGGAGAGAGCTTCGCATTTTGGGAGGCAGTAAGCCAACCGTGAGCTATACTGCCAGAAGGCTTGCAGGGCGCCGCCCGTCCGCGGGAAGGACCGAGTCCACCTGAACCGCAGTTCACGACAAAGCAGGACACGAATCTCCTTTTCGCCCGGAAAAGCGGACCTCGGGCACGAACCAAAAGGAGGTCCGTGATGAGCAAACGCCACTTTCCGGTACGACCCAATCTCGAACAACTAAAACACCAGGCCAAGGATTTGCTGCGCGCGATTCGACGCGGCGACGCCGATGCGCTCGCGGAACTGCGGGAACATCATCCGAAAGCCATCGAGCCGGAGGAGGCAAGACTGGCGGATGCGCAGCACGCTCTGGCGCGCGCGTACGGCCTGGCGAGCTGGCCGCGGCTGGTGACGGCGTGCCGCATGACGGACGCGATCTGGCGCGGCGACCTGGAAGCCGTGCGCGTGCTGGTGACGAAAGACCCGCGGCTGCTCGAAGAGAACGCTCGCGGAACAGCGGAAAGCAACTGGGGTCCGCCCATGTCGTACGCGGCAAACGTGGGGCAGGACGCGATCATAGAAATGCTGCACGGGCTGGGCGCAAAGGATGTTCAGCATGCGTTCGACCGGGCGTGCTTGCAGGAAAAGATCGAGACGGCGAAGAAGCTCCAAGCAATGGGCGCGCGCCCGAGCGCCGAGGCAGTGATGTGGTCGTGCGAAACGCTTTCGGCGAGCGGGCTCGAATTCGCGCTGGGGCTCGGGGCCCCGTTTGCGGACAGGGATGGAAATGAAATGGCGCCAGTGGCGATGCTCCTGCAAACTTACAGCAGGCATCCCGCCGGCAAGCACGCATGCCTGGAGATCGCCTCGAGACGCGGAATCGCGCTGCCGGAAACGGCGCCGATGGCCGTGCATCGCGGGCGGATGGATCTCTTGCAGGAGCATTTGCGCCGCGATGCAGGGCTGTTTCGCCGGACATTCTCGCACGAGGAGATTTATCCGCCGGAGGCGGGCTGCGACGGGGATCATTCTCTGGCGCTGCACGGCACGCCGCTCGAGGGCGGGACGCTGCTGCACCTGTGCGTGGATTTCGACGAGATCGAATTGGCCCGGTGGATGGTCGAACACGGCGCCGACGTGAACGCGCGAGCGGCAGTGGATGCGGAGGGATTCGGCGGGCACACAGCGCTGTTCGGGTGCGTGGTCTCTCAATCGTACCGGTGCGGGCGGCAGACGGATGGGAAGTTCGCGCGCATGCTGCTGGATTACGGAGCGGACCCCAACCGGCGGGCATCATTGCGGAAGCGGCTGCGATTTGTGGAGGACCAGGAGATGCACGAATACCGCGACGTGACGCCGCTCGCGTGGGGCGAGCGGTTTGCGGGCAAAGAATGGGTGAACCGCGAGGCGATGGGTTTGATCGCGGAGCGCGGCGGACGCATCTGAGCAACCGCGAGCGTGCTGACGAAACAACTGGGCTAGAATACGGCTCACCGGTAGACCGGAGGACAGAGACGGGGATGAAATACTGGATGCGGACATGGGCGATTGCAGTGGCGCTGGCGCTTCCCACGACCGCAGCGGCACAGTTCGGGCACCATCATCACGATTCCGGCCCCAAGCAAAAAGACGTGACGATGACCATCCATCAGGTGGCCAGCGACGCGCTGGAAATCCGGCTGGGGCCCTACGATTTGCCCGCGCACACAACTCACGAGACGATGCCACAGGCGCCCGATTTCTATTGGGTGGTTCCGTTCGACGGGTGGCTGGTGGCCTATTCGCCGAGCCTGCTCGACGCGGACGGCAATGACATCGAGGCGAAGCTGCTGCACCACGTGGCGTTCTGGAACACGGGGAGGACCGACTTCCTCTGCCCGAATAAAGAAGAGCACATCTTCGGGGCAGGCGGGGAGCTGACGCGGTGGCCGCCGCTGCCGGGATTCGGGTACGAGGTGCACCACGGGGACCGGATACGGATCAGCACGATGTTCCACAATCCGACGGGGACCGCATATCCGAAGGCCTATCTCGCCGTGGAAGTGAACTACGTGACGGAGACGGCAGTCGATTCGGGAATCCCGAAGTTGCGGAGCGTGTATCCGGCGTGGTTCGACGTGATGGAGTGCGGAGAATCGGGATACGACCTGAAAATAGGCGAATCGGAGAAAACGGGACAGTTTGAAATGCCGCAGGCCGGGCTGCTGCTGGCTGTCGGAGGGCACCTGCATGACTACGGACGCTCGCTGACGGTGGTGGACGCGACAAAAAAAGTGGAGATCGCGAAGCTCACGGCGGAAGTGGATGCGAAAGGGATGCTGGATTCGGTGCCGGTGGTGACCTTTCTCTCGCGCGGGGGCTACCGCTTTGCCGCCGGCGACAAGGTGCGCGTGTCGGCCGAGTACATGAACTTTTCAGGTCAAGCAGTGCGGGACGGGGCCATGGGGATTGCGGTGGGATATTTCCTTCCCGACGACG
>JASHRU010000408.1 GCA_030037225.1 Candidatus Acidiferrales bacterium | reverse complement strand
ACCTGAAGCTCCGTGCACAAAGACGGTTTCGCCCGCGCGCGCCTGGCCAATCTGAAAGATTGCCCGGTACGCGGTGGCGTAAGGAATGTTTACCGCGGCACCCTGGGCGAAACTGATTTTTGCCGGCAGCCGGTGAACCTGAGTCTCGGCGCAAACAGTTTTGCCAGCATAGGTGCCGGTCAGTGTTCCGGCCACGTACACGCGGTCCCCTTCTTTCACTCGCGTCACCCCTTGGCCAATTGCTTCCACCACGCCCGCCGCGTCCATTCCTGGGGTGTACGGCAGGGAGGGTTTGAAGGCGTACGTGCCCGCGCGGACGTAGGTGTCCACCGGATTCACACCAACGGCCTTGACTCCCACAACCACTTGGCCGGGAGCGGCTGACGGGTTGGGAACTTCTTCCAGCTTCAACACTTCTGGCCCGCCAAATTCATGCACTCGAATGGCTTTCATCTGTGTCTCCTTGGCGCGGTAAAGCTATCAGATTCCGGACGCGCTCGTTGCGTTATGTTTGGCCCGAGAGCGTGAGCAGCTGTTGGATTACTGAGTGGCACGCTCGTAACTCTCTGAATGGATGTGGGTTGGAAATCCGTACCCCCCTCCCCCGGGGAGTGTGGAAACGACTGAATCAAAAGGAGTTGTGGGAAACTGAGTGTGTAAGAATGTGAAACTAAATGGGATAGGATTTTCGAGTCTGTGTTGCCCTCGAATGAAGCAGAAATCGGCCGCTTGGGATGCGGAAGTACGAGAGGTGAGCGACCGGAGGGACATGCTAGGAATCCTTATCGAAAACCGTGACCCGGCAAAGGCGGTAAATCCCGTGTGCAGGGGACCAAGGCGGATGGCGCGGGCGGAATCGGGTTAGTCTGGCGCGAACCTCCTAAAGTAACACGCTATAAAGATATCACAGTAAGAAAGAATGTGGAAGGGAAAAGCAGCGAGAGGGGCTGAGAGGAGGTTGAAGCGGCAAATCCGGGCATCCACTAGGAATGGATGCAGCGCCTTATCTGAATTGATTTCTGAATCGGAGATCAGAATTGCGGGCTTATGGGAAATCGCTGGTTCTGCGGCCCAAACTCGCCGCGATGGGTCCGAAGAGAAGTTGAGAAGGCCGCTGAACGGGACTCGAGTTACGAAGTTGGGGTCGCTGAAGCTGCTCGAATTGGGATCGTGAGAGGCTGCTTGCCCTCTTCCACATTGGTCATGTGGCATCGGCCGTCGAGGATTCCGCCGGCTTCAATGACCAGGCATGGGGCACGGACTTCTCCGCGAATCACACCCTTGGCGAGGATTTCGACCTTGCCCTTGGCCGCGAGCACGCCCTCGAAGCGTCCTCCAACGACCACGTGGTTGCCGTTGATTTCGCCTTCCACCCTGGCATTTTCGCCAATTACGACGGTGGAGTTGGAAACGATCGTGCCCTTCAAATGGCAATCCACGCGGAACGTCCCGGCGAGTTCAATCTTGCCTTCGAGGGTCACACCCTTGTCCAAGAAGCCGATCCATTCTCCCGAAGGCACGGATCCTTTGCGGTCTAACAAGCTCATTGCCCCCTCCCGGGCCGGTAAGCGTTTCTACCGGGGCAGTGGCGCGGTGTCAAGCTGGAACATCTTCTACTACATTAATAGTGTTCGAAACAGTCCAGCGTGCCGTTGCCGCTCCACTCTCAGTCATCTCTGCTCTTCCGCAGCCTTTCGTACAGTGCATACAGTTGGCGATCTTCGTGGTATTCGATTACCAACGCACCGGGTCGCTTCCCTTTCGGCGGTCTGAGTGTAACTCGTGTGCCTAGTTCGCGTTGCAGATCCTCGATGGCGGCTCGCGTATTCGGGTCGCTCGCTACGGGGTCGCCAATAGTCCTGGGGCGCTTCTGCCTTCGTGCTGCTAGACGCTCCAGGGCACGGACGGTGAGCCTGCCATCCGCAGCGCGCTTCGCAGCCGCTAGTCGCGTTGAGGGTGCTTCAAACGCGAGCAGAGCGCGCCCGTGACCCGCTGAGAGTCTTCCCTCTTCAAGCAGCGTGAGGATCTGCTCTTCGAGCTTGAGCAGACGAATCGCGTTCGCGATCGTTGCGCGATCTTTGCCGGTGCGTGAGGCGGCCTCCTCTTGCGTCAGTCCAAATGTTGTAATCAAGGTGTCGAACGCGCGCGCCTGTTCGACGGGGTTGAGATCCTCGCGCTGCAAGTTTTCGATCACGGTCATCTCGAGCGCCAGATGGTCGGGGACTTCGCGAACGATGGCGGGAATGCGATGAAGGCCAGCGCGTTGCGCCGCTCGCCAGCGCCGCTCGCCGGCGATGAGTTGGAAACGGGCGCCGGCGGGCCGGACGACTACGGGCTGAATCACTCCGGTCGTGCGGATCGATTGAGCGAGTTCCTCAAGGCCGTCTTCGCGGAATCGAGTGCGGGGCTGATGCGGATTGGGATCGACAAGATCGATATCGATCTCTCGTCCGCCGACTGGGCTGGAAACTTCACGAAGCTCGGGACTGGGCTTCGGCTCCGGCTCCCGAATCAAGGCGCTCAAGCCCCTGCCCAGCGCGTTTCTCACCATTGGCGATCACCTCCCGGGCCAGCTGCGTATAGGCAGCTGCCCCAGTGCTATGTATGTCATAGAAAATAATAGGCTTACCATGACTCGGCGCCTCGGCTAGGCGGACGTTACGAGGAATCACGGTCTTGAAGACTTGCTGGCCGAAGAAGCTGCGCAGGTCGGAACTTACTTGCTTGGAAAGCGTGGTCCGTTCGTCGTACATGGTCAGCAGGATTCCCTCGATGCCGAGGTCGCGATTGAGAGTGCGACGAATTCGCATAAGCGTGTCGAGAAGTTCGGAGACTCCTTCGAGTGCCAGGTACTCGCACTGGATGGGAACCAAGACCGTGTCGCATGCGGCGAGTGCATTGAGTGTGAGCAGGTCGAGAGATGGAGGGCAGTCCAGCAGGGCGAATTCATAACCGGCGCGGATGGGATCGAGGAATTTTCGCAGCCGGAATTCGCGGTCCTCCACAGCCACGAGTTCGATTGATGCGCCGGCCAGATGCTTGTCGGAGGGGATGAGATCGAGCCCTTCTACTTGTGTTTTCTGGATCAGACGTGCAGGCGCCTCATCGAGAATCAGGCCATGGTAAAGAGAGCGTCGCGCAGGGTTCTTCGGGAAGCCCAGAGCACCTGTGGTATTCGCTTGCGGGTCGCAGTCGATGATTAACGTGCGTCGCTCAGCAGCGGCCAGAGAAGCGCCGAGATTTACGACCGTAGTGGTCTTTCCAACGCCGCCCTTCTGATTAGTAACCGCGATGACCCGGCCCACTACGCCCCCAGACGCGCCCATGCGGGCGATGGGAATCTACCAGAGGGAGTCCGTGACGGCAAGTGTTCCACGTGGAACAATTGGCCGCCAACCGATTCGTCACCAGGCGAAATCAACTCTTGGACGGCGTTCCGGCCAGAATCACCCTTTCCTGCGATCCAGGGACTGCAATTCGCTCCCAGGACCACTGATCGAGGGCCATCATTGCTGGTGCGTCACGCATTCCGAGCCAAAGGAGCAGCCGCCCGGTCGGACTGAGCCGAGTTCCAGACCATTTCGCGAGCTCAACGTAGCCGCCGAGCGCGCGAGAGGTGATTGCATCAACTGACCGGGGAGCGACCAGAGAGTCTTGCCAACGACAGCGCTCAATCTCGACTCCTTTCATCCCGAGCTTTCTCGCCGCCTCGGCAAGAAATACAGCCTTCTTTGTGGTGGGTTCGATGAGCGTGACTTGCCAGTTGGGAAGGATCAATTTCAGCGCCAGTCCTGGAAAGCCGGCACCGCTGCCTACGTCGCATAAGCGTCCCGCCGCAGGAGGCAGCCATCGCGCCGCGAGAAAACTCTCCAGAAAATTCCGAGTGAAGATCTCGTGGGGGTCGGTGATTGTGGTGAGATTGAGTTTGCGGTTCCAGCGGAGCAGCAGTTCGATGTAGGCGGAGATGGAGTCGAGCAGGGCGGGGGCTGGGTCGATACCCGCGGCACGGAGAGAGTCCCGGCCGGCGGCGACTCGCCCGCGAATATATTTACTATTAAGTAATTCATTATGAGCTGGGTCAACGCGCGCGCGCCGCGAACTCATTCCCTCACCTGCCACGCCCGCCGCTGCCTATCCCGTCGCCCGGACACGCGCAGCAGTTCAACATGTCCGCGGGCGGATATGCAAGCTCCGGGCGGGCGAAGCGGCAAGTTAGCGGGAGGCGGAGAGCGCGGCGAGCGTCGCGTCGCCGGGGAACAGCCGGAGGCCTTCGGCGAGCGCCCGGCGCGCCTCTCGTTCGCGGCCGAGGTGATGGTACACGTCCACAAGCGCGGCAAACACGTCGGCAGAGGATTCAGGGTCGAAGCGGGCCGCGAATTCGTAGTTTTCACGCGCCATATCCCATTGCCCGTCAGCGCGATGCACGTCGCCAAGTCCCCGATGCCCGGCATACGAGTAGCGGTCGCGGCGAACCGCCTCCTGGTATTCATTCACGGCCTCTTTGCGGTGGCCGGTTTGGACGAAGAAGTCGCCCAGGAGAGCGAACTCTGAGGAATCGGGGTCGGCATCCAGTTCCAGCTTCTTCGCGAGCCAGACGGCGGCCTGGGCCGATTCGTGCTTGCGATCCAACACCTTCACGAGGCCCGCGAGCGCAGGCAGGTTTTCAGGCTCGCGGCCGAGAATCTGCCGGTAAAGAAGATAGGCGGTGTCCAGATCGTCGTTGTGGCGCGCCACTTCTGCCAGGCCTCGAGCCGCGGCGGTGACGCTTGGATCCAGGCGAAGAGCCGAGGAATAGTGCTCGGCGGCCGAGGCGTAATCCTCGGTTCCGAAATCCAGCCGGCCGCGCAGGAGTTCGAGAAAGGCGCTGGGAGCCGAGTCCTGGACAGCGTCGAGAAACGCGCTCGCACGGGTCCAATCGTCGTTCCATAGCGCCGTATCCGCGGCGGAGAGCAGGGCCGCGCGCGGGTCGGCAACGCGCACATCGCGGGGCAGTGTGGAGGTCCTGGCTTTCCACGCCGTTTCGATATTCTCCTCGTAAAGTCCGTGGCGGAGCAGGGCCCGGGGGGCGTGAAACTCGAGCAGAGTGTTGTCGTCCGTATTGTGGCGCACGCCGGCCACGAACCGGCGGAGATCCTGATCGTCGAGACGGTGGTAGGCCAGCACACCTTCCGGGGCGGACACGTTCAGAGCGTCGAAATCCGCGTTGATGGCGGACTTTTGGAGCAGGTCGCGCAGGCGGTCGAGGGTGAGAGGGTTCCGGTCCATGCGCGCGAGCAGCAGAAAATCGGGTTCTTCGCCGCGCCAAACGGTGACGCTCTCGAATTGTCCAGCCACAGTGGCCAGAACCATTCGCAAATCGTCCGGGAAGATGGAATAGCCCTGGATCCACTGGACCAGCATCCCCCCGGGGCGCAGGCGGCTGCGCGCCGCCTGGTAGTACTCATCAGTAAACAGAGAGGCAACGCCGGCGATCCACGGATTCGAAGGCTCGGAAATGATCAGATCGTACGTTTCGCGCGT
>JASHRU010000407.1 GCA_030037225.1 Candidatus Acidiferrales bacterium | reverse complement strand
CGCTTCCCCTGCACGTTGAACACGATGTCTTCCGATTCGCGGTGCTCCCCATCCACATTTCCATCCACGTCCACCGTCTGAATCACCCACGACTGCTGGTAGGTGAACTGGTCGCGCTCCCGCCGCATTTCTTCTTCGCGCGCCGCGAATTTCTGGATGATCTGCTCCACCGGCATGGGCAGAGGCGCGTTCGTGTCCGCGCTTGCCTCGCCCGGCCCTGCGTCGAAGGGATGCGCCGGTTCCTGAGCCCGCGCCGGCGCGCACACCAGCAGAATTGCGAGAATCCCCGCGCCGGTCCAGCCCGCGCGCCTTGCCTCCAGCCGCCACCCTCGCCCTTTGTTCGTCATCTGCCTCATCCCTCTCTTAAATTCTCCCGGGCGCCGCACAAAGTTCCTCCGTCCCGCATGCTTCTATCTAGGAATATCCACTCTCCCCTCGGGTTGCTCTCCCGCTCGCCGCGCGTTTGCCCTGACCCTCCCCGGCCGCGAAGGGTCACTGGCCGGAATCTTTCAGATGCGTCCTATCATTCCACAGACGGATCACCGGTTTCGCCACGTCGTTCTCGTATCCCAGCATGCTCAGGCTGGCGGTTCCCAGCATCAAATACCGGCCGCCGTCGAGGGGCATCCGCGTCCATCGTCCGGCCAGAACGCGCAGAAAGTGCCCGCTCGAAAACACCAGCACGTTTCCTCCCGCCGCCCTCAGCCGTGCCGCCACGCGGTCCGCACGTGCCGCAATTTCTTCGGGCGTCTCTCCGCCCGGGCATCCGTCGCGGAACAGATCCCAGCCTGGCCGTTCCTTCAGGATTTCCGACGACTTTCTGCCCTCATACTCGCCGTAGTTCCACTCCGCCAAGTCCGGATCCACCTGCGCTACGGCTCCAAAGCCTGCCAGTTCGCACGTTCGTCGCGCGCGTGCAAGCGGACTCGTCAGCACGCTCGCGACGTTCAAGCCGCCCAGCCGCGCGCCCAGCAGTTGCGCGTTCCGTTCCCCGTTCGCGGTCAGCGGCAAATCCGTCCGCCCGGTGTGCTGCCCGCTCAGGCTCCACGCTGTCTCGCCATGCCTCGCAAGATAAATGATCTGCAGCTCGCTCATCCCTTTCGCCAATCACAGCCGCGGGTCACGAGTCGTCATGCGCCGGCCGCCAGACCGCCCGCCGAAGCAGTTTCATCGCGTAGGCAGGTTACTCTCTTCGTTCCCGGTTCAGCGTCTCCAGCGCCCTTCCACTTCCCGGCCCGGTCGCAAATTCCGTCGGGGCCGGCCCGCCTTTGATGTTCAGACAGAACTTCCAGCGGTCGCCCTCGAGCTCATAAATCCCGTTGTTCGTGTTCCCTTTTTCCGGCCCCTCTGTGAACTTCATTCGAAACTCATTTGGCACGACTTCCGGATTCAGTTCAATCGTGCCGCCGTACACCGCGCCCATCGCTCGCGTCGTGAACCGGTTTCCCTCCACAACAATGGTTGACCCCGCGTAAACATTCGGGGCTGGCGTCATCCCATCCACCTCGAGAAAGATGATGTTCCACACTCCTTGCAGTCTTCCGAGTTCTTCATCCATGTCACCCTCCGCCGAGGCCACCCTTCTCCTGCCCGCATCTTATTCCCGTCTCGCAATTTCGGCCAGCCGTCTTCGCTGCCCCTCCTCCGTCGCCGCGCCGGCCGCCCTTGCGCCGCCTCGTGCTCCTCAGCACACCCCCATGTGTCCACGGTCACTCCCTATCCCACCGCATGTGAAGCACAGTGAATAGGAACTTTCTGGCGCCCGCGCCAGAGGGGAGGCTTGCCATGTCCTCAGCGTTTCTGCTCGGAGTCATGTTCATCGCGGCAGTCTGGGCCATTGGTGGATATTTTATCTGGGAGTACGGACCCGGCATCAGAATCAGTTCCATCCGCTGTCCCGTGCTCAAACGGCGCGCCGGCATTCTCGCCGAGCAAAAGGAAGCCCTCTACCCCGGCTCCTATGCCGGCCTGGCCGTTGTGGACGTCAAAGAGTGCTCCTTGCTCGGCGCCACGTTCCTCTCCTGCCATAAAGAATGCATCCGCCATGCGCACGCTGGCACTGCTGAGCCCGAGTCCGCCCGCAGTGGAGGCAACTCATGAACGTCTATGAGGTGACTGTGCACGGCACCGACAGCATCTACGTCATCGCCCCTGCAAAGTACCGCGCCCTCGAGCTCGTCGGCGACTATATTGCGGACGCCGGCCAGCCTCACCTCGCCGCCTCCGATAAATTTGTCGTCCGCCAGCTCGATCTCTCCGAAGAGCAAATCCTCCGGCCGGAAAAGTGCCGCGCCTGTCCCCTCTGCGAGTAAGATCACTCGTATTCGGCCGGCCCGTCTAGGTTTCGCACAGATTGCCCCTGCGGCTCATCCAAACGCCGCGGCTCTCTCAACCCAACCTGGTCCGCAGTGGGAAAATTCACCCCCTCGGGAGATTCCTTCCCTCTTTCACGCTGGCTTCCCTCCCTAACCGTTGCCGTCGCTCTCGTAAGATCTGCCTTTTCTTCAACCCGTCGCTCCCATCCGTCGGCGAGTTTGGTACACTACGTGCCCTCTGACACTTGGCCAGTTCGGCCGCATAGTTTCCGAGGAGGCACCCAAAATGGCAAAGAAGACTCTCAAGAAGGGCAAGAAGCTTTCGGGAGCCAAGACGCTATCGAGTAGTCCCCGCGACGTGGCCACCGGCACCGCCTAGCGTCGGGATCAATTCGGCATCCGTTCAGGATGCGCGCTCCCGTCCCGAAGCTTCGGGACCTCGGGATTGCGTCCCGACTTCTTCGGGGCCGATCCCGAGCGAGCGGAGCGAGTCGAGGGGCCACTTCGGCATCCGTTCAGGATGCCGACCCTGAGGCGTCCGCCTAGGCGGACGACGAAGGGCCACCTATCTTAAATACCCCCAATTGTGTAACCGGTCGCTATCTTCCTCCCATCTGTCCCCAATATCCGTCCGGTAGTACATATTCGGGATCATCACGTTTTTGATTCGCGCGTACACCTGCGACTGGGCCTGCTTCATCGTCTGTCCCGTTCCGATCACAATCAGGATCACACCCGAAGTTCCCGCGATCAGCCACTGCCCGTTCGCCTGCTTCACGTCTTCGATGCGGATTTCGTCTCCCGGCGGCTTCTTGAACACAATCGCGCCATTCTTCGAGAACGAGGTGAACGTCTCATCGTCATCGAAAGGGAAGGGAGGCACCACGATGCGCACGCCGATTTGAAACCCGGTGCGCACCTTCAATTTCGGATCCTGTCCGTTCGCCAGGTCCCAGAAAAACTGCCCGATCGGCGTCAGCATTCCCGCCTGCTGGATCGAAATCGTCGGATATCCAAAGCGCGCCGTAAACTCCAGCGGATAAATCCCGTTGTTGTTCACGATCGTGTTCAGGTCCATGTAGCCCACGTAGCCTTCCGCCGCCAGCGTCTTCTCCATTTTGAGCAGCGTCTCCTGGAACAGCCGGTTCGGCTCGGCCCAGAACATCGTCGTGCCCATTTCCCCCGTTGGCGGCCCGAGGTCTCCCGGAAACAGCTTCTTGTGTTCGAAATTGATGTTGATGGGATAGACGAATTCCTTGCCATTGAAGAACGCGCCCACGGCCACTTCCACTCCCACCACCCGCCGCTGCAACTGAAACACCTTGATTTCGTCCGCAAACGCCTTCTTGTAAGCTTCCAGCATGCGCACCACGTCCTGGCCGTCCTCTTCTTCGCCCACAAACAGGCGCCGCTTCACGTTCTGCGCTTCGCCGCTCGGCTTGATCACATACCGCGTGGGGTTCTGCGTCACGTGGTCGATGGCCGCGTCGAACGACTCAAACGTCGCGTAGGGAATGATGTTCACGCCGACGCGCTTTAGCTCTTCCTGGCCGAACGACCGGTCATCCTCCAGCCGGTCGCTGTACGGAGTTCCGCCGATCACTGGCTTGCCTTTTTCCCGCAGCGCTTTGGCCTTCTCGCCTTGGCCCAGCGTGTCGTCGAAGATTACGATGTCGGCCCACTCCACGTCCTTCTCCCAGTCCTTCGACTTGGCCACGAATCCGTCCGCGATGTCCTTTTCCTTCCTGTCGCCGATGAAGTAGCGCACCTCATGGCCTTCTTTGGACACTTGCCAGGCTATGTCGCTAATGAGGCCCGTGAGGGACACAAACAAGAAGTTCTTTTTCTCCATCGCGCACACGGCAGCCTCCAGATTTCGCAAATCTTACAAAACACAGCCCCGGGCTGCATTGCATTTGTGTGAATTCCATTTCCCGACCCGTGCCTGCGCGACCCGCAGTTTCGGTGATCCTGCGCAGCGCCTCCTTCCTCTGAGTTGCGATCCTGATGCTCCGGGAGACCACCGCCGGCTGTTCTAGAATCCGCTTGCATCCCCGTATCGTTTTGGCTACATTGCTCCTACCCATCGTGGGCCCAGGGGAGGCACCACCACGTATGGGCCTGGAGTTGCCCAGTCGGGGGATACGCGCGCGTTGAGCCACATCATCGCGATTGCCAATCAAAAGGGCGGCGTCGGTAAAACCACTACTGCCATCAATCTCGCCGCTGCTCTCGCCGACCGCGGCCGCCGCACTCTGCTCCTCGATCTCGACCCGCAAGCCAACTCCACGCTGGCATTCTTCTCTCCCGACGAAAGCGCCACAACACTCTACGACGTTCTGGCGCCCGAAGGCTCCGGCCGAGCAACGATGGAGAGCGTGATTCGGCCCTCCAAGCAAACCGCGCTGAGCGTCGCACCCGGCAAACTGATGCTCTCGCGACTGGAAGTGCAGCTCGCCGGGCAGTTCGACGCGCCCTTCCGGCTGAAAGATGCGCTCTCTCCGGTGCTCAAGAATTTCGATTACATCGTGGTGGACACGCCTCCGGCCCTGGGCATCCTGACCGTCAACGCCATGGTGGCCGCCACGCACCTGCTCGTTCCTATTCAGGCCGCCTATTTCGCCATCGAAGGCACCGACGATTTGCTGGAAACCTATTCGCGCATCCGCGCGCGGCCCAATCCCGACCTGAAAATCGTCGGCGTCCTGATCACGCTCTACGACAAGCGCACCAACATTTCCCGCGACACGCACGAACAGATTCGCGCCGTCTTTGGCAATACGCTGTTCCGCACGAAAATCACGAAGAATGTGCGGCTGGAAGAAAGCCCGGCGTACAAGGAGACCATTCTTTCCTACGCGCCCAGGTCGCCCGGCGCCGTCGAGTACCGCAAACTCGCACTGGAGGTCATCGATCGTGTCGAAGCGAATCGGTCTGCCCGTCACGCTGAAGATGCGGCATGACGCGCATTACGTAGAATCCCTCACCGCCTATTCGAGCGCTTCCATCGGGCGCATGCTCCCGCTCGAAAAGGTGCAGCCCAACCCCGACCAGCCGCGCAAGACGCTGGGCGATCTGCGCGAGCTCACCGAATCCATCCGCGAGAAGGGAGTGCTGGAGCCACTGCTCGTCCGCTTCAACCCGAAAGAGAACGCGTATTACATCATCTCCGGCGAACGCCGCTATCACGCCGCGCGCGCCGCTGGCCTGCGCGAGGTTCCCTGCATCGAGAAGGCCGCGGACGACGCCGAATCGCTGGAAATCGCGCTGATCGAAAATCTGCAGCGCAAGGACCTCACGCCGTTCGAAGAGGCGGAAGGGCTGGCGCGCCTGGCCCAGCAGTTCGATTACACCCACGACGAAATCGCCAAGAAAATCGGCCGCTCGCGCGTCGGGGTGACGGAAACGCTCACGCTGTGCGCCATCACTCCGCCGGTACGCAAAAAATGCCTCGAGCGCGGCATTATTTCGAAGTCCCTGCTCTTGCAGGTGGCCCGACAACCGAACGAAAAGAAGATGCTCGAAATGGTCGAGCGCATCGTCCGCGGAGGAATGACTCGCGACGAAGCCCGCGCCCAGCGCCGCGCTGAATCGGATGTGCCCGCGCGCCCGCGTCCCTTCCGGTTCCGCTACGAGCCGGAGACAAAGGCCTTCCGGCTGCACATTGAATTTCAGAAGAGCCAGATTTCCAAGGCCGAGCTGGTGCTGGCTCTCCGCGCCGCGCTCAGCGAGATCGAAAAGGCCCTCCAGGCCGAATCGGAATCCGCCGCGTAGCACCGTGTCGCCCGGGTGGTCGGGGTCACGAAATTCGTGACCGTGGTCCCTTCTTTGACTCGCCCGCTATAATCACTCGCCGATGCAACTCACAGTTTCTGCCGATGAGATGTTCCTGGCGCTAGTGAGCATGATCCAGGTGACCCGTCCGGCGCTCTTGAAGCCCGCCGGCGACGGGTTCGATGTGGACGTCTCGCCTTTGCTCGCGCAGAAAGACATGACGGACGACGAGCGCCTCGTTCTGCGCCTCTACGGCGTTCTCTCGGCCGGCGCCGACAATCCACGGTTCACGTTCGATCTGACCGGCGCCGAGTCCGACCGCCTGTCGCGTGCGCTCGCGCTCGTGGAATCCTCTCGGCAGTGGCCCGCGGACGCAATTGCCCTGAACCGTTCGCTTCGGCGTCGCCTTGAGGGCGGCCCGAAGAGCTAGCGGCCCCGCCGAGGCGAACTGCCGGCAACCTGGCCACGGCACGTACGGTAGAACAGCGAAAAGCCGGGCACACTGGCCCTTTGTACCTGTCTGAAAATTTTCTTGACACGCGCCTCCCCGCGCGGCATACATGCCGCACCAGCTCGTCGCTAAGATCGGTGCACGAGCAGCCCGCCTCCGAATCTCCGGTCGAGCGAAAAACCTAAAGGTTGTTCCAGGTCAGGCCGCTACGGGTGTGCCCGGCCTCTCCTTAGTCCCGGCTGGAGCAACGGGGAAGGGGAGCCATGTTAAAAAGAAGGGGAGAGGCCTGCGCGGGCGTTGCGCGCAGGACTTCTGGAGTACGCACCACCGCCATCAGCCTCACACTGCTGTTTTTCTCGCTGGCTGTGGCGCTGTCTTCCCAGGGACAGTCCAGCGCTCACGATCCCGGTGTGCGCGCGGGAGGGGTTAACGCCGGGACTCCGTTCAGCTCATTATCGGCAGCGCAGCTTGCCGCGTTTGTGGACGGCCAGAGCCGGTTCGTGGCCGTGGATTCGGTGAGCGGAACCATTGCCGGCGAGCCCAACGGCGGCCTCGGCCCGCGCTACAACTCGACGAGCTGCGGAAGCTGTCACGGGCAGCCCGCCACGGGCGGCACGAGCCCGAGCACCTCCGCGTATCCCTACATCGGACCCAACCCGCAGGTGGCGGCCGCCACGGCAGAAGGGGCCACGAACTCACTTCCTTACTTCATCGAAGCCAGCGGGCCCGTTCGCGAAGCCCGCTTTCCCTACGTGGTGGGGTCCAACGGAAAACTCACCACTACGCCCGATGGCGGCGTCCACGACCTGTTCACGATCACCGGGCGCCCCGACGCAACGAACGCTCCCGGCGCAACCGGCGCGCTGCAGACGTGCACGCTGGCGCAGCCCAACTTCAGCCAGATGGAGTCGCTGGGCAACATCATCTTCCGCATCCCGACACCTGTGTTCGGCGCCGGCTTGATTGAAAACATTTCCGACGCGACGATCCTCGCCAACATGGCCGCGACGGCGCAGAACTACCCCGGACTGGGCATCTCCGGCCAGCCGAACCGAAGCGGCAACGACGGCACCATTACGCGCTTCGGCTGGAAGGCCCAGAACAAATCGCTCGAGATCTTCGCGGGCGAAGCCTACAACGTGGAAATTGGCGTCTCGAACGAGCTATTCCCGAACGAACGCGCCAATCCCGGCGAGACGCTTCCTTCGTCGTGCATCTTCAATGGCACGCCGGAGGACGCCACGAACTTCGGGGCCTCGTCGGTGGCCACGGAAAGCGATGTGGTGGCGTTTGCCGCTTTCATGCGCTTTCTGAACCCGCCCACGCCATCTCCAAACACGCCCGGTGGCGCACAATCGATTGCCAACGGGCGAAACCTGTTTGTGAACGTGGTGCAGTGCGCGGCCTGCCACACACCGCAACTGAGCACCGCGGCATCGTCGCTTACCGCGGGGCTGAGCTACAAGACCGCGAATCTCTTCTCCGACTTGCTGCTCCACCATATGGGCACGGGACTGGCCGACGGAGTCTCGCAAGGCGCGGCCGGACCCGACCAGTTCCGCACCGCGCCGCTGTGGGGGTTGGGGCAACGGGTGTTCTTCCTTCATGACGGGAGGACCACCAATCTGCTCCAGGCCATCCAGCAGCATTCCAGCTCCGGCTCGGAGGCCAATACGGTGATCCAGCAGTTCAACAACCTCTCGCAAAGCCAGCAGCAGGATTTGCTGAATTTCCTGCGCTCGTTATAGGCGAGGCACCAAGGGCAGGGACACGAGATCGCGTCCCTGCCCTTACCGTTCGTTCGGCAGAAGCGGCGGTTCGGCCGCCAGGCAACGCGCCCAGACAGAAACTTCTTGGCGCGCAGGGTACGTGAGTTCCCGCCTTGCAACTCCGCGGTGTCCCCGGCATCCTAGTGCTTCGAGCAACGAATGACTTACGACCTGATTTGTGTAGGCGCCGGCCCCACCGGCCTGGCTTGCGCCATCGAAGCAAAGCGAGCGGGAATGAAGCCGCTTGTAGTGGACAAAGGCTGCCTGTGCAACTCGCTGCTGCACTATCCCGCGAACATGCTGTTTTTTACGACCTCGGAAAAGATGGAAATCGGCGATTTGCCGATGGCCATATCCGCCGACAAACCGACGCGCAGCGAAGCGCTGAAGTATTACCGCAAAACGGCGGAGCATTACGGGCTGGAAGTGCGCCAGTTCGAAGCGGTGGAGGATCTGCACCGGGCGAACGGGGCGTTCCGGGTGCGCACGCGGCATCCCGGCGGCGCGCCCGACGAGCACCTGGCCGCGCGCGTGGTAATCGCCACCGGCTACTACGACATTCCGAAACCGCTCGGCGTGCCGGGCGAGGATTTGCCGTACGTGTCGCATTACTACACCGAGCCGCACGCCTACTGGCAGCGCGACGTGGTGGTGGTGGGGGCAGGGAATTCGGCGGCGGAG
>JASHRU010000406.1 GCA_030037225.1 Candidatus Acidiferrales bacterium | reverse complement strand
CCACTTTGCCCATCCGAAGCGGCAACGGAGACAGTTCGTTCGCAAAGGGACCTAGGCCCGTTGTGGCGCCGGTAGCCGTGAGGTCATGACTGACCACCTGGTCCTTGCCCATGTGGAAGTAGAGTTGCCAACCGCCGTTATGGCCGTTCGGATTGGCATTAAACCAGCGGGAAAGCGGCAAACCGAGGTTGACGAAGCCGCCAAACGAACGGACCGGCCTCTGCGGAGCAACTACGAGTACTCCAGCCGCATTGGTGGCAATAACGGCGCTTCCGGCAGCCGCCAGCGGACCGCCGTCTATAGTTGTATACACGACCGGGGCCCCATACGTCCCGACCCCAGAAAGCCCGTTCATGTCGGTGTAGAACGAGTTTACTTGGCCGCCAAAGAAGAATCGCAAGTCACCGCCGCGGTACCCGCTGGCGACGATGGTGAACCAACGCGTCGGCAATTGTATCCCGATTTGGTTGCCGTAGATGGCGCTGGAAACCTTAAAGCCACTCGGGAAAGCAGCCTCGACGGCCGCCACGGCCGCAGCGTAAGCCGCCGGGTCAGGTGCCGCTGCATTGGCAAGAGCGACAGGCGTCTCAGCCAGCTGAGTGTCCCGGCCGTAGACACCACTCCAGAGGATTTGCGCGGGCGCTACGCCAGGAGCTGAGTCGAGTTGGAATTGCAAGGCAAGTCTGGCTTCGATTTCGGGCTTGTCGGAGTCGGCGCCCTCGCGTTCGCCCTCTCCGAGCTGACCCGCCAGACCTTCCGATCCCAGCTTCAGAATCTGACCCGTGCTGGGCATCATGATCGCGAAGGTGGGCGAGAATTTTATCTTGTGGTAATCGGTGAGCTGCTGGACGAGACCGAACTGGAATTGCGGCGAACGTGTGTAGATCGTCCCGTAGAAAGCCCCCAGGAACGTGGTCTCCAGGAGGTTGGGGAGTATGCTGGAACCGAATATGGTCCAGTCCTGCCCACCTTCGAAGTAGAAGTCTGTGTTATCTGTCTGATGATAGTCCGTCCGCACAAACGCCAAGCGAAGTTGTGGTTCGTTGCTGCGAATCGACGAGACGTCGCGGTTATCGACTTCGCTGAAGTTGCCTTCGAAGTCGCCTTCGATTCTACCGGTCAGCGTCAATTTTTTCGTGATATCAGGCCACTCCACGTTCAGCCCGAACCGCGTGGAACGCGCCTTGATGTGAAATTCTGGGTCTTGTGTTGGGCCCGTGCTGGTGACGTTCGGGGTGCCAAGGAACAGCCCGATAAACGGGAAGTCGTCGCCATTCGGCGAGCTGCTGTCATGTTCGGCGGTGGCCTTGATAAAGCCGTACGGCCTCAGGCTGACGTTGCCTATCTTCAAGGCCGGAATTAGGCCGTCCGTCTTTGGGGGATCGAGCGGGAGCACCCGCACAGGAGCAACCGCATCTACCACGGGGGGGCCCGCATCCGGAGATGGCTCGACGTCTGATGTGACGGACGCTGTCGTTGTATTCGCGGCAGCCGGCGTCATAGCCACTGTTGCCGGCGCTGCAGCAACAATGCTGGACGGCGGCGCTTCGGCTTTGACCTTGACGATCGCGGCCTCCAGGTCCGCCGCGTTCAATACGCCCTTGTTCGCAAGTGCTTCTGTCAGAGCTCGAAACTCGACACTTGGATCCGAGTTTCGAATTGAGTTTGCCTCTGCCGGTGTGAGGACTCCCTTCATCATGAGGACACCCAGCAGTGCGGCTATATTGGCTTCGCTTACCGTGGGGCTTGGCTTGGGATTCACAGGAGCGACAGCCGCTTCTGTGTTAGTTGCCGTAGCCCCCTTATCGTCTGTTGCGGCCTTTGAATCGTCACCCCTGGCCATGGCGGGAAAAGCCAAGACCAAAGGCAACACCACGCCCAGAAGCAACTTCTTGAGGTTCGCCATCTGTATTACCTCCTAAGTGGTTACTTCCCCCCGGACCCCTGAAACCAGACCGGCGCGCATTCTATCCGAATTCGGGAGTAGGCGGGCTTTTTGACCGGGGCTCCTACGCCATCTCGCGGACGGTTATCGGCCAGGGGAGGGATTAGGTGTGTGGAGTTGCTTCAGAAGCCGGCGGTTTCACTTCACCGGCGCTAAGCGCTTTCCGTAATGCGGTGATGAATAGCGTAAAGTGCCAGTTCCAGGCGATCCGAAACTCCCAGCTTGTCGAAGATATTGTGGAGGTGATTCTTCACGGTCTGTTCGCTGATAAAAAGTTTTTCGCCGATCTCCCGGTTGCGGTATCCCTGGGCCACGAGTTGCACAATCTCCTTCTCCCGGTCGCTCAGCAGCGGCTTTTCGCGGCGGCCCGTCTCGGCAGACTTGGAAAAGGCCTTCATCACTTCGCTCGTCATGCGCTTGTCGAGCCAGATTTCGCCGCCGGCGACCTTATGGATGCTTTTGATCAGCAGGTCCGAAGCAGACTGCTTGAGGACTACGCCGCGCGCGCCCAGGCGCATCGCGCGGATTACGTCGCGGTCATCCTCGGTTGCGGTGAGCACGATCACGCGGCTGGACATAGAATCGAAATTCATCTCCTCCAACAGGGTCAGCCCGTCCTTGTCGGGCATGCGCAGATCGAGCAGGAGGATGTCCGGCTTCACTTTAGCCAGCAACGCCGGGCATTCGGCCCCGCTGGAAACTTCGCCCACCACCACGATGTCATCCTCATGCTCAAGCAGCCTGCGCAGACCGTCGCGAAAGATGGGATGATCGTCGGCGATGGCGACGCGAATTGGATTTTTGGATTTGGCCATTTCAGTTTATGGGTACCTCAACGAGGATGCGCGCTCCGTGCCCGGGTGTGGATTCCACCGTGAGCCGGCCTCCGATCCCGCGCGTGCGCTCCTTTATCGAAATTGGGCCTATGCGCAGCCGGTTGAGCTCCTCGCTGGAAAAGCTCCCTGCAAAACTGAAGCCCTGTCCATTGTCGTCAATGACGAGATGAACCGAAGCCTCATCCTGCCATAGTTTTATCACGACGTGCGTTGCCTGCGCATGCTTTTTCACGTTATTGAGGGCCTCCCGGCAGATCTGAAAGAGTTCGCGGCAGATCCGATCCGCCACGCGCAGGTCCAGCTCCTCCAGCAGGCAGTCCACCTCGATTTTGGCCTCCTGCCGGAACCGCTCGCAGAGCCCTCGGATCAAGTCGATCATGTCTGCCCGGGCCACCCGCAGCGGACGCAGATCCATCACAAGTTTTCGCAGCTCTCCGTTTTCTCGCCTCAGCGTGTTCTCCAGTTGCTCCAAGTCGGCGGCCAGGGGATTTCTCGGCGGCAAGCTCTTGCGCATTACGTCGAGCTGGATGATGGAGCCAAGCAGCGTCTGGAGGATTCCGTCGTGCAGGTCGTGTGAAATGCGGCTGCGCTCCGAGTCGATTACACGCGCTCGCAAGTGCCGCAGCAGGTACAGGTTGTCCAGCGGCGCGCTCAGCGAGGCCGCAATCCGCTCAAACCAGCGCAGGTCACGCGGCGCCAAGCTGGAGTCCGCATTAATGAGCAACAGCCGTCCCGCCGGCCTTCCTCCGAAGTCAAACGTGGCCGCCGCCAGAGAGTGAATCCCCAGTTCGCGCCGCGAAATTCCGGGAATGCGCGGTATCTCCGCGAGCCGCCGACCGTCGCGGCGGTCCCAGCCAAATCCCTCGCCGCTGCCCTCGAGCGAGTTCCAGCAGATCGTAAGCTCCGGGCAGTCCACCAGAAATGCGTCGGCGCGCTGCGGGGGATGCGACTCCGGACTGATGCGTTCGACTTCTTCGCGGCGTGCGGTCCACACGAACAGTCGCTCCAGATCGGAGTCCGAAAATACCAGCGAGGCGCGCTCGCAGTGAAATGTAGTGGCCAGCGTGCTCAGTAGCCCGCGCAACGACTCGGATAGACCGCGCTTCACATCCAGTTGTGCGGTGAGCTGCGAGAGGAACTGCGTTTCACGCGCGTGCCGCCGCTGGCGGTCTGCCAGGAACCCCAGCCCCACGCCTGCGCCGAATGTGCCCACGCCCACTGCCGGCCACGCCAACAGCGTCAGCCAGTGTTCCTGGCCCATCAGAATCACGCGCAGCAGAAGGCCGAGCGAAGTCACTCCTGCCAGGACCACCGTCTGTTTCAACTCCCAAAAAACGGCGCTGGAAAAACAAACGAAGAGATAGAGAAAGATCACGGACATCACCGGCGGCATTAGCGCAAAATACGCGGCCAGGAGTACCACATCCACCAGAAGAGGCAGGCGCAGCGCCGGTAGCCGATCGGTGGAAGCTAGAACGGCGAGCACCAAAGCGCAGAACAGGTAGAGGATCAGGAATGCGAGGGATACTTCCCCGCCCTTCACCGGCATTACCTCCACCAGAGCGACCAGCGCCAGCACCAGAAAGATGGGTCTCGCATAGGCCACCTGGTTTTCCAGGTAGCGGCTTTCGGCTGCCAGGGTCTCCATTGGATTCGGTAGTTTGAGTCTAGCAAGCCAGACGGGCGGCGCAAGGCGGCCCGGCTGTCAGCGTTCCAGAGGGGCGGAGAAAAACTCCGACATCTCACGCCAAAATGTGACTCATATCACATTAGCCGGTGACTGAAAACCCATGGAAACACTTGACTTTCCCCAGCCCCGCTAGTATCAAGGCTTCGTTTCAGCCACGAACCCAGGGGGGGTCTGTGGTTTCCCGTAGGTCCACAAGCTATCCGTGTCTCAAATCTCTCGTGGAGGCCTATCGATGAAAAGAATGATTCGTATCGTTCTGGTTGCGCTTGCTGTTGCGGCCCTGGCACTGCCCATGGCCGCACAGCAAGCCGATAACCAGAGTGCATCGAATCCGCTCGTTCAGCTTTTGCAATCCAAGGGCATTTTGTCGCAGGACGAAGCCGCTTCCGTAAGTTCGGCTTCGACCACGGCACAGGCCAACGAGCGGCTGGCGCGTCTGCTCTGGTCCAAGGGGCTGATTAGCCAGGAGGAGTACAACTCAACCGTGGCCGCAGCAGCCGCGTCCCTCGCGAACACTAGCACCAGCGGCGCCCGCATGGTCAATACGTCGTCGGCGACCGGTCCAGCGGCGGGCACATCGTCCACAGCAGCATCCGCAGATCCGATGCCGGCTCCGAAGTCGGCGGTCTGGCCCATCAGCGACATGATGTCTGGCTACGACCCCAGCGATGGTGCAACGGCGGACGCGGGAACACTCCCCGCCATCGCCCCAGTCCGGGTTTTGCCCATCACGCTTCCCAAGAATCCGTCGGGCATCATTCCGGATATCAAGCTGGGCAGCGGCGCCATGATTAACCTGTACGGGTTTTTCAAGGCGACCGCCGTCTCCGATACTACCAACAGCGGCGGTACAACGTTTGAAAACAACGACTTCCCGCTGCCTCTGCTCCTCGGAGATACCGGGCCGAACGCTGGTTCCCAGTTTCACGTCAAGGCCCGGGAATCACGGTTCGGCGCGAACTTCACCTGGCCCATCAGCGGGCCCGACATCACTCTGACGGGCAGGATCGAGTTCGACTGGGCCGGCGATTACACCTCGGTTAACAACACCAATATCAGCTCACTGCGCACTTCGCAGGCCGCTCTGCGCCTGGCCTACATGCGCATGGATGCCAAGATCGGTGATGTGCCGTGGTTTGCCGAGTTTGGCCAGGACTGGACTATCCTCGCCTCGTCCACACAGTACGACGTGATCAACCAACTCGCCGGTGTGGCGTTCGGAAACCCTTACGAACGCGTCGAGCAGTTCAAGACGGGTCTCCAATTCACCGCCGGAAAGTTGAAGTTCGAACCCGAGGTTGCCATGACGCTCGCCGGCTTCGGTGACAACAACTTGAACAACGCGGTGAATGCCTCATTGCTGGGTGCCTCGGGCGTTCTAATCGAGGGATTCCAGGACCAGAACCGGTTTGGCGCTACTCTTGGTTCCTCCAGCGGGGAGCCTGGAGTGCAAGGCCGCATCGTGTTCGACTTTCCGTTGGACTCGAACTGGAAGGGTGTGCCCAACGCGGAACTGATCGCCAGCGGCGGTCACGCAGAGGCCGAGTACATCGTGCTTGGGTCAGCTATTCCTGAATCCACCCTCCTTCTCCCGACCGGCGTGACTTCGTTCGAGTGCGCCAACGGCACGACAACCACGAACTTGCACGCCTGCTACCCCACAGGGTTGACGATGAACGTTCCACAAAACATGTTCACGGTGGAAGCGCAACTTCCCACGCCGTGGTTCACACTGGTCACCAAAGCGTATAAAGGCGACGACATGCGGTTCATGTTCGCGGGCCAGCTCAATTCGGCCTTTGCGGACGAAACCTTCGGCCCGGCTATTGCCGCACCACCGGCCGCACTCATTTGCGTGCCCGGTTCGCCCGGGTGCACCACCACCGTGAGCTCCACTTGTCCAGCGGCGGTCGTGGCGCTCGGCGCGGGCTGCAATACTTTGGGCCAGAGCGTTTATGACATCGCGGGCGATCCGATTACCTTCGTCCGCTCCGCGCCGGTCGGGGGCGTGAGCACGATTCAAGTTGCCCCATATCGTCCGATTCGTGGATACGGCGGCATGGCGCAACTGGGCTTCCCGCTCTCGCGCATCTTCCACGCCAATCCCGACGGCCGCAACGCCGGCTGGAGATTCTTCACCACATACGGTGTGGACGGCGCCTATGCGAGAGACGTGATCCGCAGCGGCGGCAACCACTTGGCTCGCAGCGACTTTGTAGCTGGCTCGTTGCGTTACAAGATCAACCGCTGGGCGGAACTCGTCCAGGAAACCACGTGGTACGACACGCGTACGGCGGATGATGAAACCGTGGACTTCCGCGGCATCCCGGCGCACGTCAACCACGACTGGCGCAACGAATTCGGCACGATCTTCACCTTCTAGCCGGATTCACAACCACCGGCGGGGCGCTTCCCCAGTGCGCTCCGCCGGCATTCTTTAGCTTCGAGACAGGTCCGCAACGCCAGAATCTCCGCCATCCCCCCCAGCGGAATCCGGCGGTGCCCACGTCGGCGCCCGGGCCGACTGGCCCGGTCTCCGCTGCCGCTCGGAACCTCGCCTGGTTGCGAGGGTCGCGGGCCAGACGTAAAATACGCCCGAACGGACACGCGGCGAAAGGGAGGCCGCTGCGGCCCGGAATGCCTGTGTGCGCCTGGACGAGTGAGGAAAGGTCCGAAAAGCGCTCCCTAGACAGTCCCGGGGGCCGGGCGCCGAAAATCTCATTATCTTCAGCAACGTTGATTCCGAAGAGGAGGTACGCACTATGGCAAGAAAACGCAGTCGGGAGTTTACGCGCAGAGAATTGCTCAAGACCACCGGGGGCGCTGCTCTAGCGGCAGGAATCGGGTCGGCATTCCTGTTTCCGGAGCGCGCCGCGGCGCAGCAGAGGACGCTCAAGATTTGCCAGTGGAGCCACTTCGTCCCTGCCTGGGACGAATGGTTCAACAAGCACTATACGGTCGAGTGGGGCCAGAAAAACAACGTCAATGTGGTCGTGGACAACATCAATCTGAACGACCTGCCTGCCCGCGCCGCGTCGGAAGTCTCCGCCCAGAAGGGCCACGATCTATTTATGTTCCTGTCTCCTCCCGCCTCCCACGAGAAAAACGTGGTGGACATGACTCACGTGTACCAGGAAGTGGAGAGAAAGCACGGAAAGAAAATTGATCTCGCGCATAAATCTACTTACAACCCCAAGACCAAGAAGTATTTCGCATTCTCCGACGCCTACACCCCCGACCCCGGCAACTGGCACAAGGACTGGTGGACAGCCGTTGGGTATCCGAACGGACCCGACACATACGACGATCTGCTGGACGGAGCGGTCAAAATCCGCAAGACGACCGGCCATCCCTGCGGCTTGGGCCTTGCTCAGGAACTCGACACCAGCATGGCCATGCGCGCCATCCTCTGGTCGTTCGGCGGCGCCGAGCAGGACGAGGCCGGAAACGTCACCCTCAATTCCAAGTACACCGTCGATGCGCTCAAGTATATGAAGTCCCTCTACCAGCAGACGGAGACCCCCGAGG
This sequence comes from Candidatus Acidiferrales bacterium, assembly GCA_030037225.1. Taxonomy (GTDB): domain Bacteria; phylum Acidobacteriota; class Terriglobia; order Acidiferrales; family UBA7541; genus JOPF136. The sequence goes on along the minus strand of JASHRU010000406.1, from coordinate 6,638 downwards.
TATTCACCTGGACTCCGCCTTCGAACAACCAGGCCATGCTGGCCGGACGGGTCAGTTACGTGGCCAACGCCATTTCTATCACGCGCCAATCCGAGCGGGAAAACATGCCCATCGACAGCGAGATCATGATCAGCCGCGCCCTCAAGGGGCCTGTGCGTCGCATCGCCGCCGAGCATGTGATGAACTGCTACATCATCTGGAATTTCGCCGATGAAAAGGATCTGGCTCAGAAATTCCTGATCGACTACATGGACCACTTCCACGACGGGTTTGTTGCCGGCCAGTTCTACAACTTCCCGTGCTTCCCCAAGACCGTCCCCGATCTCCAGAAGGAAATTTCCAGCGACTCGCGCGCTCATCCCCCGGACAAGTACAAGGTGCTCGGTGACGTGCTCGAATGGGCCACAAACGTCGGCTATCCGGGATACGCTAGCGCGGGCATTTCCGAGGCTTTCTACGCCTGGCTTATCCCCACCATGTTCGCCAAGGTGGCCAGGGGCGACGAAACTGCGGAGAACGCGGCCAAGGCCGCCGATGAGGAATACCGGCGCATCTTCGCGCGATGGGCATAGCTCGGGGGTGCGATGGCAGTCGTCGAGACGCGTAACCTCACGAAAGTCTTCAAAGAAGGAGAGCTGGGAGCAGTCAATAACGTAAGCCTGGCCACACACGAGGGCGAGTTCCTGGTCTTCCTGGGGCCCTCGGGTTCCGGGAAGACCACACTCCTCCGCATGATTGCCGGCCTTGAAACTCCTACCTCAGGAGAGATTCTGATCGGCGGGCAAGTGGTCAACCAGCGCTCTCCGCGTGAGCGGCGGATTGCGATGGTCTTTCAGAGCTATGCCCTCTATCCTCACCTCACGGTCTATCAAAATATTTGCTTCCCGCTGAAAGCGCAGAAAGTCCCGAAGAACCAGCACCGACAGAAAGTGGAGTGGGCCGCCGGCCTGCTGAGCATCGGCAAGCTGCTCGACCGCAAGCCGCGCGAACTCTCCGGCGGCGAGCGCCAGCGGGTAGCTCTAGCCCGCGCCATCGTCCGCGAGCCGGCCGTCTTCCTGCTCGATGAACCGCTCTCCAACCTGGACGCCAAGTTGCGCGCATCCGCACGCGAAGAGCTCGAGCAATTTCACAAGAACATCGGCACCACGACGATCTACGTTACGCACGACCAGGTCGAGGCCATGGCAATGGGCGACCGCGTCGTTGTCCTCCACCAGGGTGTGGTTCGTCAAATTGGCACGCCCAAGGAGGTTTACGAGGACCCCGCGGACACCTTTGTTGCCACCTTCCTCGGCTCTCCGCCGATGAACCTGCTCGAATTCTCCGACATCATTGTCGGCTTCCGGCCCGAGGGCTTTCTGCCCGCCGACCTAGTGGCCGGGAACAAGCAAGTCACTTTTCGTTATCGCGTCAAGTATGTGGAATACCTGGGCGCGGAGCGCGTGCTTTACGGAAGCATCGAAGACGGGCACTTCGAGTCCAAGGAGATTATCTCTCGGCTCTCCTGGACCATGCCTACGGGCTACGACGCGGGCTCGGTCCACGATTTTGCCGTGGCCGAATCGGACCTCCGGTTCTTCGACCGCAAAACGGAGAAGCGCGCCGACCCGCGGCCCTACCCATGGCAATAGCCGCATCCAAAGTGAAGTCCGCCGGTGCCGCACAGAGCCCCGTGCTGGGGGCGGCCATGTTCAGCCCCGCCGTGCTGTACATTCTGCTGCTCATCGGCGCTCCCTTCGCGCTCGCCATCTTCTACGCATTCAGCGATGCGCGCATCGGAAGCACTCAGTTGCATTATGTCGGCCTGGAAAACTTTCGCAGCATTCTGCAGAGCCCGAGCTTTCGCCAGGCGGTCCAGAATTCCATCGTCTTTACTGTAGGCTCGCAGCTCATTGTGGTCGTTTGCGCCACCATTCTTTCGCTGGCCCTGGAAGCGCCCTTTCGCGGCCGCGGCTTGGTGCGCTTCTTAATTCTGCTTCCCTGGGTTGCCCCCGTTTCTCTGGGCACCATTGGCTGGAAGTGGATTCTTGATTCCATCTACAGCGTGATCACCTGGGTGCTCGTCTGGCTCCATCTGTTTTCGCCTTACGACACGCCCATGTGGCTCGGCGAACCCCACCTGGCCATGGCCTCCGTCATCTGCGTGCACTGCTGGCGCATGATTCCCTTCGCGACGGTCATCATGCTGGCCGGGAGCAGCGCGATTCCCAAGGAGATTCCGGAAGCGGCGGAAATCGATGGCGCCGGCTACTTCAGCACTCTTTTCCGCATAAAGATTCCCATGATGCTGCCCATCATCAATGTCGCCGTTCTCTTCGGAATTATCTTCACGTTTACGGACATGACCGTGGTGTATATCCTCACCGACGGCGGCCCCTTCGATTCCACCCAAACGCTTCCCCTGCTGGCCTTCACCACCGGCATTCAGGGCAGCGACTTGGCGGCGGGCGCGGCGATCTCCTTGTTCCTGGTGCCTGTGCTTGTGGCCGTCGCGTACTTCATGCTTCGCGTGGCGCATCGCGCCGAGGTGGTCTGAGCATGCGCGCCAATCCGCGGAAAATCGCTGCGCGCCTGGTCCACGTGCTGATTCTCTTTGTCTTCACCGTCCTGCTGGCCTTCCCCTTTTATTGGATGGTCGTGGCCACATTCAAACAAAACCTCGACATGTACAAGATGGATAACAATCCGTTCCTGTTCAATCTTCCGCCCACCCTGGCCAATCTCCATTTGCTTTTCTACGAGACGCGCTATGTTCGCTGGCTGGGCAATACGGTAATGGTCGGAGTGATCGTGGTGGCCATCACCCTGCTTCTCTCCGTGCCCGCGGCCTACGCTCTTACGCGCCTCACGGGAAAATGGGGCGAGCGTCTGGGTATCGCCATTTTCCTTACCTATCTGGTTCCCCCGACGCTGCTCTTCATCCCGCTTTCTCGCGTCGTCGCCGTGCTGGGATTGCAGGACTCGCTCTGGTCGCTCGTAGTCGTGTATCCGAGCTTCACCGTACCCTTTTCCATCTGGCTGCTCATGGCCTTCTTCAAATCCATCCCCAAAGAGCTGGAAGATGCAGCCATGGTGGACGGCCTCACCCGCCTCGGCGCGTTCTTGAAGATGGTCATCCCCATTTCGGTCTCGGGCATCCTCACCGTCATCATCTTCACGTTCACTCTCGTCACGCAGGAATTTGTGTACGCGCTGACGTTCATCTCGCCCGAAGCGCACCAAATGGTGGGTGTGGGAATTCCGATCTTCCTGGTGCGGGGCGATGTGTACTACTGGAGCTCGTTGATGGCCGCCTGCTTGATCGCCAGCCTGCCCATCGCCCTGCTCTACAACATCTTCCTTGATCGCTTCATCGCCGGCTTCACGGTCGGCGCTGTGAAGTAAGCGTCTCCAAGTCAGCCGCCGGGCGCTATACCCTGCTGCGGCAAATTCGCTTTAGGCCGTCGCGCCGCTTGCCATTGCCCCCGGCCCGCCGTTCGCCCAATTCAGCCCCCAGAAATTGTCGGCATCGAGAAATTCCAGGGCGACCGTAAAGTTTCCGCCGGGCCCCGAGCCGCGCCACGCCATCCGCGCGCGTGCCCTGCTGCCGCTGTCCATCCGCTCCACAAACAGCCAATCCTCCGGCCTCACCAGGTGGGCACACTCAAACATCGCCCCGTGTTGGCTGATCAATTTGGTGTTCAGCCGCTCTGCCCAGGGACGCCCCGGCGTCTCGCAAAGCAAACGAACCGGGATTGTCTCTTTCAGTCGCGGGCTCCGCCTCATGTGCCGGCTGAATTCCATCGCCGTGTGCAGAATGTCGAGCAGGCGCGCGCGCTCGAGAGACTCTTGATGGAATGGATCGCGCGTCAGTGTCCGGGTCTGCCCGATGCATGCGCGCAAGAACGACCACAACGCCTCCGATTCCTGCTCCGATGCCGGTCGGTGGCTTAGCCGGTCTGCACACCAGTCCAGCCGCTCATAGCACGTCGAAATGAAGTGCTCCGTGCAGTAAGGCACCGCCTCCAGTCGCGCTCTTGCCGGATTTGCGCACGCGGCATGGCGGCAGCACTCTCCTGCCTCGTGATCGTCGTCCGCCGTCACGTAGAACTTCCGCCCGGCCGCTTGCGCCGGAGAGAGTTTGCCCATTTCGTGCACAAGTCCCGCCACGCGCAGGGCTTCCAGATTTTTCTCGTCCAGCCCCAGGCTCCTTCCGATGCGCACCGCGGAATCCACCAGCCGTTCCCGCGTCTTTGCCGGGTGACCGCCCGCCGGCTGCATGCTGCGCGTCAGAAAGAACACACAGGACCCCGACTGCTTGTCAATGTAGGATTTGAGTTGCGAGACCGGCTGCAGACGGTGGACCGCCTGCCAGCGCCATTGCGTGCGCTCGGTGGCGCACTCCCTCGCGTCGCCCATGCTCTGCGAGTTTTCCGGAACACGCGATACTTCCGTGAGCAGCACCATGCGTTTTTGCCCGTCTGCCTTCAGTCCGTAGCGGGCGTCAAAGCTTTGCCGCGCAAGGGGCAGATTTCCTGGATCGGCAGATCGCGCATGCGTCGGCATACATTCCGCGATCGCCGCGCAGCGGTTGCCTGCGGCAAACAGCCGGTAGCGCTGATCTCCTATCAGCGTCTGCCAGCTTTCCTGTTCCGAATGGCCGGCGTCGAGAGGCTGGGTCGCTGCTCCCATGGTGATTCTCCTTTGTCGCTGGGCACTCCTAACAACCCTCTGGCTGGCGAATACTCTCGCCACTGCCTGAAATCATCCGGACCCCCTGGACGGCGCTGGATGGCGCTGCCCGATATCTCGGAAGAAGCGGGCCCCACATCAGGACACATGCGGGTTATGCACAATGGATTCCGCCGGCCCCGTCCCTAAGTCACTTGTTTTGTGCCCGGTAGCAAAGGTTCGCTGACCAAAGCAGCATCATCCTGTGGACAATTTTCCGCCTCTGTAGAGGGTTTACATGGTGGAGATGGGAGCGGTCATTTCGCCCCACCTTTGCCTGCCCCTGTTCTCCGGGTTGATGTCTATCAGTCCGGAGTCCGGCAAAGGTTGCGTTGTCGTCTCGACGCGGTAGCATTCTGTCGTCTGGCCGGCTGCTTCCTTGCCAGGAAGAATTGGCGTAATCTAGCGCTATCCGCCGGCGGTGGGCGTAGCTCAGCTGGTAGAGCATCGGACTGTGGCTCCGAACGTCGTGGGTTCAAATCCCATCGCCCACCCCAACCGCTCCCCAACACGCTGCTCCCCTTCTCTACTTGAAAATCGGTAGAATAGGCGTCCTTCAATAAGACTGGGGAGGCCATATGTCCAGATTTGCCGCTCTTGCGCTCTCTTTACTGCTCCTCGCGGCGCTCGCTTTCACCGCGGAGGCGCCCCCGCTGTCAGAGGTCTACACGCAAATTCTCACGGAAGAAACCAACAACTCCAAGATCATGTGGATCATCCACGAGATCGCCGATGTGCACGGCCCGCGCCTGACCGGCACGCCCAACCTGAAATCCGCCGACGATTGGGCTGTCCAAACCATGACTTCCTGGGGACTCGCGAACGCGCATCTCGAGCCATGGACTTTCCAGCCACCGGCCGCTGCCACTCCCGTCCCTGGCTGGGAGAATCTCGAACTCTCGGCGGTCGCTGTCTCCCCCTTCCATGGACAGCTACTGGTTCAGCCGCTGGCCTGGACGCCCGGCACAAACGGCCCGGTCACAGCACGGGTCGTCCTGATCGCCCCGCCCGGATTGGCCCTGCCCGCCTTCGGCGGCTTTGGCGGCCCTGCCGCTGCTCCGGCCGCGCCACCGCCAGCGCCCACCGCCACGCCTCCACCGATGCCAGCTCCTGCGGCCAAGCCCGCTGAGCAGCAGCCCACGCAAGCGGAGCTCGACGCCTATCTGAATTCCGTCCGCGAAAAGGTGCGCGGCGCCATCGTGCTCGTCGGCAAGCATGTCGAAGTGCCTGAAAATTTCAATCCCGCGCCGCTTCGTCGCCCCGACGACGAATGGAAATCGCGCTTTGATCCCAAGAATCCCCGCGGCGGTTTCAACTTCCAGCCCCCGACGCCTCCTCCCCAGGGCCAGCTGACCCGGCAGGAAGTCAACCGCATCGTGGACCAATTTCTGGTGGACAATGGCGCGCTCGTCCGCATCAACGATGCCGGCCGCGCCCATGGCGTGATCATCGCCCAGCAAAACGGCACCTACGATTGGACCCGCGCTGTTCCCACGCTCGTCATGCGCAACGAGGACTACGGCCGCATCGCACGCTTCTTGGACGACGGCACCCCGGTCACACTTCGCATCAGCATTCAGAACAAGGAATATCCCGAGGGTTCGACTGTCTACAACGCCATCGGCGAGATCCCCGGCTCCGATAAAGCAGACGAAGTCGTCATGCTCGGCGGCCACTACGATTCCTGGCACGATGCCACCGGCGCCACCGACAACGGCATCGGCTCCTCGATGATGCTCGAGGCCATCCGCCTTCTCGCCGCCATTCACGCCAAGCCGCGCCGCACCATTCGTGTCGCGCTCTGGAGCGGCGAGGAAGAAGGCCTGCTCGGCTCCCTCGCCTACGTGCGCCAGCATTTCGGCAGCGCCGAGGAGCCCAAACCCGAGTTCGCCAAGCTCGATGCCTATTTCAATATCGATTCCGGCACG
>JASHRU010000405.1 GCA_030037225.1 Candidatus Acidiferrales bacterium | reverse complement strand
GGTCATGCTCATCGAGAATCTGGGGAAGGACTACATCGTCTGGGACAAGTCGGCGAGCATCCGCTTCCGCAAGCCCGGAAAAGGTACTGTATGCGCCAGTTTTCGGCTTTCCGACGAGCAGATTGAAGAGATCAAGCGAGCGCTCGAGACCCAGGAAAAGATTGAACGAACGTTTTCGGTCGAGGTGAAGGACGAAGCGGGCACGGTCGTCGCCCAGGTCGAGAAGCTGCTGTATATGCGGAAGAAAAGCCCGGCTCCACGGTGACAGGTAGCTTCGATCTCCATTCGTGGTTCGCGAAGGGGAGGCTGGCCGGCCCGATTGGCCCCGCAGTTTTGATTGACACCCAGCCGCGCGGGCTTACGATAGACAGGCAGAATGTCTGCAGCCGCATCGAATACGCCGGCGCCGGAACGTCTCTACCGCATTGGCGACGTCAGCCGCCTTACCGACACGAAACCCTTCGTCCTGCGCTTCTGGGAAACCGAATTTCCGATGCTGCAGCCGGTGAAGGCACCGAAGGGGCACCGGCTTTATCGACAGGAAGATATCGAACTGATCCGCACCATCAAGCGGCTGCTGTACGAGGAGGGATTTACGATCGCCGGAGCACGACGGCATCTTGCGGAGGCGCTCGGTGGCAGCGGACGAGAAGCGGCGGCGGGCCAATTCGTAAGCGACAGCAGAGTTACCGCGCGCGAGCCGGACCGCGCGTCCGTGGCCTACTCCGATGCACGAAGCGAAGCGGCAGCGACAGCCCTCTTGACCGGCGATGCACGCAGCGCACTGGTGGCCGTGCGGCAGGAACTTCGCGCAATCTTGACCCTCCTCGGAATGCGGTGATACTCTGAATTTTGCCGTCGGGACGTAGCGCAGCCTGGTAGCGCGCACGCTTGGGGTGCGTGAGGTCGCTGGTTCAAATCCAGTCGTCCCGACCATTTATCTCGCGCACACCGGTTGCCGCTCTTCCGGAACGTCTGAACCATGCCGACCATTTTGTTGACGAACGACGATGGAATTGCCGGGCCTGGCCTGCGGGCGCTGGCCAGTGCGCTTGCGGGTCTGGGCGACATCTACATTTCGGCGCCCGACCGAGAACGCAGCGCCTCGGCACAGTCCATCACGCTGCTCGATCCGGTTTTTTACGAGCAGGTGGCCGAGCGGGAGTGGGCTGTGGCGGGAACGCCGACGGATGCCGTGATTCTGGCGCTGAACCGGCTGTTGCCCGGTCCGCCGGATCTCCTGCTCTCCGGAATCAACCACGGCGGGAACCTGGGAGAAAACGTGTATTACTCAGGCACCGCCGCTGCGGCGATGGAAGGCACGATCAACGGGCATGCGGCGTGCGCCATTTCGCTGGTGGGCCGGCGGGCAAATCCGGATTTCAGCGCATCGGCTGCGTTTGCGCGCACGCTGGCGGAGCTGGCTCTCACCGAAGGCTTCCCGGAAGGCGTGATGCTGAACGTCAACGTGCCGGCGGAGTGGAAGGGAGGCGTGCGCTTCACGCGCCAGTCGAAGAAAATCACGCGAAATTACCTGCAAGACGGAGTGGACCCGCGCGGGCGCACATTCGTCTGGTTGAGCGAGCAGAAACGCATCACCGACGTCGAGCCCGACACGGACTATGCCGCGATTTTTGCCGGGGATGTTTCCATCACGCCGTTGGCGCTGGACCGCACGCACACGCAGTCGCTGAATCATCTTTCGCATTGGGCGGCAAAGCTTCGGCGGAGCTGACGGCCGCAACGAAATGACGGGTATAGGCGGAAAGCCTGTGCTACCCAGCTAGGCCGGGAAGGCCGCCCGCAGAACGTGCCTGGGTGACGCCGCGGACGATGGCCCGGGCGACCGCTTCTGCTGCCGCGGTTCCCACGGATTCCACTGCCGCTACTCGTTCCTCCGCCTCGGCGGGCGGGCCACAGGAAAGAGCGAATACGATATCCCCGTCAAAACGCGTAAAGGCCGGCGAAAGCGCGCGCGCCATTCCCGCGGACGCCATCACGGCCACACGCTGAAGCGCGATTCGATCGAGCGACGCATCGGTGGCGACGGCGACGAGCACGGTATTTGCCGGTGGTGCAGGCGAACGGCCAAATCCAGCAGGCGCCTGGCCGCGGCGAAGCGCTGCAGCCGTATCGAGAAGATCCCGCGAGCCGGACGCGATGCGTGCACCGGCGAGCAGACGGCCTGTGGCGGGGTCGCGCACATCTCCAAACGCGTTGACCGCAGCGAGCGCGGCAACACGTACCGCCTGGCCGTCCGCCCCGGCACACTCCTCCGTCCAGCATCCGATGCCGGCCTTCATCGCCAGCTCCATGCCGCAGAGTTTTCCGACGCTCGCGCCCGTGCCTGCGCCCACATTGCCTTCCGCCACGGGCCCGTTGGTCGCAGCGGCGGCGGCCTGGTGGCCCATGGCGGCATCGGGCCGGCGCGCCGCATCACCTAGCGCCAGATCGAACAGAATGGCCGCGGGCACGATCGGGACGCGCGCGACGCCGGCATCGAACCCGATGCCTCGTTCTTCCAGCCAGCGGACGACGCCCGATGCGGCATCGAGACCGAATGCGCTTCCTCCGGCAAACACGAGGGCGTGGATTTTCGCGGCGAGGTGGCCGGAATCGAGCACGCCCAACTCGCGGGAGCCGGTGGCGCCGCCGCGAACGTCGCACGAAGCGGTCATGCCGTGCTCGGAAATGAGGACGGTACAGCCCGTGAGCGCGCGGTCGTCGTGCGCGTGGCCAACGATGAGTCCGGCGATGGGTCCAAACCCGGGCGGCATCTGGGAATGCGAGGGGCGGCTTCGCGCTGGCGGCAGCGGGCACCCGTTCGCGGGGCCATTCTAGCCGTTTGAGGAGCCGAAAACGGCTGAAAATGGGGCGCGCGGCAAACGCGAGGCACAACAGGAAAGTCCGGGAACGCACACCCGCCATCGACCGGCCCAGGTATGCTAGCATCAAAATCTTGTCGGTCCCTTGAGGGCTCTGGACCATCAAATATCAGCCGAGATCATGAGCCGCACAGTTTACATTGCGAGCGCGGTGCGCACGCCGATCGGGAAATTCGGCGGAGGATTGGCGGATCTTTCCGCGGCGGATTTGGGTGTAATCGCTGTGCGGGAAGCTATGCGGCGCGCCTTCGGAAGCGCGCCGGCGGAACGGACGCCCGGCGACCGCACGCGAACCGATTCCGGCGCGCTGCCCTGCCCGGTGAACGAACTGATCCTGGGCAACGCGCGCCCGGCCGGAATCGGCCCGAACGTGGCGCGGCAGGTGGCCTGGCGGGCCGGGTTGGGCGACGACGTTCCGGCATTCACCGTAAACATGGCGTGCGCTTCCGGGCTGCGGGCCATCCTGCTCGGCTGGCAACAAATTCTGCTGGGAAACGCGGATGTGATTGTGGCCGGAGGCGCGGAATCGATGAGCCGCGTGCCCTATCTGCTGGACGCCCGCTGGGGGATGCGCATGGGTCACCAGCAACTGACCGATGCGATGTATCGCGACGGATTTCTGTGCCCGCTGTCGCAACTGGTGATGGGAGAGACGGCCGAGCTGCTGGCGCAGGAATTCAAGATTCCGCGGGCGGAACAGGATGAGTTCGCGCTGGAGAGCCACCGCCGGGCGGCGCGGGCCATGGAGAGCTGCCGCTTCAGCGAAGAAATCGTCGCCGTGGATAAAATGGATGCAAAGGGACGCGCCACGCGCATCGAAAAGGATGAGCACGTGCGCCCCGATGTGACGCTCGAGGGCCTGGGGAAGCTTCCGGCCGTCTTCGCGAAAGACGGGACCATCACGGCAGGGAACGCCAGCGGAATCACGGATGGCGCGTCGGCCGTGGTGCTGGTGAGCGAAGCACGCCTCGGCGCGCTGGCGGGACCCCCGCTGGCCAGGATTGTGGATGCGCAGGTGGCGGCCGTGGAGCCGCACCGCATGGGAATCGGGCCGGTGCCGGCGTGCCGTAAGCTCGAAGCGCGTACCGGCTGGAAAATCCAGGACTACAGTGCCGTGGAGCTGAATGAAGCCTTTGCCGCGCAGGTGCTGGCGTGTGACCGCGAGCTCGACTTCGACCGCGCTCGACTGAACCCGAATGGCGGGGCGATCGCGCTGGGCCACCCCATCGGTGCAACGGGCGCGCGTATCGTTACGTCTCTTGTGCACGAGCTGCGGCGGCACAAGGACGGCGCACGGCGAGGACTGGCGACCTTGTGTGTATCGGGCGGGCTGGGTGTGGCGCTCGCCGTGGAGGCGGCATAACCATGGAACGCGTATCGCAAGCCCGGCGGCCGATGATCGATGTGGCGATCGCCGCGGTGCAGCGCCTGAAGCGGGAAGATTTCCACTATATCAACGCGACGAACGACGGACCGCTCGCCCGGCTCACGCTGAATCGTCCGGAGCACAACCTGCTGAACGAGCCAATGCTCCGCGAGCTGACATCGGGCATCGAGTGGGCGGGGGACGACGAGGCGATCAAGCTGATCCTCATTGACTCCGCTTGCAAGACGTTTTCCGGCGGCATCGACGTGGGCGAGTACACGGCGCAGCGCGTGTTCCAGATGACGGACGCGTTCCATCGCGTTTTCCTGGCCATGATCGAAGTCGGAAAGCCGGTGATGGTGGTGGTGGACGGACCGGCCATCGGCGGCGGCTCCGAACTGGCCGCGTTCGGCGACATCGTGGTGGCCACGCCGCGCGCCCGATTCGCGCAACCGGAAATCAAGATCGGCGTCTTTCCTCCGCTCGCCGCGACCATCTTCCCCCAGATCGTGGGCCCGCGATTGGCGATGGAGCTGGTGCTAACCGGCGAACCCATCTCGGCCGAGCGCGCCCGCGACCTCGGACTCATCAGCCGTCTGGTGTCCGAAGACCAGCTCGAAAAGACGGTGAACGCCATGATCGCCCAGATTACCGCGCAGTCCGGCGCGGTTCTGCGCATGGCGAAGAAGGCCATCATCGGCGGCGTGGGCCTTTCTCTGCAGGAAGGACTGAAAGCGTCGATGGACGTGTTCCTGAACGAACTCTACAAGCTGGAAGATTCGCAGGAAGGCCTGCGCGCCCTGGTCGAGAAACGGAAGCCTCAGTGGAAGAACCGATAAACAGCGGAGAACTCCCGCCCGAACCTGCGGCGCCGGAGCCGGCACAAGTATGGCGGCCCGTGTTCGATCGCGAACGCCGCAGGCGGCGCGCGCTGCTCCGCCGGCTGGCCGCGCTGCTGGGAACCGGAACGCTGGCATTCACGCTCACCACGTGGTTGCTGCTGCGGCATGAGAGCCGGTGGGCTCGTTCCGTGCCGCCCGTGCCTGCGGCGCCGAAACTCGAAGGTAAGGTTCCGGGGTCGGCTCCTTCGGCAGACGAGGCGGCGGGAGGAGCGCTGCGCGCGGCGCGTGCCCAGCTCGAGGCGCTGAATCAGGACGATGTCGCGGGTGCGTACTCCTTCTTCTCTCCTGGATACCGCGCCCGCGTGCCATTGGCTACGTTCCGGCGGCTGGTCCGCTCGCACCGCGAGATGTTCCACACGGAAGAGCAGGAGGTGAGCACGCAGAGCCAGTCGGAGGACCGGGTGCTGCTGGATATCCACGTCACCTCGGACGACGACGAGGATTACGTGGCGCACTTCACGCTGGTGCATGTGGATGGCCGCTGGTGCGTGGACAACCTGCGCTGGGCCATCGACGAAGACGACACGCACAGTTCGGCCTGAACCCGCGCCGCGAGCAGCCGCAAAATCCGGAAATCCGCGCGTGAATGAGATGCGGGCGGGCGTGTGCCGGCGCTCAAAACGCTTTACGGGAGAGTGTCAGCGCGCTCGAAAATATCGGATCGTGCTGACGATGGGCAGTCCGACGCAGAAGATGTGAATCACCACGCCGATGATCATCAGTTTCATGGAAAAGGGCCGGCGCGTAGCCGCCGAGAGCGGAATCACCACCAGTTGCATGAAGTAATATACGACGACGCCATAGAGCGCCCCGAACCCGATGAAATGTTCAACGAGGATGGGCGTCCCGCGGCTGGCAGCGTAATAGACGGCCGCCGCGGAATAGGCGATGAAGTAGTGACAGAGCAGGCCGAGCGCCGCCGTAGCGATTCCCCCATCAAAGCTGCGCGGGCCGAGAAGACCTGCGGCGATTCCCTGCAGAAGCCGCATGGGCAGAACGCCGAAGCGGCCGTACACAACGAGCGCGGCGGTGATATCCATCGTGCCGCAAATCAGGCCTGCCCAAAAAATCGCCATCCTCCCACCCCGGTTGCTGCTGGAAAATGGATGCCGCGGCCCGCGGCGCAGATGCCCCCAACGTTTGCAGCCGCGCGGCGCGCGTTGACACACTCCTGCACGGGACATACACTGGCTCGCGACAATCAACCGGCTCAGAACAGGGGAAGGCCGTGAAAGTCGGCCGCGGTCCCGCCACTGTGATTGGCCGCAGCCGTCGGGTTTGCCGAGTCGAACTGCGACGGGGACGGCCGTAAGCCAGGAAACCTGACTGAGCCGCTTTTTGCCGGCGCTCCTCGCGAGAGGGAGTGCAGGCCAACAGCCCCATGCTCGCGTGGGGCTTTTTTATTTTTCGCTATGACGAGAAACCTCAATCGAGCGCGATGGGCGGCGGCGTGGCTGGTGCTGGCGACGCTGGCCGCGCACTCGCAGGCGGCTCCTCCCGCGCCGACGCCGACTAAATCTGCGGATACGATCGTCGAATTTCACGACGAGCTCGGCCGTGTGGTCCGCGTGCGGGCCGAGCCGCAACGGATTGTTTCGCTGGCGCCGAGCCTGACGGAAACCGTGTTCGCGCTCGGCCTGGGGGCGCGGCTCATGGGCGTTACGGATTACTGCGATTACCCGCCGGAAGCGCGCACGCGCGCGCGCGTGGGCGGGCCGATCAACCCGAATCTCGAGCAAATCGTTTCGCTCCATCCCGACGTTGTGGTGGCCACGCGCTCGCTGAACCGCGCAGAATCCGTGGAGGCGCTCGACCGTCTGGGCATCCCGGTGTACACCACCGACCCGCGGACGGTGGAAGACGTGGTGGCTTCCACGCGGAGGCTGGGCGAAGTGCTGGGTGCGAAATCCGACGGGGAAACGCTGGCCGCGGCGATGGATCGGCGGCTCGCCGAGCTCGCGCATCGGCTGGCGGGGCGCGCACCGAAGCGAGTTTTCTTTGTCGTGTGGCTCGACCCCATCATTTCCACCGGCCCGCAAACGTTTCTGGCGGATGCGCTGCGCCGCGCGGGCGCCGAATCGGTGATTACCTCCGGACAGGATTGGCCGCAGGTGAATATCGAAGAGGTGGTGCGGCAGAACCCTGACTACCTGGTATTTGCGGGCGCGCATGAGGATGATCCACAGGCCACGATCAACTCCCTGATAAAACGGCCTGGCTGGAGCAGCCTGGATGCCGTGCGCGACGGTCATTTCGCCGTAGTGAGCGACGCGCTCGACCGCCCGGCGCCCCGGATGCTGGACGCGATCGAGGATCTGGCGCGCCAGCTCCATCCCGAAGCCTTTGCGGCCGCTCCAGCCCCGCCCAGCGCGACTCCGCAACGAAAGAGCCGGCTGTGATGCGCACTCTTACCGCCCGCCGGATCCTGATCGTCTGCGCAGCGCTGGTCGGAGTGTTGCTGCTCGTGGTGCTGCTCGCGCTGAAATTCGGGACACGCTCCATATCCCTCTACGACCTGGCGGTTCTCCTGTTCCACGCGGCCACGGGCCGCAGCGATCAGATCTCCAGCGATTTCCGGCTGATCATTCTGGACATTCGCTGGCCACGGATTCTGCTGGCCATGATCGTCGGCGCATCGCTCTCCGTCGCGGGAGCGAGTTTCCAGGCGCTGCTGCGCAACCCTCTGGCCGACCCCTACGTGCTGGGCGTTTCGAGCGGCGCGGCACTGGGCTCGATCCTTTCGCTCATTTGGGCGGAGCAACTGCCGGGCGCCACGCCGTTCGGCGCGTTCATCGGCGCCATCGCGGCCACCACGGCCGTGTACTTTCTGGGGCAGCGCGGAGGCGAGCTAGACAGCTACACGCTGCTGCTCGGCGGGATCATCACCGCCTCGTTTCTCTCCGCGCTCATCATGTTTCTGATGACAACGATCTCAGGGCGCGAGCTGCGGGGCATGGCCTTCTGGCTGATGGGCGATCTTTCCGCGCCCACTCCGGTGGCTCCCGCATGGCTGTTCCTGGTGCTGGTTTTGGCCGTAGGAGCCATCTACACCACCTCTGCGGATCTTAATCTGCTGCTGGGAGGCGAGCAGGAAGCGATGCACCTGGGCGTGCACGTGGTGCGGGTGAAGCTGGTCGTATTCCTGGGCGCTTCGTTGCTCACCGGGCTGGCCGTTTCTGTGAGCGGCGCGATCGGCTACGTGGGCCTGATGGTGCCGCACCTGATCCGGCTGCTGTTCGGCTCCGATTACCGGCTGCTGATTCCCGCCACGGCGCTGGGCGGGGCCATCGCGGTGGTGGTGGCAGACACGCTGGCGCGCACGCTGGTCTCGCCGACGCAGCTCCCGGTCGGCGCGATGACCGCACTGGTCGGCGCGCCCGTCTTTATCTATCTGCTGCGGAGAAGCAAGACGTGAATCCCGCGGAACGAACAGCGGAACAACCGAAGCCGGCGAGCGCGGGCGGGCCGGCGCGGACCACGCCGTCTGAGCCGCCGCGCGTGCTCGTGGACCTAGCCAGCCATTCCTACGCGCCGGAAGGCGGCGCTCCGCTGTTCACGCTGGAGGCCACGTCCTTTGAGGTGCGCTCGCGCGAGTTGGTGGCCATTCTGGGCCGCAACGGCAGCGGCAAATCCACGCTTCTGCGTCTGCTGGCCGGCACTCTCGCACCACTTTCGGGCCGCGTGAAGCTGGAAGGGCTGGAAGTGAGCCGGCTGGATCTGCGCACGCGCGCGCAGCGCATCGCGCTGGTGCAGCAGGAAACGCCGCTGCTCTTCCCGGTGCGCGTGTGGGAATTCGTGATGCAGGGGCGCTACCCCTACAGCCGCGGCCTGCGATTCGAGACGGAGGAGGACGCGGCGGTGGCGCGCCAGGCGCTGCTCGAAGCCGGCGCTGATCCCTTGCGCGGGCGCTGGATGCACAAACTTTCGGGCGGCGAAAAACAGAGGGTCATTCTGGCCCGGGCTCTGGCGCAGCAGCCGCTGCTGCTGCTGCTCGACGAGCCGACGCTGCACCTGGACATCGCGGCGCAGGTGGACTTGCTGCGCCGGCTGCGCCGCATCGCCACGGACCGCGGATACGCCGTGGTGGTGGTGACGCACGAATTGAACCTAGCGGCCGAATTCGCGGACCGCATCATCCTGCTCGACCGGGGGAAAACGCTGCGCGTGGGAAGACCGACCGAAGTGTACCAGCAGGAACTGTTGCAGCAGGTTTTCGGGACGCTCCTTTACGTCGAATACACGGCGCGAGGGACTCCGAAAGTGACGTTCTCGGGAGCGGATACCGAGTAGGAATCTGCGAAAACGCTCCCCGCCAACCCTGCGGCGGCTCGTCTCGTCCCGGTCCCGGAGCATCGGGATTCGGGAGGGGACCGGACGCTGCGCCAATCCACCCGCCGGCTCTTTGCCCGGGAAGACGGTGAAAATCCGTCGCCGCCGCGCGACTGTAAGGCGGACGCATACGATGCGTCATCCACAGCCCGCGCGGGCCACTCCCCGGTTTCCCCGGGGGGGAAGGCCCGCCAACCGCTTTGCGGGGGCTGCCGCCGAGCCAGGAGACCGAAAGAGCCGGCCGCTCCTCACGAGGCTTCGAGACCGGAGCTAGGTGAGGCAGCGCGCCTTTTTACTCCCGCGCGAGAGGGAGAGGAGGATTTATGAAGCGTCATCCGGCTCTCTGGCTTCTTGCAGTTCTTTCTGTCCTGCTGTTTTCCGTTCGCCTCGCCGCCCAGCAACTCGCCTCGTTCACCGGGACGATTCTCGATCCGTCGGGCGCTGCAGTCGCCAAAGCGCAAATCTCCGTTGAAAATAGGGCGGCAGGCAGTGCGCCCCTGCGCGCAGCCTCGGACGCTTCCGGACGGTTCGCGCTCGATCTGCCGCCAGGAAGTTACCGGCTGCGGATCACGGGCGCTTCCTTCGCGGCCTTCGAGCAGGACTTTCGGCTGGCGGCCGGCGAGAGACGTGAAATCACCGTGCGGCTTTCACTCGATCCGGCTTCGGCGAAAGTGATTGTAACCGCCGAACCGCTGCCGGCTGCCGCGGAAAGCGTGGCCGCGCCGGTGGACGTCGTCACGCAGCAGGACATCTCCACGCTTCAGTTCACCTCAGTCACGGAGGCAATCTCCAATCTTCAGGGCGTCAGCATCGGGCAGGGCGGCCGGATGGGCGGGCCGGTTTCGCTCTTCCTCGATGGAGGAAACTCGAACTACACAAAGGTGCTGGTGGACGGAGTGTCGCTCGATGCTCCCGGCGGAGCGGTCGATCTCTCGCCGTTCACTCTGGACGACGTGGCGAAGATCGAAGTGGTCCACGGCGCGGAGAGCGCCCTTTACGGCTCGGACGCCATGACTGGCGCCGTGCAGATCATCACGGCGCGCGGCTCGACCCACGAGCCCGCGCTCGACCTGGTGGGCGAGGGCGGCAACTTTTCGTCGGCGCGCGGGTCGGCTACGCTCAGCGGGCTTGCCGGACCCTTCGACTACCTGATCGGCTTCGGCCGGTACGACACGGACGGAGAAGGCGTAAACGACGCGTTCCGCGACGAGACCTTCTCCGGCAATTTCGGCTGGCGCTTCACCGATGCCGATTCGGTCCGGCTGGTCCTGCGCAACAACACGAGCGACGCAGGCATTCAAGGCCAGACGCTCATCACTCCTCCGGAACTGAACGAATACAACGCCCTTCACAATTTTTCCGCCGCGCTTTCCGGCGACTTCGCCGCCGGAACGCATTGGCGATTTCACGCGCTGCTTTCCGAGGCGTATTTGCGGCAGATTTACGATAATCCGCTCAGCTCGTATTACCTCTCGCCGGATCCATTCATGCTCTGCACCGGCATGCCGCGCTCGCCCTTTGCCGTGCCTTCGTCGGAATTCTGCGACTATACGTTTTTCTCCTACAACCAGTTCAACCGCGTGAACGGAGAGGCACAGGCCACCTACGTGGGAGCGAAAGGCTCGGTAACCGCTGGCTACGCCTACGAAGTGGAGAACGGCTGGCTGAGCGATATCGACAGCCACGCGCGGCGCAACAATCAGGCGGGCTATCTCGAGGCGCGCTACCTGTTGAGCCCGCGGCTCACGGCCACGGCCGGGGTGCGCGCGGAAGACAACTCCAATTTCGGCACGCGCGTGGTTCCCCGCCTGGGTCTAGCTTATCTGGCCTACAAAGGCGGCGAGGATTTCGGCCCCACGCGGCTTCATCTTTCCTACGGCCTGGGCATCAAAGAACCCAGCCTCGACGAATCGTACGGCACCGACCCTTGTTATCCGGGCAATCCCAACCTGCGTCCCGAGCAGAGCAGCAGCACCCACGCGGGCGTGGACCAGTTCTTCGACGGCGACCGCATCAGCGTCTCCCTGGACGGCTTCTACAACCGCTTTCACAACATGATCAGCTTCGGCGAAACGACGATTCCAGGTTGCAGCTATGCTGGCACCTACTTCAATACCGACCTGGCGCAGGCCGGTGGCACGAATCTGAAGGTAGAGGCGAAAGCGGCGCGCTGGCTGCGCATCGGCGCGGGCTATGCGTACGACGACAGCCTGGTAATCAGGGCTCCCAACGCCACCGATCCGGCCACGATTCCGGGCAACCGGCTGCTGCGGCGCCCGCTCAATTCCGGAAGCCTGATCGTGAACACCGCGTATCGGCAGTGGAACCTGAACCTCGTCGGCTATTACAGCGGCTCGCGCACCGACTCGGATTTTCTGGGCCTGGGGCTGACGCGCACGCCTCCCTACGCGCGATTCGACGTGACGGGGAGCTACGCGGCGGGCCACGGCGTGGAACTCTTCGGCCGCGTGCAGAATCTCCTCGACAGGCAATATCAGCTCATTCTCGGTTTTCCGGCGCTCGGCCGCGAATTCCGCGGCGGCGTGAAATACCATCTGGGAGGACGCTCATGAATCCGGCAGCAGAACCGTTGCTGTTCTGCTGGAGCGGAGGGAAAGACAGCGCGATGGCGCTCGCGGCTATCCGGAAGCGCGAGGATTGCCGCATCACCGCGCTGCTCACCACCGTGACGGAAGGCTACGACCGCATCAGCATGCACGGCGTGCGGCGCGAACTGCTCGAGCGGCAGGCTGCGGCGATCGGCCTGCCGCTTCGCAAAGTCTTCATTCCCCCCGAGTGCATCAATGCCACCTACGAAGCGCGCATGCAGGAGGCGCTCGAGGAACAGCATGCGCAGGGCGTGCGCCGCGTCGTCTTCGGCGACATTTTTCTCGAAGATTTGCGCGTCTACCGCGAAAACAATCTGGCGCGCATCGGAATGACCGGCGTTTTTCCGCTCTGGAAGCAGAACACGCGCGAGTTGGCGCGCCGGTTTGTGGACGCGGGATTCCGCGCCGTGGCCGTGTGCGTGGATTCGCGCGTCCTCCCCCGCAGTTTCGCCGGGCGCGAGCTTGACGATTCGTTCTTCGCGGATTTGCCGCCGGGCGTGGATGCCTGCGGCGAGAACGGAGAGTTCCATACCTTTGTTTTCGATGGGCCCGTGTTCCGCGCCCCGCTCTCCGTAGCGCGAGGGGAGGTGGTCGAGCGCGGCCCATTCCTCTTTTGCGATCTGAAGCCGGCCCCGGCGGAGCCGCAGGCCCCCAACTAGACGACAATCGAGTGCGGCGCGGTGTGCGCGCGCTGTGGTTTGTTCCCCGCTTCCCGCTCCCGCTGACCCATGGCGGTGGAAGCGGGATGCTATAATTTCGGACTCGCCATGGCCAGGGCCACGCAGGAAGCGTCCAGTATCCCGCCCGAAGTGCTCGCGCGTTACGAGCCGGTAATCGGGCTGGAGACGCACGTCCAGTTGAAGACGGCGACGAAGATTTTCTGCGCCTGCTCGGCTCGCTTCGGCGACCCGCCAAACCGGAATACCTGCCCCGTGTGTCTGGGGCTGCCCGGAGCGCTTCCCGTGCTCAACCGGCGCGCGCTGGAGCTGGCGGTGAAGGCGGCACTGGCGCTCCACTGCACGGTCGAGGAGCGTTCGCGCTTTGCGCGGAAGAATTATTTCTATCCCGACCTGCCAAAAGGCTATCAAATTTCGATGTACGAGCTGCCTCTGGCCACCCGTGGCTGGCTCGAGATCGAACACGATGGAAAGACGAAGCGCATCGGTATC
The DNA here is from genome assembly GCA_030037225.1 of Candidatus Acidiferrales bacterium. Classification (GTDB taxonomy): domain Bacteria; phylum Acidobacteriota; class Terriglobia; order Acidiferrales; family UBA7541; genus JOPF136. The sequence goes on along the minus strand of JASHRU010000405.1, from coordinate 9,231 downwards.
ACGCGCCTGCATCTGGAAGACGACGCCGCGAAGGGCATGCACGAGGGCTTTCCCGATTCCGACCGGAACACCTATATCGACTTCAACCGCGGCGGCGTGCCGCTGATCGAAATCGTTTCCGAGCCGGACATCCGCTCGCCCGAGGAGGCGCACGCCTACCTCACCGCGCTGAAGCAGATCCTGCTCTACACCGAGGTGAGCGACTGCAACATGGAGGAAGGCTCGCTGCGGTGCGATGCGAATGTAAGCGTCCGCCGGCATGGCGAGCAGAATTTCGGCACGAAAACGGAAGTGAAGAACCTGAACTCGTTCCGTTACCTCGTCCACGCGCTCGAATATGAAATCGAGCGCCAGGTGCAGACGCTCGAATCTGGCGGCACGATCGCGCAGGAAACGCGGCTCTGGAACGTGGCCGCGGGCCGCACCGAGCCGATGCGCTCCAAAGAGTACGCGCACGATTACCGCTACTTCCCGGAGCCGGACCTCCTGCCCGTTCATGCGACCAAAGCGATGCTGGCGCGCGTGCGCGCGGAGATGCCGGAACTGCCTGCGGCTCGCCGAGCGCGCTTCGTGCGCGACTATGGGATCACGCCCTACGACGCGGGGGTGCTGACGGCCACGCGCGAGCTGGCGGACTATTTCGAACAAACCGTGCGCGCTGGCGCCGCCGCGAAAACCGCTTCCAACTGGATCCAGACCGAACTGCTCCGCCGCCTGAACGCTTCCGGCGAGGAAATCGCGGCCAGCCGGATACGGCCCGAGGCGCTCGCCGAGCTGATCGCCCTCGTGGAACGCGGAGAGGTGACGGCCGCAAGTGGAAAAGCGATTTTCGCGAAGATGTTCGAGACCGGAAAGCCGGCCGGCCGGATCGCTGCGGAAGATGGTCACCGCCAAATCCAGGACGCCGGCGAGATCGAACGCGCCTGCCGCGAGGTGATCAAAAAGAATCCGGACCAGACGGCGAAGTATCGCGCCGGCAATGAAGGCGTGTTCAAATTCCTGGTGGGACAGGTGATGCGGGCCACGCGCGGCCAGGCCAACCCGCAGGTGGTGAACGAGGCCCTGCGGCGCCTGCTCGCTGCCAAATGAATCGAGAAACTGAGGTGACGAATGCTACAGCCAGGTGACGCGGCCCCAGCGTTTACGCTTCCGGGAGACGAAGGGCAAAAGGTTTCGCTCTCCGACTTCAAAGGGAAAAACGTTCTGCTCTATTTCTTCGTCAAAGCGCTCACGCCGGGTTGAACCACGGAAGCGTCCGAGTTTCGCGACGCCAAATCGAAGTTTGACCGCCTGGGCACCACCATCGTAGGCTGCAGCGCCGATCCGCCCGACACCATGGCCAAATTCCGCGCCAAGCACAAGCTGAATTTCACGCTGGTCAGTGACCCCGAGTTCCGAGTGATCGAGGCCTACGGCGCGCGCCGCATGAAGACGTTTCTCGGAAAATCCTTCCTGGGCATCGTGCGCAGCAGCGTACTGATCGGCCCCGACGGAAAAGTGCTTCGCGTCTGGGAAAAAGCCGCGTCAAAGGGCCACGCCGCCGAAGTGCTCGAAGCCCTGGAAGAATTGAAATCGAAGTAGCCGACGCTTCGCTTCCTACTGAGGATCGGAGTAGCTGCGGCGCGACGTGCCTGCATGCCGCAGGCAGGTCGTGCCCCTACAGGCAAGAGCTTATCCATACTGGCCGGAAACTCTCTTTACAGCTTCAGCCTAAATCTCGCAGCGGAAACCGCCGTCCGCTTCCACGATCAGCATGTTGTCGAGCAGTCGCGTTGCCCCGAAAAACACAGCCAGCAGCGCATAACACTCTCCACTGAGCCGCGCCGCGGGCTCGAAGGTATCGGCGCGGACCACTTCCACGTAGTCGGCGGCCGCGCGCGGCTCTGCCGAAATCACCGCGCGCATCGCCGCTGCCAGATTCGCCGGGTTGCGTTCTCCGCGCCCCACGGCGTCGCGTGCCCCGCAGAGTGCCCGGTAAAGAGCTGTGGCAGCGCGCCGGTCCCCCGCAGACAAATAGGCATTGCGGCTCGAGAGAGCCAGGCCGTCCGCTTCGCGCACGATCGGGCAGACTTCGATTTGCGCATCCAGATGAAAGTCGCCAACGAGCTGCTGGATGATGCGCGCCTGCTGCGCGTCCTTGCGTCCGAAATACGCGCGCCAGGGCTGCACAATCTCAAGAAGCTTCAGCACCACCGTGGCCACGCCGCGGAAATGTCCCGGCCGCGAGCGGCCTTCCAGGCGCGATCCGAGCCCTTCCACCTCCACATAACTCGAAAATCCCGGCGGATAGATTTCCGCGGCCTCCGGCGCGAACAGGTAGTCCACCCCGAGCGATTCGAGCAGCGCCACGTCGGCCTCAAAGCGGCGCGGGTAGCGCTCAAAGTCCTCTCCCGGGCCGAACTGCGCGGGATTCACGAAGATCGAAACGGTCACCGGCGAGCACTCATGCTGTGCGGCGCGGATCAGGGACGCGTGGCCCTCGTGCAGCGCTCCCATGGTGGGCACAAGACCCGACAGGCGGCCTTCTCCGCGCGCCTGCCGCGACACCTGCTTCATCCACTCGACCGTGCGGATGATTTCCATCAGGCAGGTGGCGTGAATCAATCCACGGGCAGGCCGGCGAGCGCGTCGTAGTAGCGAAGCAGATCAGTGGAGAGCGGCTTCGCGCCGATTTCGCGAAGTTGCGTGGCCACCTGGCCGCGATGGTACGTGCTGTGATTCACCACGTGCTGCAACAACGCCCGCAGTGGATACCGGAAATGCTTTCCCTTCATGTTGCGGTACTCGATGATCCGCTCCAGATCGCCCAGGTCCGGGCTGCGGACGTAATCGTCCAGGCCTTTCCGGATGCCTTCCCAGCGGGCTTCGAACCGTGCCACGCTGTCGAAGTGTTCGTTGGGCAGCAGCTCCGTGGGGTGACGGTCGTGCAACCTCTCCAGATAGAGCCACTCGACGCCCATGATGTGCCGCAGGGTGTCGCGCACTGTGGGAAAGCTCGACGGGGCCGACTGCGTGAATTCCGCGGGCGTGAGCGCGGAACAGGCCTGGAGCACGCGCTGGTTTGCCCAGGCGTTGAAAGCGAATAGCGTGCGGACTTCGTCTTGGGTCATGGTGATCGCTCCTGGTTTGCCCGGTCTTAAATGGAAAGATGCGGGACGGACATCCCGCGCTACATTTTCTCGAGAGGCAGAGAGTCGAGCGCCTCCGGCGGCAGGTGATACGACTCCGCATCGGCCGGAAATGCGCCTTTCTGCACGTCGTCCACGTAGCGGCCCACGGCGCCGCGAATCGTCTCCGCCACTTCCGCATAACGCCGCGCGAACTTGGGCGTGCGGCCATTCGTGAGGCCGAGAAGGTCGCTGAGCACGAGCACCTGCCCGTCGCAATCCGGGCCTGCGCCGATGCCGATGGTGGGCACGGGCACGCGTGCTGTGATGCGCGCGGCAATCTCGCGCGGCACCGCCTCGATCACGATGCTGAATGCTCCCGCAGCCGCGAGCGCCTGCGCGTCGCGCACCAGCGCTTCTGCTGTCTCGGCCGTTTTTCCCTGCACGCGATAACCGCCGAGCGCATTGAGCGATTGCGGCGTCAGGCCGATGTGGCCCATCACCGGGATTTCCGCTTCCACCAGGCGCGCCACGAGCTCCATGCGGCGCTCGCCGCCTTCAATTTTCACCGCCTCGGCGCTGGCCTCTTTGACGAACCGCGTGGCGTTGCGCACGGCCTCGCTGGCTCCATTCTGGAAGCTGCCAAACGGCATGTCGGCCACCAGCAGCGCTCGCTTCACTCCGCGGCGCACCGCGCGCGTGTGATGGAGCATTTCGTCGACGGTCACCGGCAGCGTATTTTCGTAGCCCAGCACCGCCATGCCCAGCGAATCACCGACGAGCACGATGTCCACGCCGGCCTCGTCTACCAGCCGCGCCGTGGGATAGTCGTAGGCCGTCACCGAGGTGATTTTTCGCCCGGTCGAAGGCGGCTCGCCGGAACGGAACTTCTTGCGGGAGAGGATTTCGGGCACGGTCACTCGGCCGTTGCCCACAGACGGCAGGATGCTCATGGTCCCTCCGGTGCCGCTCCCGCACGCTCAGGGATGCAGCCCAGCGAATTCGATAGTACCAGCAGCCGCGCGGTTACACCAGCAGTTTCCTCCGGAGCTACATCCGGTCCTGGCGCATCCGCGTGTAAAGCGCAATCTGGTCAGCGGTGAGGATTTTCTGCGCAGCGAGATGCGCGGCCAGATGGACCCAGCGCAGCTCAGCATGAATCGAATCGACGCGGAACGATTGCTCGCGCAGGTCGGCTTCCGGTCTTCCGTCGCGAAACATTTGTTCCAGCCGCGCTTCCGATTGGAGTAATTCCTTCCCACGGGCTACCGCCTTCTCATGCATGGCCGCGTACACCTTTTCCATCGCGCTGCGCTGCTCCGCGGTGAGCTTTAGTTTGTCGGCCAGATCCAGCACGTGCCGCGGACCGGGATACCCGGCGTTGTCGGCGGCCAGGGCCATGCCGAAGCCTTCGCCGCGTTCAATGGAGGCACGCTCCTCCTCGATGCAGGAATGGTGATGCTCCATGCTCGCGGCGTGCTGCTGCGCCTGCGCTCCCGGACTGCTGTTTTGAGCGCCATCCACCAGGCCGGCGCGTGCCATCAGGGCCAGCGCCATGCCACCGGAAATCACCACACAAACTCGGAGAAAATTCATCTGCGCCTCCCCGGGAAGACGTGCAGGGCTCAGAACGGTTAACTAGCGGGACGCGGTTTGGCTTCAGGCGCCGTCGTGCGCCGGCCGGGGTTGCGGCTGCACGCCCCGCCAGTCCACCGCCCCGCCCTTCCACGCCTGCACCACCGCGCGGAAGATGACGATGTACATCAATTGCCGGTAGTAGAAGCGTTGGAGAAGAATGGGCAGAAGCAGCGACCAGTCTTCGTCCCGTTCGAGGGCGAAGGCCACCACGCAGGTGGCAAAATCGATGAGCATGAACAATGCGAAGAAGATCAGCGAACGCTGCACGTCCTCTCCCGTCCAGATTTCCCCGAAACGCGAAAGCGGAAGCTGCGCCAGGCCCCACATCAGCACCGTGCCCAGGAACATCAGGTCAATCACGGGCGACACCAGCGGCAACAGGATTTGGAACAGAAAGATGTTCGGGAGCGCGATCAATCCGAGCGAGCCGTAGCGCTTGCGCAGCAATGTGTCGCGATGCTTCCACACGGACTGGAGCGTGCCGTAGGTCCAGCGGAACCGCTGCCGGATGAGCGCGCCGGGCGTCTCGGGCGCTTCCGTGTAGGCCTCGGCCTCCTCGTCGTAAGAAATGCGCCATCCGCGGCGCCGGAGCGAAATGGTCAGGTCCGTATCCTCCGCCAGCGTGTCCGCCGTAAAGCCGCCGACGTTGCGAATGGCCTCCGTCCGCCAGGCGCCCAGCGCACCCGGAACCACGGTGATGCAGTTCAACAAATCGAACGCGCGCTTTTCCATGTTCTGGCTGGTGATGTACTCCAGGGCCTGCCACCGGGTGATCCAGCTCGTCCGATTGCCCACTTTGACGTTTCCCGCCACGGCGACCGTGCCCGGATCCACAAAATGGCGCACCAGCCGTCCGATCGCCCTGCGGTCCACCATCGTGTCTGCGTCAATGGTGACCACGATTTCTCCCGAGCACATCGCCAGCGCCTGATTCAGCGCCGCAGGCTTTCCCCTGTTCACCTGATGGTGGATGCGCACGCGGGGGTCCGCGCCGAACCGGCCGTCCAAAATCTCCGCGGTGCGGTCCGTCGAGCCGTCGTCCACCACCACGACCTCAATGCTCGGGTACTCCGAGGCGAGCGCGGAACGTACTGTAGCCTCGATGGCGACTTCCTCGTTGTGCGCGGGAATCACCACGCTCACCAACGGCTGGTAATCGGGATGCTCCGGTTCGCGCCGGCGCAGTTTCTCGACGAGCGCCAGCAGGCCCACAATTAGCGCGCGGCCGCTCACCAGGATGATCCCGGCGAGGAAAATCAGCGTCATCCCCATGCCCGCGAGATTGGAGAGATCGAAAACGAGAGCGTCCAGCCGCGACATGAGCCATTCGTTTCCGACGAGGGGCGGCATCACCTGCGCGCGCGTTTGCCCGATCAGCTCCGAGACCGGAACGATTTGCAAACCCTGGGCGCGCAGGCCGTCGATGATTTGCGGCAATGCCTTCACCGTGGCCGAACGGTCTCCTCCCCCGTCGTGCAGCAGGATGATGTTTCCTTTCCCCGTGCGCGCCTGCGCGAGCACTTCCTTGATAATCTCGTCCGGCCCCGGCGGCGGGACGCTGGCCTCCGAACCCCAGTCGTGCGGGTCGATCCTCGCTCCCACCAGCAGATACCCCAGCCGCTGCGGAATGGGCAGCAGCGTCACTTCGTCGGCGGAATCCGGCTGGTGGTCGATGCCGTACGGCGGGCGGAACAGCAGGCTTTTCGTGCCCAACCGCGACTCGATCACCAGTTCCGTCAGGTTCAGCTCCGTGCGGATAAACGTCTCGGAGATATCGGTGGCGCTGAACCGTGGGTGCGTAAACGTGTGATTGCCGATTTCGTGCCCTTCCGCGTACTCGCGGCGCAGCAGGCGCGGCCAGTCCTTCGCGTGCTCCCCGATGACGAAGAAGGTTGCCGTCGCGTTCTTGTCCTTCAGAATGTCCAGAATCTGGGGTGTGTAGCTCGGATCCGGGCCGTCGTCGAAGGTGATCGCCACTTTATGCGGCGCCGCCCCCATCTGCTGCACGCGGTACGTCTCCGGAAATTTCGTGTAGGTTTCTCCGGTAATCAGCCCGGTTCCTGCGTCGTAGTCGATCGTCCGCGCGCCCGGCGTGGGCGTGGAAAGAATCCGCCAGATGTCGCCGTCGCCTTCGAGCACGAGATCGTAGCCCGGCGGAATCGTCTCCAGCTTCGCGCGCACTTCCGGGGTCGATGCGGTCGCTTCAATCACAGACCACAGTGAAGTGTCTTCGGAACCCAGCCGCCACAGGGCGATTCCCTGCGCGCTGCGGTCCTCGGCGGCGCGGATCTGGTTGAACGCGGCCACGCCGTCCACCATCCACACCTGGTGCGTTCGCCCGTCGTCGTCGGAGTAGGAAAAATGTGCGTTCAGGCGGTCGGAGTCGAACTCGATGTCCGATTCCGATTCCTGCGCGCGCACTACAGCGTCCTGGAAACTCAGCGCCTGTGCCGCGGGATGCGGATCCTTCTTCGTCGCTGCCGGCCAGTCGTAGGCATAGCTGCCCACGGCGATGATCAGCTTCTGCGGCGGTACCTCTTTGAGCGCCTGGTCGATGTTGTGCGTGTACCATTCCTGCGAAGCGATGGGCCCAGGCGGAGCGGTCGCCCAGTGTTCGTCGTAGTTCATCAGGATCAGGGCGTCCACGTTGGGCGCGATGGCCTTGTAGTCCATCCCGAAATCGATGGCCGGTACGGCCACCATGGCCTTCAGGTTCGCGCGATGCATCACCGTGCCCAGCTCCGCCAGAAACTCGCGGAAGGCGGGAAGTGAGCGCTCCGGGAGCAGCTCGAAATCCACCACGATGCCCGCGGAGTGGCGTGTCAGCGCAAAGGCGAGCAGCTCGCTCTCCATTCGGTGCCGCGCCTTGGGATTCTCCAGGGCCTTTGCCGTTTCTTCGGCGTGCCATGCGTTCCCGTCCGTGTCGTTCACCAGCGGCATCACCGGCAACTCCACCCCGACGCGGCGTTCCCAGGCTTCCAGCTTCGGATCGATTTCCGGCCTCAGATGGCCGTCCGGGTAAATGGCATGGAGCTCCTCGGGGATGAGCAGGTCCAGATGCTTGTAATTTTCGCGCAGCGACGCAAAGCTCGTAGAATCCCAGCTCACGTAGAATGCCGCCTGGATGGGATCGTAATTTTCCGGAGCTTTTCCCAGAGCGGCAACGCGGCGCTTGCGTCCCGGACGCGATAGCGCCACCTTGGTGGGTTTCGTTTTAGCCTTAATGGAGTGGATCGTGGGCTTGAACGCGGGCCACACCGGATTGCCCAGGCTCAAATTCCCTACGGCGCCGACGGCCAGCACGGCGACGAGCACTGCGAACGCAGCTCCGCCGATCTCCAGCGCGCGCCGCGTGACGCTCCATCGCTGCCTACGTTCGTCGTGGAAGACAGGCTTGCCGTCCGACATGGGGAGAGTCCAAGCTAGCGTGGGGTTCCGACCCTGTCAATAACGCTATCCAGTTCGATGCGGCGGCATGCCGTTGCGGCTGCCCTGGCAGCTTTCGCTTTGCGGCTGGGATTCGTCCGGTTTTTCGCGACAACCGCCGGTGACTCGCCCGTCTATCTTGAGCTGGCAAACAATCTGCTCGGCCTGCACACCTTCGGCATATGGAGCGACGGCAGGCTGATAGCCACTGACGCTCGGCCTCCGGGATACCCGTTGTTCATCGCGGCGATCGAACTGCTGGCGGGACGTTCACAGACCGCGCTCTTCCTGGCGCAAGCAATCCTCGATGTGGCGAGCTGTTTCCTGGTCGCCGCGTTGGCCGCTCGCCTCGCCCCGCAGCCGGCGCGCTCGCGCGTGTGGATTGCCGGGCTCTGGCTGGCCGCTCTCTGTCCGTTTGCTGCCAACTATACTGCCGTGCCGCTCACCGAGGTGCTCGCCGTTTCCCTGAGCGCCGCGACCCTGCTCTTGCTGGTTCGTGCCTGGCAGCGCGAAGAGTCGGCTCCGGGGTTGTTCGACGCCCGCGGCTGGCTCATGGCGGGCATGGCCGCAGGACTGGCCACGCTGGTCCGCGCCGAGTCGCCTTTGCTCATGGCCGCCGCGGGCGCGGCCATCGCTCTCGTTTGTGCCAAACGGCGCCAGTGGCTCCGCATCGTTCGAACCGGCATCTGGCTGGCGGCCGGCCTGCTGCTCCCCCTGATTCCCTGGGGCGTGCGCAATGTAGTGACTCTCGGTCGCCTCCAGTTCCTGGCCGGGCGTTACGCACAGCTTTCCGGCGAATACGTTTCGCGCGGCTTCTACGCCTGGACGAACACCTGGCTGGTGCGCTTCCGCGATGTTTACCTGGTGCCGTGGAAACTGGAGGAGGAACCGATCGTCGTGGACGATTTGCCCGCCTATGCCTTCGACTCGCCCGAGGAACGCTCCCGCGTCGCGCGCCTGCTGGACGAATACAACGAAGACCTGACCATCACGCCGCAAATCGACGCGCAGTTCGCCGAGCTGGCCCGCGAGCGAACGCTCCGCCATCCCCTGCGCATAT
>JASHRU010000404.1 GCA_030037225.1 Candidatus Acidiferrales bacterium | reverse complement strand
GTGCCCACGTTGCCGCTGTGCACATCCTTGACCACCAGATCCAGCCGATAGAGTCCGGGCCGCAGGGGAACCGCCTTTTGGTACACCGACTGCCCCTGCATGGACTGGCGCAGCAAGGATTCCGGGAAGTCGCGGTTGATGGTGTCCTCAAATGTTTGCAGCACACGTCCGGTGATTGTAGAGACGCGCCCGAACACTTCCAGCACCGCGGAGTGCACACCCTCCTTCGACTGGAAGGTGAGCTGCCGGTTGGGAATCTGGAGCGTGATGGGCACAAGGATCGTGTCTGAGGTCACCCGCATAAAGTCCGTGCGGTACGTGAAACTGAGCTGGTTCCGCAGCACCCGCGTGGTCACCAGCGGTTCCAAATCTTTGAACTTCAGGGGTGGGGGCGCCTGGACTTTGGCATATTGTGAGATGCGGTCGAACTCATTCCAGCTCGCCGGCCGGCCCGCTAACGGCGCGCCGCAGGTGGTCCCGTCGGTGTTCGTAAAGCGTTCGGATTTATCCGAGATGCCCATCGACTCCGGCAGCGTCAAACCCGCATTGGGCACCTTGGCCAAAGCGTCCTTCTCGCAGGGATCCATGGTCAGGTGATATTCCCCGCTCATCGAGGTATCCACGAACTCGAGGTTCACGTTCTGGCCCACCCCTTCCAGATACCGATAATTCCAAATTTCAAATGGATAGGTGGACGTTTCGCCGCCGCCTTCCTCCTGCGGCCGGTCGTAAGTCCCCCCGCTGGGGTGTGACTCGATCGAATCCGGCGCGCCCCAAATGATGTACACCCTGCCCCGGTCCGTCTTCCATCCCGGAATGCCCGAAGCAAAGTGTTCGTCCACGTAGGCGATGCGGCGGTAGTGCTCTTCTTTGAAGTCGTTGTCTGCGGATTCGGGGTCGGTATTGCGCCGCTGCCAGAAGGCCTCGATGAATTGCTCCCGCTCCTCATTCGTGGTGAGCTGGAGGAAGGCCTTCCTTTCCTGGTCGGTGATGATATAGACCACGTCTTCCTCAAGCCACTTCCGGTAGGGAGTCTCCAGCTCTTTGAGGAGCCTGCGGTCGCTCTTTTGTTTTACTTTGGGGGAATTCGCCGACGTCTGGTCGTCCTGCGAGGCGTCGGATTGGGACTGCGCGAGCAACCCAGCCGAGAGCCCGAGTGTCAGGAAAAGAACCGCGGCGACGGGAACCGATTTGCGGGAAATCACGGGCCGGACACCCCTTCCCCTCTCAGGAAGCACTCATTCTATTTGTCTTAGGATGCCAAATCAATTCCTCGGGCTGTCTGGCTGCTTTGTGAGTCTAGCGCTGACCTCGGAAGCGGGGCTCCCCGGCTCAGCCAGGCAAGACCGGCCTCGACACGCTAACCCAGGGCCGGCAGAGAGCAATTTTCTGCTGCTCAATTCCTCCGAGGATCCCTCTTAAGCAAGGACGATTTAGCATTTCTGCTGCTTGCGAGTCTCGAGGAATCCAAAATCTCATATGCCGGACAGATTCGCGAGCCGCCGAAAGAATCACGGCCTCCTATTCGGTCTGGGGCACCCTCCACTCGGCTTTTCGGCGACGAAGATGGGGATATCAGGGGTTCTGCCGTCAGAACGTGAGCTTCGCCCCAATCTGAATCACTCGAGGGTTACTCGAAAATATGGAAGCAGGGGTGTTGAACAAGGAGCTGCCCGGCGTTACATACGCTGAGTACGCGCTGGAGTTGTAGGTTACGGCGTTGATCTGGTTGATGCTGCCCGCAGTGTATTGCGGGTGATTCAGCAGGTTGAAGAACTGCGCATTCAGTTGCAGCCGGAACCTTTCGGTAAGAGGAATCCTCTTGCCCACGGTCATGTCCACATTGTCGATGGGAGGCATGCGAAGGGTATTGCGCTTGGCAATGGTGAGCGAGTTGTTCGGTTCGAGCGCCCCCGGCCCGGCCACGATGTATTCCGCCGTGGAAGTGTTTGCGGTGTAGGCCACGGTGTTGCTGGCCGAACAGGTCACTGTTTTTCCGCCTGCCAGACCGGTACCGACGATGACAACTCCGTCGATCACGCAGGTCGGCAGCACGCCGGAGGAAGTGCCGGCGACACCGCCGGAGTCGATCAGCACCCGGTCGCCGCTGGAATCACCATTCAGGTTGGAATCCACGCCGCTTTGAAGGTCGGCCCATCCGCCCGTTTGGTAGGTGTACACCGGCACGAAGTACCAATTCGCCAGCAACATCCGGCGCCACTTTGGTCCCGACTGAAAATAGGGCGGCTCGTAGTAGGCCCAAACCGAAAGCCTGTTGCGGTGGTCGAACGCGGAGTTGCCCCAATCGGCCTTCACGTCCTGGAAATCCTGTGGACGTGCGGGATTGATGACGGAATTGGGGATAGCGGAGGAACTGTCGTCCTTGTCGTAGCCGAGCGTGTAGGCGGCGTTCACTTGCAACCCGTGGCCAAAGTGCCGCGTCACCTGCGCCGCCATGCCACGATACATGGAATCCCCTTCGGGCTGGAACGAGGTGATGTTCGAAGTAAAGCAGGGGGCCGGCACCAATTGTCCGAGCGAGTTCAAAATCTGGCCGTCCGTCGGCAGCCCCGTAACCACGGCGCAACCCGTCACGTACCCCGGCACATAGCTACCCAGCGCCGTGGCCTCGATCGAGGACAGAGTATTCGTCAAAGCAGTGAGCGTTCCCAGAGCCGGAGTTGACGTGTAAGTCGGAAGATAGAGGGTCGAAGTGAGCTCGCTCTGGCGGTTCAGGTAAACCTCTACCGGTTCATGGTAGCCGTGGGTCTCCAGGTATCTCACTTCGATCATGTAGTTCTTGGCCAGCAATTTCTGCACTCCGCCCGTGACCGTGATGGCCACAGGGTTGGTCAGATTCACGGGGATCTGCCCGCTGGTCGCGGCCTGCTGATTGGCCAGGGCGGTAGCTCCCGTGTGAGCGGTGCCGCACCCGGCAGGGGGAGGACAGGAGCCAAATGTGTTGAACGCCCCTGTACCGGGCAGAATTCCGCCATCGGCCAGAAAGTCGGTGATGATCCCTCCCGTCACGCCGATCAAAGCCTCCGTGGCCTGGTTCTCGTTGATGGTAGCGCCGAGTTGCGGCACTGCGCCGGCGACGATGGTATTGAGGCCCAGGTTGTCGTACAGCACGTCGTAGGACATGCCGATACCGCCGCGTATCGACCACGTGCGGCTCTGTCCGGGCGCCCAGGCGAAGCCGAATCGCGGCTGGAACTCGTTCTTGGGGGCCCGCGGCTCTTGCCAGGTGACCAGCCCCAAGACGCTCGCGGAATTGTTCAGACCCTGGTCGCGCTCGCCGAACGGCACTGTCGCGTAATCGTAGCGAATACCGTAGCTGAACGTGATTGAAGGTTTGATGCGCCAGATGTCACTCACATACCAACCGGTAGCCACCAGGTCTCCGTAATAATTTACGAAGCCGTTGCTTCGCTCCGCGAGGATGTCCGGATTGACGTCGTACAGAAAGGTCCCCAGAGACGAGTATTCATAGTTTCCCCGGGAGTTTTGCGTGAGGCTCGCGGGGGCGATGTACCGGCGCACCTCCACTCCCGCGCGGATGTTGTGTTTCTTGTGCCACCAGTTCAGGTTTTCGCTGATTTGGAACGAGTTCTCGACCATGAACGACGGGGCGGTCGGATCCGGCCCCACCTGCAGGTTCAGATCGAAGAACTCCAGGTTCGGAAACACGTCCAGCCCCGTGTATGGGAAACTCCCCGAGGGCGTGACGGTGGAGAACCGGCTGTATCCCACGCGCAGCTCGTTGGTCAGATCTGGCCGCCAGGTGTGGTATTCGTCAACCGCCGCCAGATGGTTCCGGACGCGTCGCAGCTCGTAGAACGCGGGCAAGTCCCCCGCGGTGTCGATCGAGTTGGAGCGGTCGTAGAGATATCGGAAGCGGTACTGATCCCTGGCCGAGCGGTTGTAATCCACGCCGGACACCAAGTAGTAGGTGTTCGTGTAGTTCGGCGCCACCAGATTGAGCAGCCCCACGTCCACAGCTACCGGAGTGCCTCCGGGGCAGGGAAGCCCGCCATTGTTCACCCAGCCTCCTGTGCAGACATAAAGCGGATTGGCGACCGGGCCGGTGGGAGGATTGCCCTGCGTGGTTGGGCAATTGCCGCCCGTCGCCGCGGGGGGCAGGTACGTCTTCAGAATATTCAGGTTTGTCGCGCTCGGCGAAACCATTGTGCCGTTGCCATTCGGATCCGGCCCAGGCGGAAGCGACTCCAGCGTCAGATAGCCGTTCGCTGTGGGGGCACAGATGCCGCCTGCTGTGACGTTGGCCTGTCCCAGCGGGTCGTACTCGCCGTTGCCGAAGAAAAACAGCTTGCCCTTCAGAAAGAAAGGCACGGGGCCGCCCGCTTGGCCTCCCACGCGGCTGAAGTCAAAACGGGGCCGCTGCGGGTTCGCACCGCTTTCGATTGCCGCCTGATCGGTCGCATCGAGGTAGCGGTTCTCTGTGTAGTCGTACAGCATCCCGTGATAGTTTCTCGTACCGCTCACGATCGTCTGGCCGTACTGGCCTCCACTGGAGTGATCGAACTCCAGGTCAAAATTGTTTTGCACGGTTGTGAACTGGCCTACCGCGTCGTTGGGAACCCGGATTTCCGGTCCGCTGGAGGTCTTGTTGTTGTTGTCCACCCCTTCAATCGTGTAGTTGTTGGCCGTCGGTCGTTCTCCGCCCACGGCTGGGCCCACTCCATCGCCCACGCCGCCGCTCGACCCCACCCCTCCCTGCAGCAGGGACAGGTTGACCACCCCTAGCCCGATCGTGGCCGTCGGTAGATCGGCCAGTTCCTTCCTGTCGAATGTGGCTTCGATCTGGGGAGAAGTCATGTCCAGCGGAGGCGGAGCCTCGCTCACACGCGGGCTCGCTTTCTCTCCGCCCGGCTGCAAGGCAAAGTTTGCGGAATTTGTACGGCCCAACTCCACGGGGAAATTCTTTTGCTCGCTCCTGGCAAACCCGGCGGCAGTCACCGCGATGTCGTACGCTCCCACGGGAAGGTCCCGGAAAAGATAGCTGCCCTGCTCGTTCGACACGGCAGAGCGCCGGAAACCGGTCGCCGCGCTCACCAGCGTGATGGCCGCCTTGGCAACCGGGGTTCCCGAGTCGTCCTCGATAAACACGGCAACGTTGCCGCTGACCATTTGCGCCCAAGCTGCCGTGCCGAACCAGGCGAACAAAATTGCCAACCCGCCGAGCCAAACCTTTTTCATGGTATCCGCATGCTCCTTAGTCGATTTTGCAGTGCAGTCCGGCAGCGAGCGTGCCCATTATCCCCCGCAGAAAATGTACCGGCTCAAAACCACTGCTGTGTCCTGCCACTCCTGTCCACCCGGCAGCCAGAAACGCCCGTGAAGACTTTGCACCGAACTGAGCGCACGGAATCGTCGAGTAGCGCGCCCGACCCGAAAGTCATTTACGCGCTTGGGCGAAAACGCCAGCGCCGTCCGGATAGCCCCCGCAGTCTTTGCTCACCGCTCGACCCCGGCGGGCCGAACAGCCTTGAAATTCCCCGCTGACGACGAAAATTGCCTGCGTTCCAGCCCGGTTGCGATCCCCGCTTGCCGATTGAGAGGTCCCCCGTGTCAGATGATTCATTCCGGCTCAGTTCCGTGCCGCAGC
>JASHRU010000403.1 GCA_030037225.1 Candidatus Acidiferrales bacterium | reverse complement strand
ACGATGAGAGTGCCGAGCAACTCGGCTTGCTTCTGGGCGCCTTCGCGTTCGGTGGCTTCGCGCTTGGCGAGGGAACGCTTGATCTGTTCGAGCTGCTTGAGATTGCCAGGGCTCACGGGCAGGGCGAGTTTTCGGGGAAGAAGATAATTGCGAGCGTAGCCTTCCGCCACCTCGACGACCTGGCCGCGATGGCCGAGTTTTTCGACGTCTTCCTGAAGGATGATTTGCATGATCGTTCCTCTCTCTGACCTTCCGCTCGAACCGAGATAGCAGCCGCCTCAACTGGGGCACGACAATGTCGTGCCCCTACGAATGCGAAGGACGGACAGCAGATCCCTCCCGGGTCCCGAAGCTTCGGGACCGGGATGAGAACAGAAACCTAACGCACGCCGCCGAAGGGCATGAGCGCGATATTGCGCGCACGCTTGATGGCTTCGGCGAGCCAGCGTTGATGGCGCGAACAGGTGCCGGTGATGCGCCGGGGCACAATCTTTCCGCGTTCCTGAATGAAGGTCATCAACTGCTCGGGCTTCTTGTAATCGATGTAGTCCACGCGATCCACGCAGAAGCGGCAGACCTTCTTCTTGCGGAAGAAGCCGCGGCGACCGCGCTTGCCACCTTCGCGGCCGGCGTCGCGCGGGCCGCGCGATTCGCCCCCACGGCCATCGCCGCCGCGGCCCTCGGAGCGGGGGCGGCCTTCCGAGGGGCGCGGCGAATGGGGGCGCGGCTCGGCGGGCTTGCTTTCCGCATGCGGAGCCTCGGCACGCGGGGCTTCCGCGGCCTTCGGTTGTTCCTGGGGCGGATTGGGTTGCGATTCGTTTTTGGTCTCGTCGGGCACGGTATCCTCCTGGTGTTATGGCTGCTGCGGTGCGGCGGCCGCAGGCTGTTCGGCACCCGGATGAGAATGGGCGGGGCGCGAGGGGCGAGGCCGGCGAGCAGCCTTGCGTTCGCGCCGCTGTTGGAGCCGCTTTTGGCGCTTCATGTCTTCGTCGAGGCGCACGGTCATGTACTTGATGACGGCGTCGTTGACTTTCAGGCGGCGCTCGAGCTCGTGGACAGTGTCGCTCTGTGAGGAGCGCACGACGAGGAGAACGTAATAGCCCTCGCGGTGGCGCATGACGCGGTAGGCCATCTTGCGGGCGCCCCACTTTTCCTTCTTGTCCACTTTGCCGCCGCGTTCGGTGACGGCGTTCTCCAGGGTGGAAATGATCTTGTCGATTTCCTCTTCCGGCGTGGCGGGCCGGCAGATGAAAATCAGGTCGTAGAGTCGTTCTTCCATACTTTTTTCTCCGTTCTCCCTTTTGCGACCGACGAGAAGAGCCTCAGGCCGGACCCGCGACTGAGGAACCGGACCCGAACTCAATACTTCGCCTCAAATGGGGCACGGTCCCGAAGCTTCGGGACTTGCCCCTACGAAGCTTCTCCATCCGCCGGCGGCTGCGCCTTGCGGTTGAAGCGGTTCATGGCACGGCGCACGCCCTCATGGACGGCGCATTCCACGGCATCCGCCGCGAGCGTGACCAGCTCGACGGCGGCATTGCGCTCGGCCTTGCCCATGCGGTGCAGGACGTAGGCCGCGAGATCGCCGACGGGATAGTCCGGCTGAATCCCGATGCGCAGGCGGATGAATTCATCCGTCCCCAGCGCGGCGATGACGGACTTCAACCCGTTATGGCCGCCGGCGCTGCCGCGTTCGCGGATGCGCAGGCTGCCCCAGGGGAGAGCGACATCGTCCACCACGATCAAAATCCGGGCGGGCGGAACTTCGCAACGCTCCGCGAGCTCGGCGACCGCCATACCGCTCAAGTTCACGTACGTTTGCGGCTTGACGAGCGCGACATCCTCACGAGCGATGCGTCCCTTGCCCACATACGACTTGGCCTCCGGCCGCTCGACGCGAATGGCCGCGCGCTCGGCGAGAAGGTCGATCACCAGGAAGCCGAGGTTATGCGGCGTCCAGGCGTACTCGTAACCGGGATTTCCCAATCCGACGATGAGCCACATGGGCGCTTCCGACGAATTCCCGCGGCTCGCTGCCGGATTGCCGCGGCGCAGGAGCGAGCGCCGCGCGGCTCCCGGAGGCCGCTACCTTTTCTTCTCCGACTTCTCGGGCTTTTCTGCCTTGGCCGGTTTCTCGGCCGCCTTCGGCGCGGGAGCCGCCCCCTCTTCTCCTTCGCCTTCCTCTTCCTTCTTGCCCTTCTTGATGAGTTCGGGCTCGGCGGGCGTGGCCGCAGCCGCAGCCGCAGCCTCGGGCGCGACTTCCTCCTCCTTCTTCGGAGCCACGACGTGGGCGATCACGGTTCTGGCCTCGCTGACGAGCTTCATCTTGGCAGGGTCGAGAGGCAGATCGGAGAAGCGAAGCTGCTTGCCGATCATGAGGCCGGAAACGTCGACGCGGAACTCCTCCGGGATGTCCACGGGCAAACACTCGATTTCGACCTCGCGCGAAATGACTTCGAAGACGCCACCCTGGATCTTGACGCCCTGGGGATCGCCGGTGGTGTGGACGGGAACGCGGACGCGCATGCGGACGTCCTTGGCCACGCGGAGCAGGTCCACGTGGAGCAGGCTGCCGTGGAGCGGATCGCACTGCCAATCCTTGAGGACGGCGAGCTCCTCGCTGAGCCCTTCGATTTTCACGTTGAGAAGGGCGTTGTGGCCCGATTCGGTGCGGAACAAGGGGGCCAATTGCTGGGCCTCGAGCGCGACGGGAACGGGCTTACCGGTTCCGCCGTAGAGGACGCCGGGCACCCTGCCAGCACTGCGCAGGCGGCGCATGGCGTTCTTGCCGCGGTCTTCCCGCTTCTTACCCTGAATGACGATCTGCTGCATACGTCCTTCCCCGCCGCGCGCGCCGGACCGGGCGGCGCGGCTGCTGAACTCGCTTCGTTTTAGATAAACAACTCGCTAATCGAACTTTCCTCATGAATCGACTGAATGCCACGGGCGAAGAGGCTGGCCACGCTGAGAGCCTTGATTTTTCCGCAGGCCTTTGCCGCGGGCGAGAGCGGAATCGTGTCGGTAACGACGACTTCGGTGAGCGCCGACTTGGAAATGCGCTCGACGGCCGGGCCGGAGAGCACGGCATGGGTACAGCAGGCAGAAACAGCGGTGGCGCCGTGGTCGAGGAGGGCCTCGGTGGTCTTTACGAGGGTTCCGGCAGTGTCGATCATGTCGTCGATGATGAGCGCGGGACGACCGCGAACGTCGCCGATGACGTTCATGACTTCGGCCACGTTCATTTCGATGCGGCGCTTGTCCATGATGGCGAGGGGCGCATTGATCTTTTTTCCGAAGAAGCGCGCTCGCTCGACGCCGCCGGCGTCGGGCGAAACGACGGTGTACTGGGCCTTGGCGAGCTTGGCGAAGTAGTCGACCATCACCGGAGTGGCGTAGAGATGGTCCACGGGAATGTTGAAGTAGCCCTGAATCTGCGGGGCGTGGAGGTCCATGGTGAGGGCGCGGCTGGAGCCGGCGGTTTCGAGCAGGTCGGCGACGAGCTTGGCGGATATGGGAACGCGCGGCTTGTCTTTGCGGTCCTGGCGGGCATAGCAGTAGTAGGGCACGACGGCAGTGATGCGCCAGGCCGAGGCGCGCTTGAAGGCGTCGATCATCATCAGCAGCTCGACGAGGTGCTGGTCCACGGGATGGCAGCAGGGCTGGACGACGAAGACGTCGGCGCCGCGCACGTTTTCGAGAATCTGGAAATAGATCTCGCCGTCGCTGAAGCGGCCGAGGGCGCATTGGCCCAGCGGGACGTGCAGCGCGCGTCCGATCTCCTCAGCGAGCGGACGATTGGCCGAGCCCGAGAACAGCTTGAATCGCTCGTCAACCAAAAGATTCCCCGAAAGCCGCGGCGCGCGCGGCCTGGAATTTGAGAAAACGGCGGAGATTCCGCCGCTGCCACCGGTCCAGCGCAGCGGGACCGAAAGGCCTTCCCACGCGCGCAGGGCCAGCTAGCCCTCTAAAGCGCGGAGATACTCTTCCCTGGTAACCGTCTCCGAGATGAAAACCTGGTCGTCCGGAAACAGATTCGCGGCACGGCGCGCGTGCGCTGGGGACTGGAATTCACCGAACACCGCCGAACCGCTGCCCGCCAGCGCTGCTCCCGCAGCTCCATGTTCGAGCAAGACGCGCTTGATGCGCGCCAGCCGGGGGTAACGCCGAAACACCGGCCCCTCGAAATCATTCACGAGGGAAGACCCCTGGCCGCTCCAACAGAGAGCGCAGAATGCATTCAGTTTAGGGGCAGCGAGGCGGGAAGTCAACCGCGGCGCGCGGAGCCAACTGTAGGCCGCGCGGGTGCTAACGGCGATGGAGGCGGGAGAAACGACAACGATGAACCGCTTGGCGCGGTCGGCCAAAGGGTAGAGTTCCTGGCCGCGGCCCAATCCGAGCGCGCGACCGCCGTAGAGAAAAAAGGGCACGTCGGAGCCTAGTTGGGCGGCAATACGAGCGCGGCGTTCGGGAGCGAGCTTGCGATTGGCGAGGTACTCGACTGCGATGAGGGCAACGGCGGCGTCGCTCGAACCTCCGCCGAGCCCGCGGCCCACGGGGATGCGCTTTTCGAGGCGCACGCGGATTCCGGAGCGAAGGCCGAGGGCACGGCGGGCCGCAGCCACGGCGCGCCAGACGAGATTTTCGCGGCCTGTGGGCAGAGCGGGATCGTCGCACTCGAGACGGATGGCGGCGCCGCGGACGAGCGAAATCTCCAGCGTGTCGTGCAATCCGATGGATTGAAAGATGGTGCGCAGCTCGTGGTAGCCATCGGGACGGCGGCCGAGAACGCAGAGGGATTCATTGATTTTTGCGAAGGCGGGAAGACGGATGGACTTCATCGGAGGAGTGCGCCGAAAGGCGTCACGGCTTGGAGGAGGGTGCGGCGGTTTGGGCCATTTCGCGCTTCAACTGGCTGATTTTCCTGTCGAGCTCGGCGGCCCGGTCGGACTCGTAGTCGGCGGGAACGACCTCGCGCCAGAAGGCCTGGGCTTTTGTCCACTCGGCAAGGGCCTGCGTGGGCCGGCCCATCTTGTAGTACACCTCGCCGAGATGCTCGCGGACGGTCGGGTCGTGGGCGGTGCGAGCGACAGCCCTCTCCAGCTCTGTGCGCGCCGCGTCGAGCTTCCCTTGCTTGAAGTAGGCCCAGCCGAGGCTGTCGAGGAAGGCGCCGTTGTACGGCTCAGCGGCCAGCGCGCGCTGGATGAGCCCGACCGCCTCGTCGAGGCGAATGCCGCGGTCGGCGAGCATGTAGCCGTAGTAATTGAGCGTAGAGCTTTCGGCCGGGTCAGCGGCGAGGACGCGCTTGAACTGTTCTTCCGCGTCGTCGAATTTCTTTTGCCGCTCGGCAATGGCGCCCCTGAGGAACCAGACCATGATGCGGTCGGGCTTGCGTCCGGCAAGTTTTTCCGCTTCCAGCGCGGCTTCTTCCGCCTCGCGGAACTTGCGGCCACGCTCGTACACCTGGGCGAGGGTGAGGTAAAGCTCGAAATCGTTGGGTGAATCCTTCATGAGGCCGTGGATGAGCGAAGCGCCCTCGGCGGGGTCGCCTTTTTCGGCCAGAAGCACGGCGCGCGTGATGACGAACGACCGATCGCCGGGATACGCGGCGATGGCCTGCTCGGATTCCACGAGAGCCTTTCCGAGTTGGCGGTCCATGCGGTAGGTATCGATAATCAGCTCGCGAGCGCGCTTATCCTGGTCGGGGCCGAGCTGGCGCAGGGCGTCGAAGGTTTCGATCGCGGCGGAATAGTTTTCAACTTCGCGGAAAAGCGCGCCGAGCTGTTCGTAGAGGATGGCCATGGTGGAGGGGCGCTCGGCGCCCTTGGCGGCTGCCACAGCATCGCTGAGGACGCGGATAGCATCGTTAAAGCGGCCCTGGGCACGGTAGGTGAGCGCTTCGTTGTAGATGACTTCCAGATTGCCGGGCGCGTTCTCCTTGGCGCGCATCATGCTTTCTTCGGCTTTGTCGAGCTGGCCCAGTCGGCGGTAGATGAGCGCGAGGCGCAGGAAATGCTGGGGATCGTTGGGCTCCAGCTCTGCGAGCCGGAGATATTGTTCGAGCGCGCCCTGGTATTTCTCCTGAAGGAGCAGGGCCTCGCCCAGACATTTCCGCGCGGAGGCGTTCTCGGGCTGAAGATCGACAGCCTTGCGGCAGGCGTCCTCGGCACCGGGATAGTTCTGTTGTTTGGCGTAGGCCTCGCCGAGCAGCCCCAACCAATCGGCGGTGGGGGTCCTGTTAATCACCGGCTCGAGCAGGGCTACGGCTTCCTGGCCGCGTCCCTGATCGAGAAGAAGCAAGGCCATTTGGCGAAGCAAACCTTCATCGTCGGGCGCGCCTACGAGCCCGGCGCGCAGAACGGCTTCGGCGTCGCTATCGTGCTGTTCGAGGCGGTAAAGACGAGCGAGCCAGAGCTGGGATTCGGAATCCGAGGGATCCAGACGGACGATTTCGCGGTACTGCCGAATGGCGAGGTCCACCATTTCCTTTTGCCCCGAGCTGGATTCCATGTCGCCGAGGGAGCGAACGTAAATGCGCGCGAGGATGCGGCGGGCGGGAAGATTTGCAGGGTCTTGCTTGAGCACACCTTCGGCTTCGGCGATCGCTTCGGGAATGCGACCGGCACGCGCATAGGATTCGGCGAGGCGTTCGCCGATGACGGAGGAGTGTGAATCGAGCTCGTAGGCGCGTTTGTAGGCGGCGATGGCGCGCCCGGCATACTCGGCGAGCCCGGAAACTTCGTAGCGATCCTCGTACATGCGCCCCATGGTGAACTGATAGTAGGCTTCGCTCTTACGGTCCAACTCGGACTGCGGCGCGGGAGGTGCAGTGGTTCCGGCGGGAGGGTTTTGTGGCGCCCCAGTCGAAGGGGCCTGTGCCGCGAAGGCAACCGGGAGAACCAGAACCAAGGCGGGCAACAGGGCCAGACGCAGCGTCACATGCAACTGTGGTCTCTCTCGCATAAACAATAAGTATCCTATATCCAAGGCGCGACCGAAACATTGGATGCGGTGAGTTACGAGGGGCGCTGGCCGAGAGGGTTCCGCCTGGTTAATGGCGGAAGTGACGGACGCCGGTGAACACCATGGCCATTTCCGCTTTGTCGGCCGCGGCAATGACATCGCTATCGCGCACGGAGCCGCCGGGCTGGATTACGGCCGTGGCGCCCGCTTTGGCCGCCTCTTCTACACCATCGGGAAACGGAAAAAACGCGTCGGAAGCAACGACGCTGCCCGCCAACGACTTTTGCGCTTTCATCACGGCGAGCTTGACGGAATCCACGCGGCTCATTTGCCCCGCGCCGATGCCGAGCGTGTGCCCTTCGGCGGCGAACACGATGGCGTTGGACTTGACGTGCTTGGAGACTTTCCAGGCGAAAAGCATAGCGCGGACTTCTGCGTCGGTGGGTGCGCGTTTCGTGGCGGTCTTGAGGTCGTCCGGGCGAAGGCGGTGCGCGTCCGGCTGCTGGACGAGCATTCCGCCGGAAATCTGTTTCCATTCATAGGGAGGATTGTCGTCTTCCGCGGGCATCTCCATCAGGCGCACGTTCTTCTTGGCGGCCATGGCGTCGCGGGCGGCGGAATCGTATCCAGGCGCGGCAACACATTCGACGAAGAGCTTGGCCAGTTCCTGAGCGGCCGCGCCATTGAGGGGCCGGTTGAAGGCCACAACACCACCGAAGGCTGAAACAGGATCGCACTCAAAGGCCCGGACGTAGGCATCGCGCAGCTCAGCCTGCTCGGCCACTCCGCAGGGATTGTTGTGCTTGATGATTGCGGCGGCGGGACGGTCGAATTCCCGCACGAGCTTCCAGGCAGCGTCGAGGTCCACCAGGTTGTTGTAGGAAAGTTCCTTGCCCTGAAGTTGGCGGGCGCCTGCAAGACCCACGGAAGGGCGGCCTGCGGGGACGTAGAGGGCGGCCTGCTGATGAGGATTTTCGCCGTAGCGCATCTGCTGTTCGCGCACGAAGGCGGCGTGAACACGCTCGGGAAGGACCGGACGCGCGCCGAGAGCCAAGCGGCCGCCTTCGGCGGCGAGCCGCTCGAGCTCCATGGTAATCAGACCGTCGTAGCGCGAGGTGGCGGCAAACACCTTGCGAGCGAGGCGGAGACGAGTGGCGAGAGTCAGCTCTTGTCCTGGACTCGCGGCCAACTCCTCGGCAACGGCCTCGTAATCGGCCGGGTCGCAAACCGCGGCAACGCTCTCGAAATTCTTGGCCGCACTGCGCAGCATGGTCGGCCCGCCGATATCGATGTTTTCAACGAGCTCTTCCGGAGTGAGCTCCGGCTTGGAAGCAGTGGCTTCGAAGGGATAGAGATTCACAACCACGAGATCAATGGAGGCGATGCCCTGGCGGGCTGCTTCGTCCCTGTCGCCGGCGACGCCGCGGCGGAAGAGGATGCCGCCATGCACCTTGGGATGCAGCGTCTTGACGCGCCCACCCAGCATCTCGGGCCAGCCGGTGAGCTCGGAAACATCCTGGAGGCGAAGCCCGGAGTCGCGAAGAAGCTTAGCCGTTCCTCCCGTCGAGAACAGATGAACGCCGAGGCCGGTGAGCTGGCGGGCGAACTCCACGATTCCCGTCTTGTCGTATACGCTCACCAATGCGCGCTCAATGGCCATGCCATCCTCCGCAGGCCCGCGGGAGCGGGCCGCCCCCAGAGAAACCACACATTCTACGCGCGAATGAGGCCACACAGGATTGCGACTACGGAGCGCAGCGCCCCGCAGCAGGAGATCCCGGGGGAGCGAATGCGCAGAGCAAACGGTGAGAACTACTGTCCCTTGACGCGGGCCTTCAGTTTTATCTGGCCATTCTCGATCTGGACGGCGTATTCGACGGCGTCGCATTTGGCCTGTTGCTTGAGCTGCGCGGTCTTCTGGCGGACGAAGGAGGTGAAATTCTCGAGGGTGAGCGCGTCGGTTTTCTCTCCCGCGCTCTTTTTGGCTTCCAGCAGCACGGAATAGAGATCGCGCACCTTGTCGCGCTCGCGATCGGGGTCTGAACAAGCCACCACGTAGCCGCCCGGCTCGCCCACCAACTCCGTGGCACTCCGGCGCGGCGTCCGGGGAGGAGCGGCGGCAACTGCGACGGGCACCTCGGCAGGAGCTTTCGGCGGAGGCGGCGGGGGAGGAGGAGGGGCCGCGCGCATCCGCTCTTCCTCGATGGCTCGAGCGGCCGCGCCGTAGTGCCGCTGGACGGTACCTTCCTCCTTGGCCTTCATGCGCTTGCGAAAGATGTCCTGATACTTCGCGAAGGTCTGGGCGAGATTGTTGTAGCGGAAGCGCTGGCCATAGGACATGTCGGCGCCGCGCTCGGAATAGCGCTTGATGAGCTGTTCGATGCGCCAGATCGTATCGTTCGGGGGACGAGAGCGGCCGCCACCGAAGTACTGTTCGTACTCGATTTTGAGCGCCCGTATGTCCCGTTCGAGCTGGCCCAATTCCTCGTCGATCTTATCCATAGGGCGATAAGGGCAGGCAACCTCCATCGTAGAACCTGGGGGGAACGGGGTCAACCGGCGTGCCTTTGCAGTAACTGAGGAAAGGGACGGGTTGCGCGGGGTGAAGCCTCGTGCTGGAATGGAGTTCGCATGACGCCTCGCGAACGCGATCCGGGCCCCCTGCTGCGCCGGCTGCCCTCGGTGGACGAGCTGCTGCGTCGTCCCGCGCTGGAAGAATTGGCGGAGGGGTCAGGCCGCGCGGTAGTGCTGGCCGCGGCGCGGGCGGTGCTGGACCGGCTGCGGGCAGAAATCTCGCTGGGGGCGGAGTTGACGGAAAGCAGTTTCGAAATCGGCGTGCTGGAAGGGGCAGTGCGGGACGAGGTGGCCCGGGACACTTCACCTTCCCTGCGCGCGGTAATCAATGCAAGCGGGGTAGTGCTGCACACGAACCTGGGGCGCGCGCCCATCGGTCGGGCCGCGCTCGAGCATCTGGCGGAGTGCGCCGGGGGCTATTCCAACCTCGAGTACGACCTGGCGGCCGGACAGCGCGGAAAACGCGACGTGCACACGGCACGGCTACTGGCGCGGGTGCTGGGAGCGGAGGCCGCGCTGGTGGTGAACAACAATGCGGCAGCCGTGTTCCTCGTGCTCCACGCACTGGCGCGCGGCGGCGAAGCGATTGTTTCCCGCGGCGAGCTGATCGAGATCGGCGATGGATTCCGGATTCCGGAGATCATGGCGGCGAGCGGGGCACTGCTGCGCGAAGTGGGTACGACGAACCGCACACACCTTGCGGATTACGAAAGCGCGATTGGTGCCGAGACGCGACTGTTGATGTCCGTGCACCCTTCCAATTTCCGCATCGTGGGCTTTGCCGGACGGCCTTCTCTTGACGAACTGGTGGCGCTGGGCCGCCGCGCCGGAGTGCCGGTGTATGAAGACCTCGGCTCGGGCTGCCTAGTGGACCTTGCGCCCTACGGCCTAGAGGAACCCACGGCGCAGGGCAGCATCGCTGCGGGAGTAGACCTAATCACCTTCAGCGGGGACAAATTGCTTGGGGGGCCGCAAGCGGGAATTATCGCGGGGCGAAGGGCGCTCCTGGAACGTATCCGGCGAAATCCGCTTTACCGGGCGCTCCGAGTGGACAAACTGACCATCGCGGCGATGGAGGCGACGCTCTCGGCAGTTGTGCGCGGCGCGCTGGACGAGATTCCCACGCTGCGCATGATCCGGATCCCGGCCGCGGAGGTTGAGCGGCGGGCCCGTGCGTTTGCCGCCGCTCTGGCCGCGCGGCTGGCGACAAGCGAAGTGGAGATCGAGGTGTCGCCGGGGCAATCAGTGGTCGGCGGCGGGTCAACTCCCGAGCAGTACTTGCCGACCTTTCTTGTGCGCATCTCCACGCTGCATTTTTCTGCCGCAGAAATCGAGGCGCGGCTGCGGCAATCCCCCGCAGGCCCGCCGCCCGTGATCGCGCGAATCGAAGACGGCCGGCTGGTGCTCGATCTCCGGACAGTGGATTCAGGGGAAGAACCGGCACTGGCGGACGCTCTGCTTTCGGCGCTTGGTTGAACGCGCGATGAATGACCCCTTGGAAAGCGGCGCGATGGCAGAACCGCCGAGCGATTCTCCCGAGCTCGACGAAGCCCCGAAGCGCGGCGTTCGACGCGTTCTTCTCATCATGCTCGGGGGCATCTCGCTGGCGTTTTGTTCCTATGTGGCGTTTTTCAGTGTCGAACAGCCCGGCGTGGTGGAAAGCACAGCAAGGGTGACCTACGCATCGCTGTTCTTCGCCGGCGTGATTCTATTTTTAGGCGGGTGCGTGCAGGCGATCGGGCTTTTCTACAAGAAGTTCCGAGGCGCGCCTTGAACGGTCACGCCCCGGCGCACCCGAAGCTCCTCGAACCGTGAACAGGCGACGGGCAGAAATGCTTGCCTGCCAAATCAAAGGAAAACGACTCGAACTCGTAACCAAGGCTGTGCCCAAAGTCCGGGCAGAGTGGGCGCTGGTGCGCGTGAGGCTGGCGGGAATCTGCAACACCGACTTGGAAATCCTGCGGGGCTACCATCAATTTCGCGGCACGCCCGGACATGAATTTGTGGGCGAGGTAGAGGCGTGCGGCGGCAGCGGCGAGACGCGGCGGCGCGCAGAGAAACGCTGGGCGGGGCGGCGTGTGGCGGGCGAAATCAACGTCACCTGCCTCGGGATGGCCCTGAGAGCGCCCTGCAAATTCTGCCGGCGGGGCATTCCGGCGCACTGCGCACGCCGGCGAGTGCTTGGGATCATGGAACACGATGGAGCGTTTGCGGAGTATTTGACGCTGCCGCTCGCGAACCTGCACGCTGTGCCGCCGGGCGTGCCGGATGAATGCGCGGCGTTTACGGAGCCGCTCGCGGCAGCTTGCCAGATTGTGGCGCAGGTGCCGACTGCCGGACGGGGCGCCGCGGTGGCGGTTCTGGGAGACGGCAAACTCGGCCAGTTGATCGTTCGAGTGCTCGCGGCAGCGGGAGCGCAAGTGACGCTCTACGGCCGCCACAGGAAGAAATTGGAGCTTGCAGGGGGACGCGGTATAGCGACGGTTTTCCTTCCGAATGCCCGGCCGGCGCACGGCGGGGCAAACCGACGACGATTTGCCTTTGTCGTGGAGGCGACGGGCTCGGCGGAGGGCCTGTCGACGGCAATCGCGATGACGGAACCGCGCGGCACGCTGATCCTGAAAAGCACGTTTCACGGCGCGGCGCGTGTGGCGACGTGGCCCATCGTGGTGGACGAATTGACGGTGGTGGGCTCGCGGTGCGGGCCATTCGAGCGGGCGCTCGAGCTGCTGCGGACGGGACGAGTGGACCCGCGCCCGCTTATTTCCCGCGTCTTTCCGCTTCGCGAGGCTGACGCGGCGATCCGCGAATCACAGCGCCCCGGCGTGCTGAAGGTATTGCTCGATCCGCGGGCCTGACCGTCTGGGAGGCCAGCGGGCTACATACGATTGATGCAGGAAGCCACGCACGCGGCGCCGAACCCGCTGTCGATATTTACGACGCTTACAGTAGAGGCGCGACTATTGAGCATGGCGAGCAGAGCGGCGACACCGCCGAAACTCGCGCCATAGCCGACGCTGGTGGGCACAGCGATGACAGGAGCGGAAACGAGCCCGGCGACGACGCATGGGCAGCGCGCCTTCCATGCCCGCCACACAGATAATGACGCGCGCCGAGGAGAGCTGCACGCGGTGGCGGAGGAGACGATGAAGGCCGGCGACGCCGACATCGTAGATGGCTTCGGCGCGATTACCGAGAGAGCGCGCGGCAACAAGCGCTTCCTCAGCGACAGGGATGTCGCCGGTGCCCACCGAAACCACCAATATAGTTCCCTTTCCGCGAACGACGCGGTCGCGTTGGACAAGAATCGCTCCCGAGAGCGGATGGAACCTGGCAGAGGGGGCCAGCCGCCTTACGGCCGCGTGGATGCGCTTGTCGGCGCGGGTTACCAGGATGTTGTGCCGGCCGTTGCGCCGGGCGAGCATGGAGCGAACGATGCCGGCGACCTGATCGGGCGTTTTCCCGCGTCCGAAGACGACTTCGGCAAAGCCCCGGCGGAGCGAGCGATGGTGGTCCACTTTCGCGAAGCCGAGGTCTTCGAAGGGCAGATTGCGGAGGCGCTCGATGGCCGCGGACTCAGTGAGGCGGCGGGCGCGGACGTCGCGAAGCAATTGGTGCAGTGTCTTTTCGTCCATCGCGGCCCGATTCTATCATCGCGGATGGTTCGAATCGTTCGGCTGCGCCGGATAGGCTGCAAGAAAACGACGAACCGGAGGCGGAGAACGGCCGAATTTTTTGCGCCAGGCGTACGGGCTGGATAGACTGGAGTCGATGGAACGGAAAAGCCATTTTCGATTCGTAGCCTTACCGCTGGCGGTGGTTTTGACCGTGTATGCGCTGACTCAGGATCTGCCGTGGACATCCATGCGGATCGCCGGCATGACGATGATGATGCTGGGATTCGTATTCTGGGGAATCGCGCATGTGCAACTGGGGGATTCTTTTAGCGTGAGGCCGGAAGCACGGCAACTGGTGACGCACGGAATTTACTCGCGTATCCGGAATCCGATTTACGTGTTCAGCGCGATTGCGATAGCGGGAGCCGCCCTGACTTTCGAGAAGCCGCTGTGGCTGCTGCTGTTCGTGGTGATTCTCCCCTTGCAGCTCATCCGGAGCCGGCGCGAGGCGCGGGTGCTGGAGGATAGGTTTGGCGAGCAGTACCGGGAATACGCGCGGCACACGTGGTTTTAGGTGCGCGCCGAGAGGGTTTTCTTGACATTGGTGGAGAAGGCTGCATAGCATCGCTCAACGGCGGAGTTGAATGACGAAAGACGCACGAAAAGAGATTACGGTTGCGCTGACCGGCGCGAGCGGAGCCGTGTGCGCGCAGACGATGGTGCGCATGCTGGACGCCGATGAACGCGTGGCGCGCGTGCACTTTGTGGTCACATCGAGCGGGATGCGGGTGTTGGCGGACGAATTGGGCATCCGCGCCAGCGAGCCGCGGCAACTGGCAGCGAGGCTGGCCGGAACGCCGGCGGCAAAATTCGAGGGACTGCTCAATGCGGACATCGGCGCGTCCATCGCTTCCGGGAGCCATGCGGTGGACGGAATGGTGGTGCTGCCGTGCTCGGTGAATACGCTGGGGAAAATCGCGAGCGGGCTGGCCGACGACCTGGTGGGGCGCGCGGCGGACGTATGCCTGAAAGAGGGCCGGCGGCTGGTATTGTGCGTGCGCGAAACGCCGCTGAGCCGGATTCACCTGGAGAACATGCTGCGGGCGCAGGCGGCGGGCGCGACGATCATGCCGATTGTTCCCGCGTTTTACGCGGGCGCAAAGACGATCGGTGACCTGGTGGCGCAGTATGTGTGCCGAGTGCTGGCGCACCTGGATTTGCCGCAGGAGGCGCAGTTCCGGTGGCAGGGCCAGAGGGAGATTTCCGCGGCGCGCCGGCTTGCAGTGGCACCACGTCCCGATCCGGGCCGCCGAAGAACAAAGTAGCGTCCGCTCCGCCGCGCGGAACACTTCCGGTCATGGCTACGCTGCTCGATAAAATCCGCACCACACTGGTGATGATTAAATTCGAACACTCGGTGTTCGCGCTGCCCTTTGCGCTGACCGGGGCGCTGCTGGCGGCGCGCTACGCAGGGCCGGGGTGGCCGGAGTGGCGGCAAATCGGTTGGATCGTGGCGGCCATGGTGGGAGCGCGCTCCGCGGCGATGACGACAAATCGCATCGTGGACGTGGAATACGACCGGCGGAACCCGCGCACGGCCGGCCGGGCGCTGGTAACCGGAGCGCTCACGCTGCGTTTCGCCTGGGTCTTCGCACTGGTGAGTTCAGCAGTGCTCGTGTTCGCTGCGTGGAAGCTGAACCGGCTGGCATTGACGCTTTCGCCGGTGGCCCTAGCGGCGCTTTTTCTCTATTCGTACACGAAGCGGTTTACCGCGTACTCGCATCTGGTGCTTGGGTTCTGCCTGGGAATTGCCCCGGCGGCAGCATGGATAGCGGTGACGGGGTCACTCGACTGGCGCATGGTTGTGCTCTGCGGTGCCGTGACGCTTTGGGTGGCGGGGTTCGATGTGCTTTACGCGCTGCAGGATTTGGAATTCGACCGCGGTGCAGGACTGCATTCTATTCCCGAACGATTCGGAGTGGGGCAGGCACTGTGGATGGCACGAGTGATGCACATTTGCGTTGTGGCGCTGCTGGGGTGGCTGGCGTGGAGTTTCCAACTGGCCTGGCCAGCATGGGCGGGAGTTGCGGCAGTGGCAGGACTGCTGGTGTATGAGCATTCGCTGGTGGGGCCGAACGACCTCTCCCGCTTGGACGCAGCATTTTTTACAACGAACGGCTTTATTAGTATTCTGTTCTTTGTGTCGTGGGGCACCGCGCTGTGGGTGGGACGATAGCGAACGAGGATGTCTGAACTTCACATCGCCGACGTGGGGCTGGAGCCGGTCGCGAAAAAAGTTTTCGCGGGAGAACGGCTGGACGCGGCCGACGGGCTCGCGCTCTACCGCTCAGCGGACCTGCTGGCGGTGGGGTGGCTGGCAAACCACGAGCGCGAGAAGCGGCACGGGAAAACGACGTACTTCAACATCAACCGGCACATCAATCCAACGAACGTGTGTACGGCGCACTGCCGGCTGTGCGCGTTCGGACGGTCGCCAGACGTGCCCGGGGCTTATACCTATGCGCTTGATGAGGTGTGGCAGCGGGCGGCCGAAGGCGTGGCCGAAGGGGCAACGGAGTTTCACATCGTCGGAGGGCTGCATCCTGACCTGCCGTTCGAGTATTACCTCGATCTGATACGGGGCCTGAAGCAGCGATTTCCGCACGTACATCTGAAAGTGTTCACGATGGTGGAGATCGGCTACCTCTCGCGCATGACGAAGCTTTCCGTCCGCGACGTGCTGGTGAAACTGAAGGAGGCAGGAGTGGATTCCATGCCGGGCGGCGGAGCAGAGATCTTCAATCCGCGGGTGCGGAAAGTGATCTGCGACCACAAAACCAGCGGGCGACAGTGGCTGGACATCGCACGAACGGCGCACGCACTGGGGCTGAGGTCGAACGCAACGATGCTGTTCGGCCACATCGAAACGCTGGAGGAACGGGTGGAGCACCTGCTGCTGTTGCGACAACTCCAGGACGAAACGCACGGGTTTGTTGCGTTTATCCCGCTGGAATTCCACCCGGAGAACACGGCGCTGGCGCACCTGCCGAAACCGACGGGGTACGACGATCTGAAATGCATCGCCGTGTCGCGGCTGCTGCTGGACAATTTCGAACACATCAAAGCGTATTGGATCATGCTGACGCCGCGAATCGCTCAGATCGCGCTGAAATTCGGGGCGAACGACATGGACGGGACGGTAATCGAGGAAAAAATCTACCACGACGCCGGCGCGACCACGCCGCAGGAACTGACGCGCGGCGAGCTGGAACGGTTGATCCGCGAAGCTGGTTTCCAGCCCGTGGAACGAGACACGCTGTACCGTCCCGTGGACCGCACGAAACTGCCTCCGGTCGGAAAGCATCCCAGCGCCACTCTGGTCACTCTCACTACCTAGAGGTTACCCATGACGAAAGCGTGCCTTTTGGCGCTGGCGATCAGCGCAGGGATTTGCGTGAGCGCCTCGGCGCAGACGGCAGACGAAATCATCGCGAAGAATCTTGCGGCACGCGGAGGAATCGAAAAGCTGCGCACGATCCGGTCGATGGTGATGACGGACAGCGTGAGCACGCCAGACGGGAGGGGCACGCCGCTACGGGTTTACCTTTTGCGTCCCAGCCAGCTCCGGGAGGAATTGTCCATGGGACAAGGCCGATCCATCAAGGCATACGACGGACGATCCGGATGGATACAGAACCCAGGGCCCCGCGGGGCGTCGGCGCGGTCATTGACCGGCGGGGACCTAGACGAATTGCGCGACGACGCGGAGAACGCGATAGACGGGGTGCTGGCCGATTACGCCACGAAGGGCAGCCGCGTGGAGCTCGCCGGAACGCAAACGGTGGAAGACAGGCCGTGCTACAAACTGAAAGTGACACTGCACACCGGCCACACGCAGTACCAATACATCGATACGCGAACGTATCTCGAAGTTCGACAAGACATATTGGGGACGATGGACGGGAAGCCATCGGCCATCGAGCAGACGCTCGGCGATTACCGCAGCGAAGGCGGCGTGATGTTCGCCCACACGATCGTGAGCGTGATGCGCGGCCGGCCGGAACGGAGCACGATGACGATCCAGAGGATCGAAATCAACCCGCCGATTGACGACAGAATGTTCAGCATGCCGAGACGATGAGAATGCACATTCCCTCACGCTGCCGAGCCGCGTGAAGGCCTGCCCGAACAGAACGCCTGCCAGAGTAATAGCGCAAAGAACGGCCCGTACTCCAGCCAGAGAAAAAACGGATCGAATTTCCAGTCGCCGTTGATGCCATATCCAATCAGCACATGATAGGAGAGAAACTGGAGGACGGTGAGCAGGAGCCACGCGGGATTTGGAAAGAAGACGAGGAGAGGAACGACCCAAAGGAAATACCAGGAGAAGGCGTTCTGGGAGAGGAGCGGTACGGCGCCGAACAGCAGATAGGCAGCGCGGAGCGGCTCCGCGTTGCGGAACGCGGCCCAGAGCGCGATGCCGGCGACGATGCCCACGCCGATGCCCCAGGCCCAGTCGTCGGAACCGCTGAACCACTTGAGAACCGAGAAGAGACTCGCGTTGTTCACCCAATGCCTGCGGTACGGTTGAAAGAGACCAAGGACGCCGGGCCAAGCGGCCCGGTAGGGCCACCAGGTGGCAGCGGCGAGGCCCAAAGTGAGTCCCAAGGCCGTCCACGAGCGCGAATTGCGCGGCCAACCCATGCGGCGCAGCCAGAGCGGGGCGAGCAGGATGGGAAAAAACTTCGCCAGGACCGCCGCGCCGAGAGCCAGCGTTGACAGCACTATGCGCCTCTCTATAATCAAAAAGAGCGCGGCAGCGGAAAACAGCATGGCCAGCGCGTCGTTATGCCCGCTTGCTGCGAATTCGACGACCACCAACGGATTCCACGCATAAACGGCGAGCGTATACTCCCTTCGGCGCGAGCGGCGGACCCAAAACGCCAGGAGGGCAATCAGAAGGGATTCTGCGACGAGCATAGGAGTTTTGAAGGCCAGCAGCCTGGAGGAAACCGCTGCGGTGCCACGCAACACCAGCTCCGTGACCGGCGGATAGATGTTCGGCATCTCCTGGTTCGAGACGCGGGGCCAGTAACCATCGCGGTAGCCAACCAGGCGAGAGTCGTCTGGCGCAATCGCATAGGGGTTCCAGCCGGCGCGCTGGATGAGGCCGTCCCAGCGGTAACGGTAGAGATCATCGGAGAGGCTGGGCTCGAGCGAGACGAGCGTGAAACGAAAAAGGAACGCGGCGGCGAGGATGGTCCAAAGAAGCCCGCGACGATCCGCGGCGCGCTCGAGAAAATAGAGCGCGACGAAATAGACGATGCCAGCGGCGAGTCCGACGAGGATCGTTTCGATGACCTGCATCTTTAGATCGTTGAGGCGCCGAAGCATGAGGAACGCGGCTTCGAGCGCCGCGGCGCCGGCAAAGGCAGGCGGGAAGGGCGAATGAGAGTGGGAAGAATTTTGGCGGGAGACCACGGAAGGTGAATTCACTCTTCAGCCTGGGAATTTGGCTGGCCGGGGCACAGGGTCCGCTCTCCACGGTGTGGCAGCGGTTGACGGACAAAACGTTTCGCGGCCTCTACCAGCCGAACGGATTCGACCTGGCCATCATGCTGCCGTACTTTGCTGTGCTCGTGGTACTGGCCGCGTACGGAAGCCATCGCTACTGGCTGGTCTATAATTATTTCAAACACCGACACGTGGAACCGGGGCCTCCGCCTGCACAATCGGAGTGGCCAAAGGTTACCATACAGCTTCCCATCTTCAACGAAAGATACGTAGTGGAGCGTCTGTTGGAGGCCATGTCGCGGATGGATTATCCGCGCGAACAGGTCGAGATCCAGGTGCTGGACGATTCGACGGACGAGACTGTTGATGTGGCGCGTGCCTGCGTGGAACGATTCCAAGCGCTGGGCCTGAACATCCAGTACATGCACCGCGAGAACCGGGATGGGTTCAAGGCCGGCGCTCTCAAGGAAGGGATGAAGACGGCCACAGGGGAGTTCATCGCCATTTTTGACGCAGACTTCCAACCGAACCCGGATTTCCTGCGCCGGACGATTCCCTATTTTCAAGAGGAAAAAATCGGGATGGTCCAGGCGCGATGGACGTACATGAACCGGCACTACTCGTCGCTAAGCGAAGTGGAAGCAATCCTCCTGGACGGCCACTTTGTGATGGAGCACGGCGGGAGATACCGGGAGGGCAGC
The DNA here is from genome assembly GCA_030037225.1 of Candidatus Acidiferrales bacterium. Classification (GTDB taxonomy): domain Bacteria; phylum Acidobacteriota; class Terriglobia; order Acidiferrales; family UBA7541; genus JOPF136. The sequence goes on along the minus strand of JASHRU010000403.1, from coordinate 31,478 downwards.
TTCTTCAACTTCAACGGCACAGCAGGCGTGTGGCGGCGGGCGGCCATCGAGGACGCGGGAGGTTGGGAACACGACACACTGACTGAAGACACCGACTTATCATACCGCGCGCAGCTTCGGGGCTGGAAATTCCTCTACCTGATGGACCTGGAATGCCCTTCGGAATTGCCGGTGGACATGAATTCCTTTAAATCGCAACAGGCACGATGGGCGAAGGGCTTGACGCAGGTGGCTCGGAAGAGCTTGCCGCGGATTCTGCGGGCGCAAATACCCTTCCACATCAAAGCCGAGGCGTTTTTCCACCTCACGGCGAACATCAGTTATCCGCTGATGATGCTGCTTTCGACGCTGCTGCTTCCCGCGATGATCGTGAGGTTTTACCAGGGATGGCTGCAGGTGCTGGCTATCGATCTGCCCCTGTTCCTGGCCTCGACGTGCTCGATATCGAGCTTCTACCTCATGTCGCAGCGTGAGATCTACCCGAAGACATGGAAGCGAAGCATTCTCTATCTGCCGTTCGTGATGGCGCTGGGAATCGGAATCGGCGTGCGCAACTCAATTGCCGTAATAGAAGCGATGCTGGGAATTCAATCGGAGTTCGTGCGCACGCCAAAATACCGGATCGAGGGTGCCCAGCGAGAGAACTGGATTGCAAAGGCGTATCGCCGGCGTTCGGGCTGGATGCCGTGGCTCGAGGTGGCACTAGGGCTTTATTTTGCTTTCGCGGTTGCCTATTCGTTGCAGAACGAAAACTACGCGACTGTGCCGTTCCTGCTGCTGTTCGTGGGAGGCTACGCATATACCGGCGCAATGTCGCTGGGACAGGGTTATCTCGAACGGATGCGGTTTGGACTCGCGTCTGGAGAGACTCGGCCAGCGGCGACGGGTGCGCCGAGTTTTTGAGGGGCAGTAGGCAGATGAGAGTGGAGAAGCGACCTCAGGGGCCGCGTCCCTGGAAAGGGTTGCACAATCCCGTAGACGAAACGCGAGGCGCGTTTTCTCCTCAAGAGTAGCCGGGCGTTCCTGTATGATCTCCGCGTTTCGCAGCCAGATGGGCAAGCGACAAGATCGAATGATCCAGCAAGACCAAATTGAACGGAAGTGATGCGCGCCGTCATAACCGGTGGGGCGGGATTTCTCGGGTCGCACCTCTGCGAAAAGCTATTGGACGACTCTTGGGACGTGCTGTGCGTGGACAACCTGGTGACGGGCGCGGAGCAGAACATCGCGCATCTGGTGGGAAACCAACACTTCCGCGTGCAGAGGCACGATGCGAGCCTGTACATCGACGTCTCAGGGCCGGTGGATTACGTGCTCCACTTCGCCTCGCCGGCCAGCCCTGTGGACTACGCGCGGCTGCCTATCCAGACGCTGAAGGTGGGCGCGCTGGGAACCCACAACTCGCTGGGACTAGCGATGGCGAAGAAGGCGAAATTCCTGCTGGCGTCCACGTCAGAATGCTACGGCGATCCACTGGTGTCGCCACAGCCGGAAACGTACTGGGGAAACGTGAACCCGATCGGTCCGCGCGGGGTCTACGACGAGGCAAAGCGATATGCGGAAGCGATGACCATGGCCTATCACCGCTGGCACGGAGTGGACACGCGAATCGCACGCATTTTCAACACCTACGGCCCCCGGATGCGGCTGAACGACGGGCGCGCACTTCCCAACTTCATCTACCAAGCGCTGACGGGCGCACCGATCACCGTGTATGGCGACGGATCGCAGACGAGGAGTTTCTGTTACGTGAGCGATCTGGTGGAAGGTATCTACCGGCTGATGCAGTCGGACGAGCACCTGCCCATGAACATCGGGAACCCGCGGGAAATCACAATTCTGGAATTTGCGCAGCAGGTGAAGGCGCTAATCGGCTCGGCGTCGGAGATCGCTTTCAAGCCGCTTCCCCAGGACGATCCGAAGCAGCGTTGTCCCGACATCACGAAGGCGAAGAGGCTGCTGGGCTGGGAACCAAAAGTAACTCTCGAAGAAGGGCTCCGGCGCACGCTGGGGTATTTCAAGGCACAAGTTGAGAAGGAAAGAAGAGGTCAGGTGCAGACAGGCAGCGGCCATCAAGAAATTGCGGGCTAATTCTTCGCGCAGCCCCGACATCCAACCTTATCGTCTTTCGGCAATCTGCTTCTCAATTCTTCATTCAAGGGTTGGCGCCCAGCATTTCTCCGCGAAGGATATTTTTCGCGATCGTGGAAATGCCTATTCGCGCGTGCAATGTCAAGGGAATGAACGGCAAGGAAAAAGGGGCGCCAGTACAAAAACCGGCCCATCAAGAGCCAGCAGAGAGAAAGGAGAGAACGCGGACAGGAGCCAAGCGCTGGAGCGGATTCAGGCGTCGAAAAAGACGGTAAGACCGGAGGAGGCGGATTCCAGGAGTTTGAGAGTGGCGCGGGTGGAGGCGACGGCATCTGCAAAAGGCTGTGGCGCGCGACCGGCAAGAAATCCTCCGATCGCCGAGGCGAGCATTTCCTGCTGCCCTTTGCCATGGAAATAGCAGCGTTTGCGGCCCTTAGCGGAATGAAATGTGACCGAACGAAAATCTTCGATGATGGCGATTCGGTTGCCAGAAGAAACTTCAATGTGCTCCTTCGGCAGGCTGTGAGCGGGCGAGGAATCGTACGCGATGGAAGCCTGGCTGCCGCCAGAAAAGTCCAGCGTAGCTTGCAGCGAGTGGTTCGGCGCGGCACCACGCAGACTGGCGAACAGGCGGTCGAGAGGGGCGGCGACCAGAGCCATGCACCAATCGACAAAGTGACAAGCTTCGCCGACGATGCGACCGCCTTCGACCGGGTCGGAGAGCCAGTGATCAGCGGGAAGAACGCCAGCGCGGACTGTGTAGCGAATGCGAAGCGGGTCGCGCGCGTCCCCAGCGAGGAACTTGCGGACGGCCAGAGTGGCAGGAGCCCAGCGGCGATTAAAACCAACAACAACAGGGAGGGGATGACGTTTCCAAGCGGACTCGAGGGCGTCGAGTTCTTCGAGAGTCACGCACAAAGGCTTTTCGACGTAAACGGATTTACCGGCATCCAGTGCAGCTTCCACGAGGCGGGCATGAAGACTGTGGCGAGTGGTAATGAAAACAGCGTCGCAATCCGGGTCGGCGAAAATGACGGAGGGATCAGAGGAACAGGCGGCGAAGGCGAATTGGTCGGCGACGCGCTTTGCGGAAAGGCCGCGAGTGTTTGCAACTTGGAGCAAGCGGAGACGATGATCCGCGACAAGATGGGGAAGCAAGGAGATGACCGCGTAACTGCCGGCACCGATCCAACTAAGACCGAGTGTGCCCGGCTGACGCGGAGGGCGAGAGCGCAGCTCGATCGTTTTCTGGTTCGCGGGCTGGGCGGCGGGATATTCGATAACCACGCCGAGTGAGGGCTCGCTGCTGGAGACAATCTCGTAGGCGCGAGCGGCTTCCATGATGGGCAGGCGGTGGGTGATGAGCGGTGCGAGCTCCATCTGGCGGCGAGCAATTAGATTGAGAAACGCTTCGATATTGCGCTGCGCCGTCCATGGGACATAGGCCCGGGGATAATCGTGGCCCTGCTCCTCGTAGGCGGGATCGTAGCGACCCGGCCCATAGGAACGCGCATAGACGATGCTCAGCTCTTTTTCGTAACAGGCGTTGCGCGGGAAATCGGTGCGGACATCGCCGACGATGACGATCCGCGCGCGGTCGCGAGCGGCGGAAACCGCGAATTCAACGGGCTCGGAGCTGCGCGAGGCGGCGCACAGGAACACGCGGTCGAACAGGCCGCCGCGAATGGACGACTCACCGAGGGCTTCGGGCGAGGCGACGGAAATGTGGTCCACGCCGACACGGGAGGCCGCAGCGAGACGATCCGCACGCAGATCGAAGCCGGTGACACGGCAGCCGGCGGCGCGCAAGGCCTGCGCGAGAATGAGTCCAACCATACCGAGGCCAATTACGGCAACGTCTTCGCCGAGAGCAGGCTCCCCAAGGCGAAGGGCGTGCAGTGCAATGGCGCCGAGAGCAGCGAATGCGGCCTGGTCCAGCGCAACTCCGTCGGGAACGCCTGCACAGAGATTACGCGGAATAAAATTGATTTCTGCGTGGGTAGCCGAGTCGGTACCGGCGCACGCGACGCGATCGCCGGGGGCAAAGGGTGCGTCGCGGGATTCGAGAACAACGCCAGCAGAGCTGTATCCGAGTGGACGGTCCACGTCCAAACGGTCGCGCACTTTGCGGAGCGTGGAGGCGAGGCCTTCGCGACGGAAAGTGTCGAGAACTTTTCGGACCTGATCGGGACGGCGAAGCGCTTTGCCGAGCAGCGTGGCCTTGCCAAGCTCGACGGCGGCGCGCTCGGTTCCGGGGCTGAGCACCGAGTAGGAAGTGGCAACAAGAACGCCCGGACCGCGAAGGGCCGGAGCGGGAACCTCAGCGATGGCAATTTCGCCGCTGCGCAGATTTTGGGCGACCTGTCTCATCTAGGCATGGCCCCCCGCAGCTGTTTCGCCGGCCTGCGGCTCCGCCGGAGTAAAAATGAATTCAATCTCCGGGCGGCCGACAAGACACGCACGAAACTCGAGAATGGGCGCCGGCAATTTGCGGCCGAAGCGCGGGCCGACCCATCCGCTCGCGGAGGATGATTCGAGCTCGCGAGGAGCAAATGCCGTCCAGACGGTAAGGAAGACAGGTCCCAGGCGCCAACGGGAATGAGGCGCTAGGCCAGGTGCGGGCGGTGCGGCGGGTGTGGACTGCATGGTTTCCGGCACGATGCCGGGCGCGAGATGAAAGTACCACGCGATCGGAGCAGGTGCAGCGAGCTCGACAACGTCGTGCACCACGAGAGTATCGTCCGGAGCAAGGCGGAGTTCGCGGCGAACGATGGCGCGTTCGGGCAAGCGCATGTAGCCGGAGTGTGAGCCGACGAACAATGTGCCAGAGGAATCCGCGCGCCACTGGTGGGTGCGGCTGCGGGTGTCGTCCACGATGCGGAATAAGAGCGCGGGCCAGAAGCGGTTCTGCTCTGCGCCGGCGATCTCGACCGTGTTGTGATACCGGGTGGAGCGGAACAGATTCCGGGTCGGAGGATCGCCGGAGTAACAGGGCAGGCCCGGGTCGACGACGACAGGTATTCCATCAAGAGAAAATTCAAGGCTGAGCTGGTCGTTGTGGGCATGGTTGGCCCAACCGCCGACGCCGAGCGGTCCGCAGCGGAGGCTGCCCCGGACATGGGATGAGGAGAAGAAGTAGAAACCAGAATCTTTGAAGGCCTGGGAACGGTGAGCGGGCGCGAGGCAGGGGAGCGCAACCGGCTCGGAGGGAGGGCCGAATCGCCAGAAGATCTCCGCGTCGAGCGCGGCGGATCCCGACGATAAGAGCCGGCCGGCGTATGCATCGCCGACGGAGGCGAGTATGCGAACGGGCGGAATGGAGAAGCCTCCGAACGGAAGCACACGACCGTCATCCGTGTCGCCCCAGATGGGAGGATCGCTTTGCGCCGCGCGGCCGGCGCAGAGCGCAGATAGAAACTCGAAAATGAGGGGGAGACGAGCAGCAAAGGCGGGGGAAGTGGCGCGAGCAATGGCGGCGGCCAAATTTCCGTTGGTAGGCGGGATCTGGCCCTGGGCACGGGCAGCATGGCGCACCAAGACGAGTGCGGAAGTAAGGAACAGCTCGGTGACAAAGGCGTGATAGGCCGAGGAGCCTTCGCGCACAACGCCGTCAGATCCGGTCTGAGAACTGATCTCGCGGAGGAGCTCGCCGCGAGCGAACTCGAACCACTCACGGCCTTCGGGCGTACATTCAAAGAGCGCGCCGAGCCAAAGCAGACCCACGACACAGGCGAGGTAGTGGTTGGCGCGGGCGACGGGGTTCCACTCGCGATAGACCCACAGATGACGGCCGTGAAGAAAGAGGCTGCGCGAGAGGTCGCGGGCGAAAGACTCGTCCAATTGGCCAGCGGCGGCGGCAATAGCGACAGCCTGGATCCAATTGATGGCGCGGAGCGCGATCTCCATGGGCATGGCCCAGTGGATACCGCGAGGCCAGGGGTTCCGGGCGATCCAATGCCGCACCAGTGCCGCGAAGGATTGCGTGAATCGAGGATCGCCGGTACACGCGGCGGCAGCGGCAAGGGTCAGACCGTGGTGGAAGCGCGCCAGTTCCCACGGACGTTTGACTTCGGAACCCGGGGGAGCATCCAACACGCGCAAACGGCCGGCCGGCTCGAGCGGCCAGCAATAGCCCGAAAGCCAATCGCGGTGCCAGTGTGGCTGGGAACCTAGAGCGTCCCATTCGCCGAAGACTTGGAATTCACCGCGGGAGATACGCTCGGCGCGCGCGATGGTATCCGTCGCCCATAGCACGCCCGAAAGGGAGGCGGAATCGAGGGCTGCGGCGGGAACGAACAGAGAGGCGGAGGAGCGAAATTGCCCGGTGTCGAGGAGGGCAAGGCCATCCTCTAGCGCGAGGCGCATACGCGCCCGTCCACGGCGCCACAATTCGCCAGCTACAAAACGGAGAGTGGGCCCAGGCTGGCTGCGCGCCTGAGCAGCGAGGTAGGCAAGGAGCTGGCTCATCTGATCCCAGCGACCATATGTGCAGGACTGAGAAAAAAGTGAATGGTCAGCGGCGAGCGCCCGCGGCGGCCTTCAGCGACGCGGCGAGCGGCACGGGAGCGACGACCGGAACGACAGAGCGAGGTTCGTTCAACTGCGCCATCAGCGCCGGCCCAAAGGTTGCGGAAATCAGCTCGACCAGAGACTGCATGCGGAACAGCGGCGCGCGGCGGTCAAAGGCGTGACCGACGCGCACAAGGCCGGCGGAGCCGAAAGAGCCGGCGAGCGGAATTTCGAGGGCCCACATGGAATCCCTCCCAGATCCGGCGTTGCGAGGGCCGCTGCCAACGGCAGGCGGATAATCCTCGCGCCTCCATTCAAATTCGCACATGAGTTCTCCGTTCGCGACGCGGACTTCGCAGCGCGCCTGTGCAAAACCGAGGAGCTCGAGCAGGCCCGAGAGGCAGGCCCAAACTTCTTGTGCCGAAGCGGCATTCTGCATTTCTACAACCGCCTTGCGAATTGCGATCTGGTTGCGCAGCACAGCGGGCTGGCTGGAGAGGGAAAGGCGGATGTGGGCGTCGAGCTCGGTGAATTCCGGATAATGCATTTGCGCAACGACGATCCAAGCGAGCGCACCGCAAACAACGGCGATGAGGGGAGCCACCGAGCCGGAGTAATTGACGAGCAGAATGGAACTCAAAGCGAACAGGGCAGCGAGACCGTAAAGGACAAAAACCGCCAGCCGCTTGGCGACGCCGACCTTCAGGAGGCGATGATGCAAGTGGTCTTCGTCGCGGCCGAACAGAGGACGTCCGCTGAGCAAACGCCGCATAGTAGTGACGGCGACTTCGAGGAGGGGCAGACCAAAAATCAAGACCGGGATGGCCATGGTCACCATAACGGGCCCTTTTTGCTCGCTGACGATGGAAAGCGCGCCAAGCGCCAGGCCGACAGTGAGGCTACCGGAGTCACCCAGATAGATCTTCGCAGGATGAAAGTTGTGGGGAAGAAAGCCGAGCAGGGCACCAGCGACGGCCGCAGCCACCGCAGCGACGAAGACGTTGACGCCGAGAGCAGCCAGCAGGAACAGGGAAACGGCGGCGAACATTCCGACACCGGCGGCCAGGCCATCGAGTCCATCGATCAGATTAAAAGCGTTCGAGATTGCCGCGAGCCAAAGAACGGTGAGCGGCAACCCGAACCAGCCAAGAGCAAGGGGAGTGTGGGTGAAGGGGTTCGACAGCAGGTCGATGCGGAAACCGAAGGCGTAGAGAGCGAGTGCCGCAACGATCTGGACGGCTAGTTTCTGCCAGGGGCGCGCGCCTTTCAGGTCGTCATACAAGCCGATGAGAAAGACGGAGAAACAGGCGAAAGCGAGCGCGATGCCTGGCGTGCCGACGGCTAGAAGGAAATCGGTAACCATATTGCGAAGCAAAACTGTGGCAGCGAGCGAAAGCATAATCGCGGCGAAGACGGCGAGGCCGCCGAGCCGGGGGATTCCCTGACCGGAGGCGCTGTCGCCTTCGCGCTTGGCCCAGCCATGCGCGGCGGCCGAGCGCGCTACCCAAAATGTAATCAGGTAGGACAGGGCGCTGGCAGTGAGAAGAATGAATATGTACGTTCTCATCCGGGCTCCTCGACAGACGGAAGTGGACTGGAATGCTGCCGGGTTGAAACCGATGCGGGAGAAGCAGGCGCAACGCGAGCGAGCAGTTCGGAATAACGCTTCGCGAGGTTTTCGCGCAGAAATTCACGCTCGACGAATTGGCGACCGCTGCCTGCAAACCGACGGCAGAGGGCGGCGTCGGAGGCAAGCAGGCGAATCGCAGCGGCGAGCTGAGAGGCACTTTCCGGCTCGATGGGGATGCCGGCGGAGGCACGCTCTAATAGGGCACACGCTTCACCTTCGACCCCGAGGATCACAGGACGACCGACGGCCATGATCTCGAGGAGTTTCGAGGGAACCACGGTGCGGAAGGTGTCGTTGCGGCGCAGTAGAACGGCACAGGCGGAAGATTCGGCGATCCAGCGGGGCACCTCGTCGCGGGGCCGTTCGCCGCTAAATTCCACGTTGACGAGGCCCTGTGCACGGGCCTGGGATTCAAGCGCCTTGCGGCAGGCGCCTTCGCCCACCAAGCGGAAATGGAACCGGGGATCATCGCGGAGGAGGGCGGCTGCTTCCAAAAGGGTTTCCAGGTGATGGGCCATACCGATGGTGCCGATGTACGTGACCTCGAAGGGCTGGCCGCCACCTGCGCGCGCGGAATCCGGTACGGGCACGCCTGCATCGAGGAAGGCGCGGTCCACGCCGTTCGGCACCACGGTAACGCGCTCCGCCGGAACGCCCATGCGCACGATTACGTCCCGCTGCGATTCCGTAACGGTGACAATATGCGCAGCGCGCGCATACAAACCTCTTGCAATCCGTTCCAGGGCGCCCACGAGCAGAGACCGTTTGCCGGAAGCGCCCACTGCAATTAGTGACTCGGGCCAGAGGTCGCGCACCTCCAGGACGAGCGGTACGCGGTGCCATCGTGCGAGCAGTTGACCTGCGGCGGCGCAGAGCAGTTGTGGCGAGGTAGCAACGATGACGTCGGGCCGAGGCAGGCGAAGTGCGCCGGTGAGAAGGGCGGAGGCCATAAAAGACGAATAGTTGAGCGAACGGCGAATTTTTCCGCGATTGGCGGCTGGGAAAATCCAGGTGCGATGGACATGGACCCCGTCCAAATGTTCGCGCAGGAAGCCGCGGCGGAAAGCGCGGCGGTAATCGGGGTGGATGCGGCCGGTGGGATGATGGGGGAAGCCAGTGAGGACGTGAACCTCATGACCGGCGGCGGCCCAAAGGCGTCCCAGACCGGCGACGCGGCCTGCGGGAGCTCCCATCTCCGGCGGGAAATAGTGGGAGACGTACAGGATTCTCATGCGACCGCCTCCGCACGCTGCGGGACCCGATCCGCAGGACGCGCGGCGTCCAAATACTGCCGGGCCCATTCCTCCAGCACCAGCAGGCCCCAGAGGTGCAGGGCGTAATCCCTGCGACCAGTCGTAAATTCCTCGCGCAGTTTCGCGACCGCCTCCGGACGGAACCAACCCCGTTGACGAATCGTCGCGGGAGAAAGATAGAGATCAACGAGCGGTCTGAGCTCGTTGCGCAGCCAGCGTCCGAGCGGGGGGTTGAGGCCCAGCTTGGAGCGGCGGAGTGTTTCTTCGGGGAGCAGAGGCTGCATCGCGGAGCGGAGCAGGCGTTTGGTCTGCCTGCCGCGCAGCTTCTGGCGGGCGGGCAGGCGGAGCGCGAATTCCACCAGGCGATGATCCGTGAAGGGCAGGCGGAGCTCGAGAGCATGAGCCATGCTCATGCGGTCTCCATACTTCAAAATGTTGTGGGGAAGAAATGAGTGCAAATCGACGTAACAGGCCTGATGCAGAGGATCGCAGCCAGCGACCTCCGCGAATCGGCGTTCGAGAAATTGTTCGGCGGAGTGGCCGCCAATCGCCCCGCGAAACTCCGACGAATAGAGGTCGGCACGCATTGCAGGGCTGAAATAGCAGACCCAGGTGATATAGGCGCTTTGCCAGGAGCCGACGCCACCGGCGAAAAATTCGCGGGAGCGGCGGCGGGCGTGGCGGCCGTTGGTATCTTCCGGAATGCGCTCGGCGAGCGCGGCGGCAGCACGACGCAGTGGCGAAGGGACCACACCCCATGCGCGGCGGAGGCGCGAGCCGAGATAACGGGGATAACCGAGAAAGAGCTCGTCGCCGGCGTCGCCAGCGAGCGCGACGGTCACGTGGCGCCGCGTAACTTCCGAGAGCGCGTGGACGAGGAGCGCGGTGGGGTTGCCGAAGGGCTCGTCGAAGAGGGAAACCATGCGTGGCAGAAGCTCTGCACAATCCGGGCGAATGGTCAGTTCACGATGCTGAGTGGCGTAGCGATCAGAAACGAGCCGCGCAAATTCGAGCTCGGTGTAATGCTCCTCGCCCACTCCAAATCCGAGGCTAAACGTGCGCATGGGTTCAGGCTGGGCACGCGCGGCGAGGGCAACGATGCTGCTGGAATCAAGGCCCCCGCTCAAAAAAGCACCGAGCGGAACATCGCTCACCAAGCGTAGCCGCACGGATTCGTCGAGCAGCGCGAGCAGACTTTCGGCGCTCGCCCCGGTGGTCTCTCCGGCAGGGAGCGGGCGGGGCTGCCAGTAGCGACAGAGCTGCGCGGTGCCGTTCGAATAGCGGAGCCAGTGCGCAGGCGGGAGTTCCTCCACATCTTCGAAAATGGTTTGCGGGGCGGGGACGTAGAGATAGGCGAGATAGTCATCGAGCGCGGAGGGCCGAAGGCGCCGCGAGATGGCCGGGTGCGCGAGGAGGGCCTTGATCTCGGAACCGAACAGGAGGCGGCTGCCGACAGTAGAGTAATAGAGGGGTTTGACGCCGAGGCGGTCACGTACAAGCCATAGAGCGTGCTCGCGTGCGTCCCAAATGGCAAAGGCGAACATTCCGCGCAGGTGTACAAGTGCGTCCACGCCCCAGCGAGCCCAGACCTCGAGCAATACCTCCGTATCGGACTCGGTGCGGAAGACTGTTCCGAGGGATTCGAGCTCGCGGCGCAGCTCCTGGAAATTGTAAATTTCGCCGTTGAAAACGATCGTCCAGCGGCCATCCGCGCTGGTCATCGGCTGACGGCCTCCAGCAAGATCGATAATGGCGAGACGGCGATGACCGAGGCTGGCACCCACAGGCCCGGCGGCGTGGAAGTAACCTTCGCCATCGGGGCCACGGTGAGCCAGTGCCGCTGTCATGCGTTCGAGCACCCGGGGATCGATTCCAGGTACTCCGCCTGTTATGCCGCACATTGTTGTGTGGAGTGGATCTTGCGCAATCGAACGCTAATCAGGAATCAGGCCACGTGCGCCGCAACCGCCACGCGAGCCGCGCGCTGCGCGGAGAGCTCACGAAGGAGCGCTAGCAGCCGCAGCACATGATCTTCCCAGACAAAATTACGCACCCTGGCGGCTCCACGCCGTGCCATCTCGGCGCGCAGGATCGCGTCCCCCGCGAAGCGCTCTAAGGCGGCAGCGAGAGCCGCCGCATCGCGAGGAGGAAAATACTGCGCCGCGTCGTCGCAAATCTCGCGGTGAATAGGGATATCCGAAGCGATAACCGGCAGGCGGGCCGCCATCGCTTCCACGAGCGGATGGCCGAACGACTCGCAGAGGGACGGGAAGACGAACACATCGGCGTAGCGATAGGTCTCCCAGATCTGCTCGTAAGGCAGAACGCCCAAGTAGCGCACCGAGTCGCCGAGGCCCGCGAGAAGCTGCTGCTCGGCCCATGGCATCTCGGTGTGCTGGCCTCGCTGCGCGCCGTCGCGGAGAGGCTCGAGCGTCAGGAACAGATCAACGCGCGCTCGCCCACGTTGGCGAAGCGAAGAGGCGGCGCGGAGAAGGGTGGCGAGATCTTTGTGATCGGCATAGTGCGAAACCCAGAGAACGCGAACGGGGCGGTCCGGCTGCGCGGACGGCGGCTGCGAAAGCGCGCCAGCTGAGAGCCTTGCCCGCGGCACACCGTAGGGAATCACGCGGGTCTTAGTCTCGGGGATGCGGGCATAGCGTTGCAGGTCAGCGAGCATGGCTTCCGATGGCGTGACCACGCAGTCGGCGTGACGGGCGGAGCGGCACACGAACCAGCGGCGGAGTGCCGTCTCCGCGCGAAACGCGGCGGTTTTGCCTGGCAGCACATGTTCGCAATATTCCCGTGAGAAGTAGATGGGGATACGAACCAGCAGGGCTTGCGGGCAAGGACAGGCAATCATGCCGAAGTTTGCGGAGCTGAACAGCACATCGGGGCGCTCTTGCGCGACGAGCCTGCGCAGGCTGATCTGATCCCACCACCAGCGGCGCGCGTAGGAGCCGGAAGCCGCGCGGCTTTCGAGGATACGCACATGTTCTCCCTCGGCAGCAATGTCGCGAGCGCGCTCCGGGGGAACGACGACTACAAAGTGATCCTCGGGCGCGGCGAGCGAATCGAGCGAACGGACGAGGTTGCGGAGGTAGGTGGCGGCGCCACCCAGTTTCGCGGAGACCGCGTTGATCAAGACCTTCATGCAGACAGATTTTGCGCTGCCCAGTGCTGCAAAACGTAGAACATCCAAACGCGCGACCAGTGACAGCGCCCAGCGAGAAACGCCGACCAGATACCGCGCACTTCCTGCCAGTTGATGGCGTATTCGAGGACGGGACCAGGCTCGGCCAAGGCTGACTGCACAGAGGAACGCAGTTCGCCCCGAAGCCATTGGTCCCAGGGGAATTCGAAGCCGCGTTTGGGTTGGTGGAGGATCTTCGGCGGGAGCTCACGCCCCGCGGCGGCCACGAGGAGGGATTTCCGCTGGCGGCCTTCGAGCTTCCAGCGGCCCGGGAGCTCGAGGGCCTTCTCCGTGACGCGATGATCGAGAAGCGGAACGCGCACCTCGAGCGAATTCGCCATGCTCATCGAATCCGTGTCGCGCAGCAATGTGTTGCGAAGATAGACGAGAAGTTCGAGGCATGAGACGCGGTTGACCGGGTCGTGGCGTGCGATGAGCCGCTGCTGCCGGGCGAATTCCTCGCCGAACACCTGGAATTCGATTTCAAGCAGGCGTTCTGGCCGCAGCAGGCGGGCAATCTGATCGGGAGAAAAGATGAGACGAGAAACGTAGAAGGGGTGGGGAAAGGCGTCGCGACTGCGGAGCCAGAGGGTCATCTTCTGGCCACGGCTGCTGCCACCGAGGAACTGGCTGATGGATCCGCCAGCGGCCCGGCGAATCCATCCCGGCACGGCGCGCTCTGTCCATTCCATGCGGGGAACCAAGCGGAAGCTACGATAGCCGGCAAATTGCTCGTCACCGCCGAGACCGGAGAGCGCGACGGTGACGCCAGCCTGCTTGGTGACGCGAGATACCATGTAGGTGTTGATACCGTCCACAGTGGGCTGGTCCATGGCTGCGACGGCAGCAGGAAGGTTGGCGATCAGGTCGCCCTGAGAGACGGTGATCTCGTGGTGCTCGGTACCGATCAGGCGCGCCACCTGCCGGGCCTTGACGCCCTCAGCGAATTGCTCTTCGGCAAAGGTCACCGTAAACGTCTTGAGCCGAGTGCAGTGACGCGCAGCGATGGCAGCGACCACGGTGGAGTCGAGGCCGCCGCTCAGAAAGACACCAAGAGGCACATCGCTGATTAGCCGCATGCGCACGGCCGCATCAAGCTCGGCACGAAGCTCTTCCACGCGCCCAGAGCGCACGCGCGCGTCGCCGTTGAGGGGCAGCGTAGCGAGAGGGAGCTCCCAATAGCGCTCGATGTCGAACGCACTGTCCTTCCAGCGCACCAGACAGCCGGCCGGCAGGAGGCGCACGCCACGCACCATGGTGGAGGGCTCCTGCACCGCGCCGAATTTCAAGAAAGTGTCGAGGCCGGTGACGTCCAATTCGCGGGCGACCAGTCCGCTCGACAGGAGCGCGCGCAGCTCCGAAGCAAAGGCAAAACGTCCCGGGAGGGCGGCATAGTAAAGCGGTTTTATTCCCAGCCGGTCGCGGACGATCAAAAGCGTTTGCCGCGCGGGATCCCAGAGTGCGAAAGCGAACATGCCGCGCAGCCGCGCGATCACGCCTTCGCCCCACTCGCGGTAGCCGACCAGGATTACTTCCGTGTCGCCTTCCGACCGGAACTGATGCCCGCGGGCGACGAGCTCGCCTCGAAGCTCTGCGAAATTGAAGATTTCGCCGTTGAAGACTAGCGAGGAGCCGGTAACCGGATCGATCATGGGCTGATGGCCAGCCGGTGAAAGGTCTTGGATGGCCAAGCGCCGCGCGCCAATCCGAAGGCGCCCTCCGGCATGCGGTCGGAACTCTGCGGAGCCTTCATCGTCGGGGCCGCGCGGGATCATCTGGCGCAGCATCGCGTTCAGTGGCTCCTGCCGCCCCGCGTCGCGCTCCTCCCACCATCCACAGATGCCGCACATACTCAGGCCGCTCCCGCCGCGGCACGCGCCGCCGTGAAAGCACTCAACTGCCGAGCCACATAGAGCGCCTCGGGCACCTGGGCGACCAGCCAGCGCTCCCAGCGCGCGGCGAAATGTTCGAAGCAGTACATCTGCTCGACGCGGCGGCGACCCGCCTCACCCATGGCGTGGCGGCGATCCTCGTTGGAGAGCAAAGCGATGAGAGCCGCGGCAAGTTGGTCGGCGCGGCCAGGACTGACGAGAATGCCAGTGACGCCATCTTCGACCACTTCGGGAGCCGCTGCGGCATGCACGGCTACGATTGGCAGACGGTGGTACATGGCCTCGAGGAAAACGATGCCGAAACCCTCGACCTGGGTGGGCAGTACGAAGACATCGGCGTGCGCGTAGGATTGCTGGAGGACATCGCTGCGGCGGGCGCCGGGGAGTTCGGTTCGCCCTTCGAATCCGAGACTGCGGACGAGTTCGGCCAAGCGCTGGAGATCGCCACCACCACCGACGACTCGGTAGTGGAGGTTCGGAAATTGGGCGACGACGGCAGGTAGAGCTTGCAACACCAAGTCGATGCCTTTTCCCTCGCGATCCGCGCGGCTGAGCCGCGTAACGCTAAGCAGCAGAGGGCCGGAAGAGCCTGATTCGGGAGCGCAGGCCACGGAGATGCCAGTCGATTCGCGCACCCAATCGGGGTCAAGCCCATGCGGGATGACCGTGATGCGTTCGGGAGAAATGCCCTGAACGTCTGCGAGCTTCTGCGCGGTGAAGGCGCTGGGAGCCACTAGGGAGTCTACGTGCGCGAGACACCTTGCGATGCGCCCCGCCAGCGGTTGCCAGACCTCCGTACCGTGCGCGAGCAATGCCACACGAGCCGCCGGGCAGAGAGCGCGCACTGCTCCCACGAGAGGCAGGAGCGATACATGGGTGAAGAGCACAAAATGGGGTTGTTCCGAAGCGAGCTTCTTGGCTAAACGCCAGGCCAGCCGGCGGCGGCTGCGTTCTCCTCCGTGCCAGCGCACGCAAGCGTCGCCGGCCATCCTGGCAGGAAAATGCTCGGGGCCGTCCATGTAGCTGAAAGTGTCGAGTCGGAGCGGAGTCCGGACGGCAAATTCAGAGAGGGCATCGACGAGCAGACGATTGACGTATTGAATTCCGCCGTAGCCACGGAAAAATTCGGTACCTACGAGAAATACCCGCAGACGGCGCTGATGTTCGCGGCTCATGCCGGCGCGGCCTGTCGCGCGGCAGCCTTCCGTCGCGAGGCAGAGTCCCGAATGGCTTCCAGAGTAGAGCGATTGATGCCGTCCCAAGGGCTCATCCGTGCGCGTAGTTCGCCATGGGATACGAGCCGCTGACGCAGATCCGCGTCGTCCATCAGTCGGCGCATGGCCCGAGCCAGTGCTGCGGAATCGGCCGGGTCGTTCAGCACGATAGCGCTCTCGCCGTCCAAGACTTCAGCTACTCCCATCTGCCGTGTGATGATGGACGGAACGCCACAAGCCGCGGCTTCCAGCGGAACCAGGCCGAACGGTTCGTAGAACGACGGGGCCACGACGGCATCCGCCGCGGCGTAGTAGGAAATAATGTCGGCGCGGCGAGGCGGAAAGCGTACGCGTCCAGCCACACCTGCGCGTGCCGCGTAACGCCGGTAGGGCTCCGGATCATAAGGGCCGACGGCGTAGAGCAACGCCTCGGGAACCCCAGCGAGGGCGTCCAGAACGGTGACCAGGCATTTTCTGACCCAGTCCGTGCCCACAAAGAGAAAGCAAAAATCGCCGTGTGCGAGTCCCAGTTCATTGCGGACGGAATTGCGCAGCCGGCCGCGGCGCTCCTGATTGAAACTGGACGTATCCACACCCGAGTGAGCAACTACGAGGCGGTCGGGCGAGGCGCGGTAGCAATCGATCAGGTCGCGGCGGACGACCTCGGCGGGACAAATGACTTTTTCGAGCCGGCGCGAGGCGTAGAACCAATTTTCGAGCTGAGAATACCAGTTCGCGTAGAGCGCGCGATGCCAGCGACGCAGACGGTCATCTAAAGTGGCTGCTGCAGGCTGGAAACGCCCGCTGCGGAGCAGGTCGCGCTGGCGCGCCTGGCAGAAATGGGCCGTTGAGACGTGGACTTGCGCGCAGTTCGGGCCGGGCGAATACACGCAATCGTACGCGCCATGGCGCCGCTCGCCTTTCCAGACAGCCAGCGAGGCTGCCGCGAAGAAGCTGAGCTGGCGGGCAAGTCCCGGTCCCGGCAGGACCGGCACAGGATGATGGCAGATCTGGGTATCCGCCTTGCCGCTCGACAAGTGAGAGTACAGACACACCTCGTGGTCACGCGCGAGCGCTTGAAGGAGCGCACGGGTGACGCGCTCTGTGCCACCCGTGGGATAGAACTCGGGTGTCACAACGGCGATGCGGAGGCCACTGCCCAGCTGAAGCTCAGCAGTTTGGAGACCAGAGGCGGTTGCGGCGGCCACGAGCTACCTCATGCAGATGGCAACGAACTGATTAGCCTGGCGAAGTTGAGAGCGTTCGATCACCCAGTGATCAGGCACGGCGGCCTCGCCCACTGGCACTTCAAACGCCTGCTGGAGGCGCTCGCGCTGCCCATTGCCCAGCAGGCGTAGCCGGAAATTGAACACATCCAACGCACGCAGCGCGGAATAGAGCCGGTTGCCCCGCCGGCGCTGGCCAAACATCTGGACATCGCGGAAGTGCCGATTCAAGACCCGGCGAAAAGTGGAAAGATCCAGCATATTGATGTGAAAGGGATTCGACTGGCCGATTGACTTCATGTGCAAGTCTGCGGTTACCACGTTTGGAGTGGAGAGAATCAGCGTTCCCCGGGGACCGAGGACGCGGAGGCATTCGTTCAAGAAGTCATCGTGGTTTTCCAGGTGTTCGAAGACTTCGAAACAAACGATCAAATCGAAGCGGGACGAAGGAAAGGCCAGGCGTTGACAATCCATGCGCGCAAACCGCACACCTGGACCGGCGAATTGCTCATGCGCATACCCGACAGCCAGAGGTGAGTTGTCGATTCCCACAACTGAGTCTGCCTTCTCGCGCAGCAGCCGTGAACCGTAACCCGTGCCGCAACCGGCGTCGAGCACGCGTTCGCCACCCTTCATGTTTTTGAACGCGAAGCGATAACGAGCCAAGTGGTGGTGGTAGGAGACGCGGTCCGGCCCGTCAGGACGCGGGCGTTCGTCATCCAGTGTGAGGCTTTGCGGCTTCACGGCACCGGCTCCGTCAACATTTGCATACTTTCAATCCTTGTTGCCCACAACCGCCACAGCTCGGTGGAGAACACAGCCGCTGCGCGACGGGGTTCAAATTCTTCTTCGGCGTGCCGCCGGGCGGCCGCGCCGAGCCCCTCCCGCAGTGCGGAGTTTGCGAGCAGGATTTCCAACCAAGCGGCCATTGCCACTTCGTCTCCCGGGGCGGAGAGCCAACCGGTTCGTTTGTGGTCAATCATCTCCAGCGGGCCACCAGCAGCTGAGGCCAAGACGGTCCGGCCGCAGGCCATCCCCTCCGCAACCACCAACCCCCATGGTTCCGGCTCGACGGACGCGTGCACCACCACATCGCAGGCGTTCATCCAATCCTCAGGATTTGAGCGGTTCCCCAGAAATCGTACCCGGCCGGCCAGCAGTGGCTCATCTGCCATGCGTCGGAGCTCATCGGCATATTGCGGCTCGAGCCCGAACAAAGAGCCGCCCACCACCACAGCCATGAACCGCGTGCCGCGGCCGGCCATCAAACCCGCGGCGCGAAGGAAAATGTGCTGGCCCTTCCAATGCTGCAAACGCCCGAAGATGCCGATAAGCAGTTGGTCAGCCGGAATCCTTTCTTCGTTGCGAACCCTGGCGCCGGCTGAAGGATTCGGACGAAATCTCTTGAGATCCACTCCGTAACGCACCAGGCGGATGCATGGATGGCCGGGGAAATCACGGGCCAGCAAGCCTGCTGTAAACGTAGAGTTTGCATAGAGCGCGTCCGCTGCAAGCAGGCGCTCGGCACGAGCGATGGGGATCCTGCCTTCCGGAAGGGAAGCCTGCGTGTAACCGTGAACCCACCAAGCGCAGGGACGCCGCGCCAGACTCGCCGCCGGACGAGCAAACAGGTTTGCGTGGCCGCCATTGCTCACCACAACGTCTACCCCCTGCTTGCGGATTAGCTTGTGCAGCGCACGAATCTTGGCCGCTGTGCTCGCCACATTGCGAAATCGTCCTCGAGGAAGATGGAAAATGGGTATGCCCATGCGCTCGATTCGTTCGGGCAGGAGGCCTTCTCCAAAACCGAGAGAGGCAACAAGGGGTTCGACGGCGGATCGCTCCATGTTTTGAAGCATGGTCAACAACGCCACCTCCGCGCCGCCGACCTCTGTAGTGCTCTGGACGAACAGCACCCGGAGCGCACGCTGCGGAATCGCCGGAGTCAGTTTTGGCATTTCGCAAGGCTCATTGAAATCAATTGTTCAGTTTCGCAGCGGTTCTGCTTGCGCTGGGGCACTGGTAAGTACGTACCTCGATCCGCCAGGCAGGTTGACGCGCATCTGCAAACCAGCGCTGCTTCCATGCGAAGCCGGTGTCTGCCATTTTCCGTTCAACTGCGTCGAGATGGCAGTTCTCGTCGAGCGCTGCCTCTGTAGCAGCCGTGGATCCCCAGTACGCCTCGTCGGTAGCGCCCTTGACTAAGAGGGTAGTCGGGCCGTACACCTGTCCCGCTTGGAGCCACTGGATGGGATCAAACAATTGGGGATGGCTCAGCCATACAGGGTAAGAGCCAACAAACTCACCCGATCCTGATTCGCCCGGAGAGCGGATCGCATTCGTCAGGTAGAAAAAGAACGATGGATTGTTGCCAATCAACACTGCGCCCTTCCTTACCTCTCCGGCAGCCCGTTCGGCAACCGGTTCCCACGGCTCGATGAGCCGGGGCGCCGCGTAATAGCGGCGCGAAAGAATTCCAAACCACCCAATAGCGCCGACTAGGCCGAGCGCCAGGATTGCGCCTTTCCGAAGAACAGGTCGGGGAAGGCTGCCGAGCATCGCGGCCAGAGAAATCAAAAGCCACGGCGAAAGGAACAACAGTCGCTTGGTGTTAATCAGATTCAGCAGCGTCATCGCCAAGGTGCAGAGCAGAAAACCGAGGAACAGGCGCCGTGCTGCCGGCGGGCCGTGGCGCAAAAGGAGAACGGAGCAGTAGGCGATGGCCGCGAGCGCCGGAATGCTGAAATACCAGAACCAGGGGGCAACCGATTCGCTGACGAAGAGCGTATACACGTTGTAACCGCAGAAGAACATCGTGGCCAGCCCCGAATAAACAGGCCGCAGAATGCCCTGATCCGCGAAGAGGCGGAACAACAACGCACGAAGCAAGGGCAGGAACCCGAGCAGAATGACAATTACAGTCGCGCCTGCCGCGGCCACAGGCTTCGCATCACCACTGTGGCGGATCCAGTAATCGAGGGCCAGGAGTCCGATTAGAACGGCCAGGAAATAGTTCGTATAAACAGCCAACTCGCAGGCAACAACAAGCAACACCCAGCGCCCCCATGCCGGCTTCGCTTCCATCCAGAGATAGGCAAAGGTGAGCAGCGCGAGGGTAAGGAAGGAAAACGAATACCACCCGGCGATCCTTCCGAAGTGAAATCCGTAGGGAAACACCACGCCGATCCACAGGGCGGCACGCGCGGCTGCCACACCCGCGATCCACCTCGCGGCCTGAACCGTAAACCACAGTCCGAGCAGGTAGAAGATGATGGCCGGCACGCGCAGCAGGCTGACGCGGCCTCCGCTCAAACGCAGCCATCCGGCAAGCAGCAGGTCGTACAGGGGGGGATGGCGGTGCAAGCCGGTGCCGTCGGTGAAAGAGTGGATGGTCTGCTGAGCTGGAATCGTGGCGTCCAGAAGCATGGCAATTTCATCGTCAATGAAAGTAAACCAGCGATTCGAAATCATCATCGCCATTCCCAGGCCGAGCAGAACCATGACAATGACCAGAGTGTCGAGGGCTTTATTCTGTGCAGCGTCCATGGAGGCTCAGCGCTCGAAGCTCCAGAATGAACGTGCGGCGGGAGCCGGCTGAATTCCAGCGGCGTTCTCTGTGGCCTGGATCCGCAGCAAGGCGGCTAGCAGGCCCAGAAAGAACCAGAAATAGAAATTCATCGGCGGTATATCGAGCGGCTGGCCGATGGGAAAGGTCAGAATGTTGGTTATGCAGAAACTGGCCACGACGCATCCGATGACTTTCAGATCGTGGTCCCGGAGGGCGCGGGCCTGCCGGTAGGTCTCCAGCAAGAGTCCGGCCGTAAAGACACTGAACAGCGCGAGTCCGGCCAGTCCGCATTCGTTCCGGATACGCGCAAACTGGTTCTCCGAGCCGACGACGGCCACGCTCGTGGATTCGAGACGGTTGGAGGCCGCGCATCCTATTCCCGCACCGAGTCCCACAATGGGCGAGTCCCCGGCGGCTTCAAATTCGCCTACGGCGAGCGCCATGTTCCGGTCGCGTACCATTTCCATGTCGAAGATACTGGCGAATCGCGCTTGCACGGTCGGCCCCAAGAAAAGCAGAGAAGCGAACAAGCAAGCAACGATGAACAGCGAGGGCATGATCGCTTGCCGCACGCGGCCCATCAGGCCGAAGGCCAGGAACAAGGAGACGAAAAGCAGGATGAACGGGCCGCGGCCGCCCGTGCTGAGCGTTCCGCAGGCCTGCGCCAACAGCGCCACGCGCGTCATTATCTTGTCCATCGGCCGGGGCGAAATCATCATCAGCGCAATGGAAAGCATCGCAGCCACCCAGAGGAATTGCGAAAGTCCGGCCGTAGATGCAAACGTGGAGATGGTGCGGAAGTAAAATCCCATTTCGGGATGCTTCGGGTCGTTCGCGTAAAAAATAGCACGCTGAAAACCCGGAGAGATGCGCAACAACAATTCAGGACCAGTGAAGTATTGGACCACTCCAAAGATGGCTATGGGAATGCTTATCCAGTTCTGGAAGCGCAGGAAGCGGATCACCTGCTCCCGGTCGTCGAAAAACCAGTAGCCCACGATGAAACAGAGGAAGAACAGGAGGGTGACTCGTGCCCCGATCAAGCCAACCAGGATTGTGGGTAGGAGCGGATTGAAGATTTCCGCGGTGTAATACACGGCGAAGCCAAAGAAGGGAACCACCCAACCAGTGTGCGGGACGGGGAACATGCGCCGCGCGATCAGGGCAACGGCCAGGCGGAAGAAGATGAGAAGGAGCTGCGCGTCCTTCAACAGATTGAGCGCCGTAGAGCCGTAAGCGTTAATCAAAAAGCCTTCGACCAGAACATAGAAGGCGAAGAGATAGACGGAAGCCCGCCACCAGGCGAACGTGAAACAAATGTCGGCGACGATAAACACGCCCGCAATCAAAGGCATATACTGCTGGTAGGCCACACGGAACGCGATCCAGGGCAGGGCAAAAACAACCAACAGCAGCACCGGAAGGGTGAGCAGGAGGTCGGGACCAACCCGGCGGTTGGAAGTAATATCGAAGTTCACGTCCTGGTTCCTCCGGGGTGCGTTACGGCCGCCACGGGCCCGCGTTCAACGGATGATTCGTCCGAGGCGGATTCCGGCGGAACGGCATCGGCCCTGCGGAAAGCCGCGGCCGCAATCGGCCAATCAAACCGCGCAGCGTAGAGTTCCTGAAGGTTGCGGCCCATGCGCTCCGCCCCGGCGGGATCGCCGGCCAACTGGCGAATGGCGGCCGCGAATTCTTCCCCTGTGCTCTGCTTCGCGAGCCACAAATGCTCCGCGTGGGTGAATTCGGCCTGGTCGCGGCCTCCGGGCTGGCGGACGGCCACAACGGGCAGCCCATGTGCCGCGGCGGCCATGAAGGCTCCACTGCGCGTGAGGTGGCCGTCGGGCTGTGGGAGCACGAACACGTCGGCAGACTGAAGCGCGCGGGAAATGTCTGCTGCTTCAAGCCTGCCCGACCACCATACGGCATCTTGAATGCCCGCCGCATGCTCCGTGTTTTTCAGGCGCGCGATGTATTCCGGCGAAGCCACAGCGAAATTTCCCAGCATCCACAAGCGCACGGTCCGCGAGCCGCGAACGAGCGAGACCGCCTCTATCAGCGCTTCATAGTTCTTGGCGGGATGAAACAGGCCGAACGTGGCCACGACGAGTTCGCCGGTAGAAACACCGCGCTCGCGCCGGTAGTCTGCGCGTTCGGCTTCGGAGTATCGAATTACGGGGATATTGCTCGAATTCGGCCGGTAGCGGATCTTTTCGCGCCACCAGGGGAAGAAGCGCTCCAGAGACGAGACACGCGAGCGCATGTTTACGGCCGCCGAATTCACAGCGCCGAGAGTAAGCGCGATGTGAAACCATTGGGCGAGCGCCACGGGCGTTTGAAGCGGATGTTGGCGCATGCTAATGGCCAGTTCGTGCAGGCCCACATGCACGGAAATTCTCCGGAGCCTGAGACAGAACAAGAGGGCATTGAGCCACCAAGCGAAGCCCCAGCGTCCCCAGGCGTATCCCGAGTATTCGAGCTGCACGTGGTCGGGTGCAGATGCGACAATGGCCTCGATCGCCGGCCGCAGGTCACGCCAGCCGCGAAGAGGTTGCTCGCGGAGGCTGGATGAAAAATGGCGCGGCGCATCGGCGGGTGCGGTGAGCACGGTCACGCCGTTGCCGGCTGCGGTCAGCTCCTCAGCGAGGCGGCTGGCATAATCCCCCACCCCGCAGGAGACCGGCGGAAAGCTCTTTGTGATGAGCAACACGCGCATCGGCTATTGGGGCGCCTTGAGCTGGCCGGAACTCTGACTTCGATCGGGAGGCAGGGCGATTTGTGAGGCGTTATTAGTGGCCTTGGGCACGTAAATGATGAAGGCGACTCGCTGGGGCGCTGGGAGACCTGTGGCCAGGCGACGGGAATCGCTTTCGGGGTACACGATTTCCTGGTCGGGCTGATAATTCTCGAGAAAGTCCGACCGATACACTTCGGCCACTACGTCTCCGGTCCAAACGGCATCCTGAACCACGGCGCTGAAGCGCTTGTTGCGGAACGCATCGCGGAGTTGTTCACCTAAAGGCGCGACCGTGTGAGGGTTTCCCGAAACGAGCAAAGTGCAGAGGTTCAGTATGTGCGCGAAGCTTTGCTTTCCGGCCAGGGCTGAAAGGTAGGTGTGGTTGGGCACGTACACCGGACCCGGGATCTGAGTAATTCTGGCCAAGACCTGCCTGCCAAGTTCGACATCCCTGCTCCCGGGAATGACCAGCCGGGGGTCGTAAACCAACGCACAAGACTGAATCAATAGCGCGGCGAACAGCACGCTTTGGCCGATGCGGGCCCGATCGCCAGCGCGCGTTGCGAGAAGGTCCAGAACCCGGTGGGTGCCTAGACCCGTAGCCAGGCAGAGGAAAAAATAAACGGGAAGGCGCCCGTTCAGATATGCGCCCCAGTTGAGAGAGTAAAGCCAGGAGGCAGCCAGCATACCCGCCCCGAAACAAGTGTAAAACCACACAGCGCGACGATCTTTCTCGTCCGCGGCGTCCAGGAAAAAGAGCACACAGAACGCGACGGCGATAGGAAGGACACGAAAGATGTCGTTGATCCAGAAGAGCACGATGTGGCCCTTCAAGGTGAGAAACGAGGAGGTCAATGAAAACAAATAGAATGTGGACCAACCCCCGCTGCGGAGGTGCAACAGCGCGATTCCACCGGCGCCCAGTACGCCCGCCGCGCCAGCGAATGCGACGAAGAGACGAAATCCAAGAGATGCAGCGTAAATCACCAGCGGAAGGATGACGAGCAAAGCGGTCTGCTTGGTGAGGAAGGCAAGGGCAGCGCATCCGCCCGCGAGCACCAGCCACTTTGATCCGCGCTTCCAGCGCAGCAGATACGCGCCCAGCACAAGCAGGAACAGATAAAGCGAATCCGTTCGCGCTAATTCGAGCCAATCGCCCGTTTCTCGGAATGTGGCCGCGAACAAGCCCACGCTGACCAGCGAACAATAATGGCTGGAGGTTTCCCTGTGGACGAACATATATAGGAGCGCAAAGCAGCCCAGTGAAGCCAGAATGGACACAAGCCGGAGGGGCGCGAAGCCGAGGCCCATCAGTTTTGCTGGCAGAGCGGACACGTAGAAATAGACCGGCGTGTAAACCATGGGCACATAATTGAGGCTGGGCGCAACGAATAGGGGCTCTCCGCGCAGCACGCGGTCCACTTGCTCCACCGCACTCCCTTCCAGCCGTTCAAGGTCGAAGGGATAAACCATGCGCCGGTAAGCCACAAAGAGATAGACGCTGATGTATAGAATGGCCGCGCCGACGACTGCCCATCGGAGCGCAGACGGAATCCAGTCGGAGAGGACCGTCGTCAGAAGGCTCCCTCCTGCTGCGGGCGCATGCGTATCGACCCTTTCCAGGGCTGTCGTCACGGTGGCGGCAGACAACGCAGCCACACCATGCGCATCGGGCTTTTCAGGCGGAAGAGGATTCCTGAGTGTCCAGCGCATACGCTCAGTCAGAAGCTGTGGCTGCTGCGGCCGCCCTGGTTCTTGCCAACGCCGGGACGGGCTTCCTTGCCGTCATGGTCAGGAAAAATCCCCAGCGAGGTTCCACCCAGCCGCTCAGAAACGGGAACGGGAAGTATTTCAGGTCGCGGCGAACGAAACAAAAATCCTCCATTCCGGAGAACAACTCCCGCATTTCCCGCTCGGTCCAGAAACCCGAGCGCGGGATGAAGTTGTCCTGCCCGGCGAAGCTCGTGTCCGCGCTGGTAGCCAGCAGCTGCTCACGGGAGAGTCCGTGCTGTTTGGAAATGGCAAAAAGGTGGCGATACTTTTCCGGCGCCCAGCGGAGAAAGATTTCGAGCGGGCGCACATGCAACATCATCCAGATGAGCGGGCGAACGATCCAATTCACCAGCAGGTAGTGGTACGACTCGCGGTTGTAGAACATCACCCGCACGGTTCCGCCGGGGGCAGTTACGCGCACCAACTCGCGGCAGGCTTTAGGCGTGCCCACGATGTGATGGATGACCCCAATGGACATAGCGAGGCCGAAGGTATCGTCGGCAAAGGGAAGCGCGACTGCGTCTGCGTTCACGAAGCGCTTGCGCAGGCCCGCGAAGCCGAAATGCTTCTGCGCGAGACCCAGCGCGCGGAAACTGTAATCGAGGCCGGTGTAGTCGATCCCATTTTCCGCGAGATAGCGCGCGTCCTTGCCGATGCCGCAGCCGACTTCGAGCACTTTGCGTCCGCGGCAGGATTCGAGGAAGTCGAGGCGCATCTGATCGATGGTTTGCTTCCACTTTTCGTAGATGGCTTCGAAGGATTCCCGCGAGCCGACTTCGTACGGCACGCTGTCGGTGGAAATGGGATGAGCGTCCCAGTAGCGACGTAGATCCTGCTTCTCCGTTTCCATAGGAGTTTGGGGAGGGGACGGAAGTTCAACCAGACTCATCGGGCGCTGATC
Organism: Candidatus Acidiferrales bacterium; assembly: GCA_030037225.1. Lineage (GTDB taxonomy): Bacteria > Acidobacteriota > Terriglobia > Acidiferrales > UBA7541 > JOPF136. Next base: position 5,494 of record JASHRU010000403.1, on the reverse strand, counting down.
GTCCTGCGGCGGTAAATTGTGACGCGCAAGCCCGTAGGTGAATCCAGCTGGGCGGTGACTGCCAAGCTCTTCATATTTCGCGCAGCAGTGCCGTAGTTCTCCTGCCAGGCAAAAACCCAGGGATACAGACGTCCGCGAAACGGCGAGCCGGCCTCGTGATCGAAGATCACCAGGCTTGCGTCCGGATTTTGTAAGAAGGCTTTTTCCAATTGCTCGGCGTAGAACGGCGAGGGCTGTGCCGAGATCCCCCAGTTCGCGGGGAGCTCCGCATAGGGGAGCGCCGGCATCTCTTGCAGTTGGCCGGAAACGGGATTCATGAGGAATTGCTGGAGCATCGGCAAGTTGATTCCCTCATCGGCAAAGCCAGCCACCAGAAGGGTCTCCTGGCGGGCGGTATTGTCGCGGACGAAATTCAATCCCTGAAGAAGGGTCGCCTGTTGCGCGGGGGTTGGGGCCACCTGAACCTGCAAGAAGAACTGCTCCGCTGATGCCGGGGCGGCCCAAATGGAATAGGCGAGCGCGGCAACGAGAACGGCCGAGGCCGCGAAGCGCGGACGCAACGCGAGCCGGGAGAGTTCCTGAGCGAGACACGCGCCAGCGAGAGAGGCTGCTACAGCTACAGCACCCCAAATGAAACGGCCATCTTTTTGAGGGTGCAGTGTGGCACTGATGGATTGAAGGACGACATAGAGCAACGCGACGCGCGCCACGGGCTTGCCCCATCCTTTCCAAGCCCAGTACAGAACGCCAAAAAGGAGAACCACTGCGAGACACGGAGTGGAGACGTATTCCTGGAATAGCGAGCGCGGATAATACAGAAGGTAGTCCCCCGGGCCCAATGGGTCGAAGGGATAGCCGTGAAGGTAGCGCAGGAGTGCCCGCACACCGTCCACCGACAAGAAGGCAATTAAGGGCAGCAGTGTGCTGGCCGCCAGCAGGAACCACGGTCGCGTAAGGGGCGCCAGAAATCCACGTGTGTCTTTTGCAAGGCGCGCGCGGATCTCCGGATAGGCCATACCGAGAAACAAGGCCGCTAACAGGAGCATGCCGACGTTGCACTTGATTTCGTACGACAAACAAACCAGAAACCCAGTGGCCACCGCTGCCCAGCGTCCGCCGCTGCGGGCGAATCGGGCTGCGGCGATGAGACAAAAGGCGGTCGTCACCAGGGCAAAGCTGTCGTAAAGACTCCTCGAGGCGTAAAAGAGGAACATGGGCGAAGTTCCCCAGAGGACCCCCGCGATCGCCGCCGCATATGCCTTTCCTTCGTCCACCAGTTCGGCGGCCAACCACACGATGCCCACCCAGGAAAAGAAACCAGCAAGCAAGCTGGCGCAGCGCGCGGCCTCCAGAGTGGTGCTCCCAAAGATAAATCCCAAGGCGAGACAATAAGGCGAGAGGAACGGCCCGCCGAGAATCAAGTGGTAATTCCAAGTTTCCCGCGCGAGGGCATGCAGACCGCCTGTGCGCAGGGCGTGCCAAATCTGCACGGCGCCTCTGAAGTAGCCCGACTCGTCGTAGAGCGGCAACCACGGCGTAGCAATGAACCCTCGATACGCCCAGATCAGCAAGGCCACGGCCGCCACGCCAGAGGCAATCAGGGCTCCCAGCGCCGTCCAGTGCCGAGCCGATACGCGGTCCCGTTCCACTGCTGGCTGAAAGGCGGGTCCGGCTAGTTCGCGGGCACTCATCAGAGTTCAGTAACCGCTGTTCTGGTACGCTGGGGTGCCCCGAACTGGCGGTGCATCTCCCATGCTAAGATAGCCACCGTTGCCGTTGGATTTTGGGCCACGGTGCATTCGTGCATCCGACCGACGACGCCAAAACTGGTGCGAGCCCTTCCGATCCACTTCCTTTGACAGTTCTGATTCCCGTTTTCAATGACTGGGCTGTGGCCGACGCTCTCGTTTCCAAACTGGATGCCACCTTTCGCCAGCACGGTCTCACGGGACAAGTGGTGTTGGTGGACGACGGCTCCACGGAGCCGCCTCCCCAAGAGTTTCCGAAGACTTCGCCGCAGACGTTGCATGAAGTCCGCATCCTGGAGCTCAAGAAAAATCTGGGGCACCAGCGCGCCCTGGCCGTGGGCCTTGTGCATCTCCATTTGAAAGGCGTTGAAGGCGTGGTCGTGCTCATGGATGGAGACGGGGAAGACGAGCCCTCCGAGATTCCGCGCCTGCTGGAAGAGTTTGGCAGGCAAGGACAGCGGAAAGTCGTATTCGCTGCGCGAGCCCGGCGAGCCGAGGGGATTTTCTTCAAGTTCTTCTACCAGATTTACCGAACGATTCACCGGCTGCTGGTGGGATTCGATATCCGGATCGGCAATTTCAGCGCCGTGCCCGCCGCTTTCCTGCAATCGCTCGTGGTGACCTCTGACCTGTGGAACCACTACGCGGCTTCCGTCATCAAGACCAAATTGCCCTTCACCTCGATTCCCATCAACCGCGCGAAACGGCTGGCGGGAGAGTCGAAAATGAACTTCGTGGGCCTGGTGATCCACGGGTTCAGCGCCATGTCCGTGTTCGGCGACACAGTGGGGGTGCGCCTGCTGACTGCGACGGGCATATTCGCGATGGCCACCATCGCGCTGATGATTGCCACGGTGCTCATCAAATTCACCACGCATATGGCCATTCCGGGCTGGGCGACCACCGCGAGCGGCTTGTTGCTGGTGTTGCTTTGCCAATGTCTCTTGCTTTCTTTGATATTCACCTTCGTGGTTCTCTACAGCCGCGGGCAATCGAGCTTCGTCCCGATCCGGGATTGCCCGCTCTTCATCCGCCGGGAGCGGATCGTGCTTACGAAGCATGACTGAGACCCGCTACGTCGGCACGGAACTGGAGATCTTTGCCCACGCTACAAACTGGAAGTCCTATGTGCGCTCCCAGGTGCGCCCGTATCTGAGCGGCGACGTTTTGGAGGTTGGTGCGGGGATTGGCGCCGCGACGCTCGCCTTGAACGACGGCAGTCCACGGCGATGGGTGTGCCTCGAACCGGACCCCACTCTGGCCGCAAGAATTGAGGCAATCGTCTCCCCCACCTTGCGAAATTGTGAAATAGTGATTGGAACGTTCAACGCGATCGGCTCGCAAAGCCGGTTCGACGCCATCCTTTACATGGACGTCCTGGAGCACATTGAGGACGACGCGGGCGAACTGGCTCGTGCTACGCAGCATCTGAACTCGGCTGGCCATTTGGTGGTTGTGGCGCCCGCGATGCCATGGCTTTATTCACCGTTTGACGCAGCCATCGGCCACCATCGACGCTACACAAGGGAGTCACTGAGAAGGATTGCTCCTTCAAGCTTGCAGGAAGAAAAATGCATGTATTTGGATTCGCTAGGGATGCTGAGCTCAGCCGGAAACCGGCTTTTGCTAAGGTCGCCTGCTCCTCGTCTTGGCCAGATTCGCTTCTGGGACCGATTTCTGGTCCCCATCTCCCGGTTCACCGACATTGTCCTGGCCCATTCGCTTGGCCGATCGGTCTTGGCCGTTTGGCGCAAGAGGCGGTAAGCATCCTTTCCGGTTCGGATGGGCATGAAGGTCATGGGACGAAAACGGGGCGCTCCTGTGGCAGCGGCCGCCAGGGCGGGATCGGGCTCCTCGCGAGAATCACCGAGCCGAGCATGACCAGGAGCAGGGCGGCAAGAAAACCAATCCATCGCTGCACGTGCACTACAGGAAGCACCCACCACCAGACGGCGACGATGCGCAGGGCCCTGGACTCTTCCACGGAGTATCGCGGAACTTCCCTCTGCCCGAGAAGCTCGGAAGCGTTCATGCCCCGCGCATCCTGAATCTCTCGAAAGGCACCCGGCCAGACGTGAAGGAGCGGGGCATGACGAAGGGACCAGGCCGTGTCCGTGCCCACGTGGATCCCTTGTTGCGACAACTCGGCGAAGTAACGCTCATAGAACGAAAATAACGTTGGGGCGCTCACGAAGAAACCGAGAAGAGTCAGTGACACGAGAGCCTTACGGCCGCGGCCCTGCATCAGCCCCGCCAGTGCGCACAAACCAGGGATGCCCGGAAGCAGATACCGCGGCCCCCAGGACCAGCCACCCCGCCAATCCAAATAGAAAGCATGGAATACGTGAAAGGCCGCGAACACAGTAACGATAGCGAGGGCTTCCCACTTCTTTCGCCTTACTGCCGTTGGAAAAGCGAACAGGGCCAGAACAACCGGCGGACAATACCAAAAGAGTCCACAGCCTGGACTGACGAGCAGACCGGAAAACCCCGATAGAAAGACGGACGGATCGAAGCCCAGGGCGCGGCCGAAATTGAGCGGATGGCCAAACCGCATCACGTTGTAGCCCATGTAGAAGACTCCGGCTACGCCCGCACCGAAGAGGGGCAACAGACAGATCCGGAGAGGGGCGCGCTTGAGGAGCAAATAGGCGGCCAAGATCGGCGCCAGCATCACACCCGTGGGCTTGGCCAAAACCGCCAGACCAGCCAAACAGGATGCGGCGGCGACTTCCCGTGGCGATCCGCCAATCGTCAGGCAAAGAGCCGAAATAGTCAGAAACGCGAGGAGCGAGTCAGCATAGAACACGCGAGCGTAGGCAAGGGCCACCGTGCCCAGGCCGAAACTCACACCAGCCAGCCAGGCACCTTTCTCGTCTGCTCCCAATCGCCGGGCGAGCACCACAGCCGCGCCTGCGGTGGCTGCCGTGAGCGCGCCCATCATGGGAAGCACGCACACACCGGCAAGATAATGAAGGGGCAGACCGGTCGCATGGCTGATCAGAAGCGCCGCGAACACGAACGGAACGGCCAGGATGGAGAGAAGCGGATACCAATTGGAATAGAACTGTCCGCCTGCCCCCAGCGTTCCCACCTTTTCGGGCACGGTGAAGTTGTGCTGCGTGACCAATGATTCGGAGACCGCGAGCGCGGAAGCGCCGTCACTCGAGTAGATGCCGGGAGCCAGGAATGCCAGATAAATGAGAAAGAGCCCGGCAGCTACCCGGAGCGCCAAACGATGCTCGCTCGAAAGTCGCGGCATTTTCTATGGGCTAGCCATGCCGAATCAGCCGGCGCGTCCAACCGCCTTCTGCATTACAAGTTCGATTCCCGGCACTCGCGCGCGCCCACTCTTTCCCAGAGGCGCATCTGGGACCGCGTGCTGGTGCCGATCTCCGAGTTCACGGATATCGCCGCGGCCCATCCTCTGGGGATATCGGGGCTGGCGGCCTGGCGTAAGAGGCTGTGGAGGAAACGAGATCCACCTGCCGCTGGCGGGCTCATAGCTCCGGGGCTCGGTCGAGCCTCCGCACTCACGAACGCACCGCCTCCTGAACGTGTTGTTCTTGAGCCGCACACTGGGGGACGGCCATCGGCGCCTTCCGCGCGGTCACAAACAGGTTGAGCACCAGCTTTTCGTCGGGGTCTAGGCGGTTCAGCAGATGGAAGCCCCGGAGAAAGGCGGTGGTGCCGACTGCATACCAGTATTTCTCCCAGCGCGTTCCAGCCACTTTGCGGTGGTAATG
>JASHRU010000402.1 GCA_030037225.1 Candidatus Acidiferrales bacterium | reverse complement strand
GGGAGAATACGAGCAATGAGCGCGGTGATCTGCCTGCTGCGCGCCGTGAACGTGGGCGGCCGCAACAAATGCCCGATGCAAGCCCTGCGCGCGCTGTGCGAATCGCTAAAACTCGATAATCCGCAGACGTATGTGCAGAGCGGCAACGTGCTGTTCCGGACGAAAGAGAGGAACTTGGCGCGGCTCGCCGCGAGGTTCCAGAGCGCGTTCGAAAAGAAATTCGGATTCCGGACGGAGGTGATACTGCGGACGGCGGCGGAAATGAAAGCTGCAGTCCAACGGAACCCGTTCACGAAGCGAGCCGCGGAAGAGCCGGCAAGACTCTCCGTGCTTTTTCTGGCGGAGAAGCCGCTTAGCGGGGCCGCAGCCATACTGGCGAAGCTGCCCCGGGGGCGAGAGGAAATGCGCCTGGAAGGGCGCGAACTCTACATTTATTTTCCGGATGGAATGGGCCGGTCGAAACTGCAATGGTCTACGCTGGGCGAGAAACTGGGCACGAGCGTGACGGCGCGGAACTGGAATACTGTGCGAACGCTGGCGGAAATGGCGGAACGAGCCGGGGGCGAATGATTCGGAGGCGCGCCCGCGGGCATGAGTTGCCGTCGGCGGTCAGGCACGGGCGCTGCGCTGTATTTCGCTCCGGAGGCGGGCGGCCAGTTCGAGAACGCGTGCCTCAATTTCGTCGCAGACGCGTCGATAGACGAGTATTTCGTCGCCGTAAGGATCGGTGACTTCCCAGTCTTCGATGCGAGCGCCCACATTCTCGCGGAACAGGGCTGGGCCGTGGATGCCGGTGAGGTTGACGATGAGCTGGGCCGCGGAGATGTCGACTTCCAAAGCGCCCTTCGAGCGTTGGCCGGTGATGGCAATGCCGCGCTCAAGGAGCACCTGGCGGGTCTGATCGGCGATGGTGCCGAGTGGAGAAATGCCGGCGCTGGAGGGGTCGATAACGTCGGAGGCATGATGGCGCGCCAGGGCCTCGGCCATTTGGCTACGGCAGGAATTACCTACGCAGACGAACAGGACTCGCTTTGGCGCCATCTTCGCTACGCCTGCACGCGTTCTCCGATCAGCCCAAGAAAGAACGAATATACCGTAGAATCGCCGGTAAGTTCAGGATGAAAGGTAGCGGCGAGCAAGCGGCCCTGGCGGACGAGCACGGGACGGCCAGCGTCTTCGGCGAGGACTTCAAGGCCGGGGCCCACGCGTTGGATGATCGGGGCGCGGATAAAGACCATCTCGAGGGGCGCGGGCTTGAAGGAGCAGTGGCCAAAGCGCACTTCACTCGACAACTGGCGGCCATAGCCGTTGCGCAAAACGGTGATGTCCATCAACGCGAGAGAATCCTGGACGGGATTGAGGACCTCAGTGGCCAGGAGAATAGCGCCGGCACAGGTGCCAAATATGGCGCCGCCATCCAGGGCAAACTTGCGGAGAGGGTGAAAGAGGCCTTCTTCCTGGAGAAATTTTAGCTGCGTGGTGCTCTCGCCCCCGGGGAGGACGATGGCGTCAAGACCGTCGAGATCGGCGACTGCACGGACTTCGGCGGAATCCACGGCGAGTGAGCCGAGCATGGCGCGATGGGCTTCGAAGTCCCCCTGAACGGCAAGTACGCCGACCTTCATGCGGAATCACTCCCGGCTGCAGCGCGCGCGGGCTTGCGCCAAACGGGCCCGCGGCGTTCGTATTCGAGTGTGGCTTCGACCTGGCGGGCGATTTCGACCGATGCGAATCGCTCGACGAGCCAGAGAGCAAGGTCCAACCCCGAGGTCACGCCGCCACAGGTGATGATTTCACCGTCGTCCACGACGCGCGCCTCCACGACCTTCGCGCCCTGGGCGCGAAGCTCCTCGAGAGCGACATGGTGGGTGGTGGCGTTTCGGCCGTAAAGAAGGCCAGCGGCCCCGAGCAACATGGCACCGGTGCAAACCGCGGCGAGGCAGGCACCATCCGTATGCTGGGCGCGAATCGCGGCCGGCGTTTCCGGACGATGTGCTTCTGCCCAGGCGCCCTGAGCCGCGCGCGTTCCCCAACCACCCCCGGGGACGATCAGGAGATCGGGCCTCCCGTTCTCCGCCAGGGGACCTTCGGAGCGGACCCAAAGACCATTGGCGGCGCGCACTTCGCCCGAGGGTGTGAGTGTGACGAGACGATTCGAAAACTGAGCGCCACGTTTGCGGGCCTGCTGGAGAATTTCAAACGGTCCGATGGCGTCCAACTCGTCGAAACCGGGGTAGAGGAGGATCTCAACACGCATGGACGGATTGCCTCACCAGCCGCGCGTCTGGAGAAGCTCCTTTTCATCCAGCTGTCGAACATCGATGCCGCGCATGGCCTCGCCGAGCTCTTCGGAGGCTTCGAGGACCGCCTTGGGATCCTTGAAATGGGTGGTGGCCTTCACGATGGCACGGGCCCGGACGGCGGGATCGGAGGACTTGAAAATACCGGAACCGACGAACACGGCTTCCGCGCCGAGTTGCATGACGAGCGAGGCGTCAGCAGGAGTCGCCACGCCGCCGGCGGAGAAATTGGGAACGGGCAGTTTGCCGTGTTGAGCCACATATTCGACGAGATCGAGCGGGGCGCCGAGATTCTTCGCTTCGTGGACGAGCTGCTCCTGGTTGAGCGTGGTGAGGCGCTTCATTTCGTCCACAATGGCACGCATGTGGCGAACCGCCTCGACAATATTGCCGGAGCCCGCTTCGCCTTTCGTGCGCATCATGGCTGCGCCTTCCGCGATGCGGCGCAGCGCTTCGCCCAAATTCCGCGCGCCGCAAACGAACGGAACCTTGAAACCGTGCTTCCAAACGTGGTGCTCTTCGTCGGCAGGAGTGAGAACTTCGCTTTCGTCGATGAAGTCCACTTCGAGAGCCTCGAGCACCTGCGCTTCCGCAAAATGGCCGATGCGGACCTTGGCCATGACGGGGATGGAAACCGCGCTCATGATTTCACGGATAATCTTGGGAGCGGCCATGCGGGCGACGCCGCCTTCCTTGCGGATGTCGGCGGGAACGCGCTCGAGGGCCATGACCGCGCAGGCGCCGGCCTTCTCCGCGATCTCAGCCTGCTGCGCCGTGGTGACGTCCATGATCACGCCGCCTTTGAGCATTTCCGCCAGGCCGACTTTCACCCGCCACGTATTGTCATTCAGCAAGCTCATTGTCCTGTCTCCTTATTGGCTGCCAAAAACCTATCCATATGGATGGCTACAAACCGGCCTTTCGCACGAGCGAGCACGCGGCCGCGCTCGTCGCGGATTTCACCGAAATGGAAAAGCTGGGTGCCTTCGCAGCGTTCGTTGGCGGCCTCGACGTGCAGCGGCTCACCGACATGTACCGGCCGCAGATACTCGACGTGGAGTTCAGCGGTGACGGCGCGAAGGCCGAAGAATCTGGATACTTTGCTGAGCGCCTCGTCGAGAACCAAAGCCACGATGCCGCCGTGCACAATTCCAGGAGCGCCCTGGTAACGTTCCTCGAGGCGAAACTCGCCGATGACGCGGCGCTGGGCTTCGTCGCGAGAAAAGGGCAAATGCATGCCGCCCGAGTTGGCTTCGCCGCAACCGAAACAGACATTGGGGGGCTTGACGCCCGCCTCCAGGCCCGCGGTTACCGCGTTCGTATTCTCTGGCATGCTGTCACGATCCTCTCACCCACAGACAGGCTCCGCCCGCGGGGCAATGCTCCTAACGTTCACACCAAGGCCACGCGAGCTTCGTCGCGGCGCCAGCCGCCGCGCTGGCGCTTGCGCATCTCCTCACGGAGCACTTCGCCCAGAATTTCCACGCCGCGAGCGATCTTCCGTTCGTCGATGCCCGCAAAGCCGAGACGAAAAACATTGGGGCGCGGCATCTGGACGAAGAAATAGCGGCCGGGGGCGAACAGCACGCCCCGTTCACGGGCGTGGATGAGCAGCTCGCTGGCGTCGTAGCCGGCGGGAAGGGTCACCCACAGGCACATGCCGCCCTCGGGGCGGGTCCATTCGACGCCTTCGGGCATGTGCTTCTCCAGGGCACGGAACAAAGCCCGGCAACGGGATTCGTACACGCGGCGCATCTTTTTCAGGTGCCGCTCGAGACAGCCCCGGCGGGTGAATTCGGCGAGAGTGGCCTGGGCCAATTGGTCGGTGTGCAGATCCGTGGCCTGCTTCACCAGGCGCAGGCGCTCGATGACGTTTTCGGGAGCGATGCACCAGCCCACGCGCAGGCCGGGAAAAGCGATTTTCGAAAAGCTGTCGATCTGAATGACGATGCCGTTGCGGTCGAGCGCGCGAAGAGAGGGAATGCGCGGGCCGGAAAAGCGCAGGCGCGAGTAAATGCAATCCTCGACCACAGCCACCTGGTGCCGACCGGCCAGTTCGAGCAGGCGCCGGCGCGATTCGATGGGAAGCGAGGCTCCGGTGGGGTTCTGCCAGTCGGGGGTGACGAGTACAAACTTGACGCGATTCTGCGAGAGGGCGGCCTCGACGCCGTCCAGATCAATGCCCTGGGGCCCACCGGCGCCGGTCCGAACAGGCACGCCGAGGCAGCGGACGCGCGCGGCGGTGAAAACAGTCATGGAGCCGGGATAGGTGGGGTCTTCCAGCACGACCGCGTCGCCGGGACGCAAAAAGGCCTTGCAAAGCAGGTCGAGCGACTGTTGAACGCCGGCGGTAACGAGGAGCTGCTCGTTCTTAAGCCGCAGTCCCTCGCGGGTGAGCTGGGTAAGAAGCTCGCGCTTCAAGGGCCCGTAGCCGTCAGTGGAGCCGAGCTGAAGAATTTCCGCGCCGTCCTGCCGGAGCACGGCCTGCGTGCAAGATCGCAATTCCTCCACGGGAAAAAATTCCTCGGCAGGACGCGCGGCGACCATGGAAATGGCGCCATTGGAAGTCTGGGGATAAATGCGATTCAGAGCTTCCTCGCCGCGCTCATCGGCAAACAGGGATTCCCAACGGAGGGTGCCATTGCCGAGCGTGGGCGGGGCGGGAGTGAATCCACGATGGCCGTTGCGTGCGCCATCGGCGGAGCGGCCGGCCGGATGGTCCTGAGAACTGTTGCGGATAAAGGTGCCGCGGCCGACGTGGCCCTCGATCAGACCCTCCGACTCGAGCTCCGCATAGGCGTTGGCGACAGTGGTGCGATGCACGCCGAGCGAAGTGGCGAGTTCGCGGCTGGCGGGGATGCGATCGCCGGGACGCAGTTCGCCGGTATGCACCATGGCGCGAAGCTGGTCGCGAATCTGGACGTAGAGAGGCACATGACTTTCGGTTTGTACCTGGAGCGGCAGCATTGTCTCCCTCGCGCTACCAATTTACACCCGAATTGGATGCATAAAAGAGCCAAAATGTCTTTCTCCTGAAGATCCTGCTGTGGAAGGCCGGCAGCCGAAAGGAGCGACCGTTCCGACGCCACCCCGCCCGCTACGGAACCTTTTCCTCCGGGCTGCGTCCTTTCCTATAACAGATTGCGGTATGAGGAGGAGAAAATGTGGCACCTGCTCGATGCGGTGGGCCAGGATTTGAAGATTGGGCTCAGGCAGTTGCGCAAGTCACCGGGATTCGCCGCCGTCGCGATCATCACATTGGCACTCGGAATCGGGGCCAACACCGCAGTTTTCAGCGTGATGGACGCGGTGCTGCTGCGCAGCCTGCCCGTCCGCGTGCCCGAGGAACTAGTTTACCTCCATACATCGGACTCTCCGGGCGGGCAAACTGGATACGGCGATACCTCGCTGCGTATGCAGGTGTACGAGGCGCTGCGACACGAAAACCGGGTGTTTTCCGATTTGATGGCTTGGGTGCCGCTATCGACGACGGGCGGGGTGCCGGGGCGATACGGGACCGAGCCGGAAGAGTTCCGGGCAGATATGGTGAGCGGGAACTTTTTCAGCGGGCTGGGAACGACGGCGGCCGCGGGGCGCGTTTTCAACATGGACGACGAGCGAAATCACACGCCGGTGGCCATCTTGAGCTACGGCTATTGGACGCGGCGCTTCGCCCGGGATCCTTCGGTTTTGGGTGGGACGCTTTACATCAAGGGAGTCCCTCTTACGATCGTGGGAATCGCGCAGCCGAATTTCGTTGGCTTGGACGAAGGCGGGCCAACGGACGTGTGGGTGCCGTTCCAGATCAGCGACGAGCTAAAACCCTGGGGCATTCCGCCAAAAAAAGATTCGCGACTCT
>JASHRU010000401.1 GCA_030037225.1 Candidatus Acidiferrales bacterium | reverse complement strand
CGTCGAGACCTGCCTCCATGGCGCGGGATACTCCCCTCGCCTCAAGACTTCTGAAACGATATGAAATTGCCCGACTTTGAGCCTTCTGATGAGATCTTTGGGAGCCCATATTAAACGGGGCAGAATACGCGTTCTATTTCTCCTGGCGGAGGCAGGCAGTCTTGCGACCAGGCATAGGGTACCTGATTTCGTTGACGCATTGGTGGGCCGGGCGTAGATTGACTGGCAAATTGAACTGAGCGATCGCTTCGCCACCGATTCGCACGCGATTACTGGGCGGATGAGGCGAATTCACTGGGCGAAAGTGGCTTTGCACACTTTATCCAAGCGCGGGCTCCTGCTGTGCTGCCTCGCTGTTTTCGGTGTGCTAACTGCGCCGAGGCCAGCGCACGCGCAGAAACCTCCTGATCTGACTCAGCAGGGCTATGTGAATGATTATGGCGAATTTATCGGCGACAACGAGAAGAGCCAAATCGGCGATGTCTGCAGGACGCTTGATGAGCGGACTGGCGATCGCGTGCTCGTTGTAACCGTGAAGAGCACCGGGAATCTCTCACCCGGCCAATTCGGAGAGCAGCTGCGAAACTCATGGATCAGTGTGGCGGACTTTCGAGAGCGCACGCTCGTGATGGTTGTGAATGGAGAGGGTAGAGTCGGATTTGGTATCGGCGGTGCTCTGGAAGGAATCTTGACCCACGAAAAGCTCGGCGCGGCCCTGCACAGCTCGCTCGCTGTGGGGGGAAATGACTACGGGCAGAAGTTGCTTTACCTGGTTCAGCGCATCGCCGAAGACGTCGAGGGAACAAGCGTCCAGGCCCCCGCCGCGAATCCTGTGTCGGCGAGTCCATCCCCGGGGGGTCCTTCCGCGCCAGCGAACCCGCCCGGGAGGCCGGCATCGAAAAACAGCGAAGGGCGTTTCGAATGGCAGCTCGTGATGTTCACACTCTTGCTCGCAATCTATTTGGGACGCGGACGCCTTCTGCCAACAGTGTATTGGACGCTCGGTACGGGAGCGCCGATCCTTGGGCTGCTGTTGGTGATGTCGCACCCAGAGAGATTCAGTGAAACGGTGCAGACATGGATGGCCATTGCAATGGGGGCGTCCGTTGCGTTCGCGATCTTGCTGATGCTGTATGCCGTGTTCCGTCCTCTCTTCACACGCCGGCCCCACTGATTGGCGAGAGAGCCAATTCAGGGCGCACAACTTCCGGTGAAAAGCTACTTATTCTGAGCGGAATTTAAGTATCAAGGTCATAGGCGGCCTTCAGCCACCGCTTCACTTCAGCGTCAACTTGTGAGGGCGAGGTAATCTCCACGCGGTGAGTGATGCGGTCACCCTTCTTTGCGCCGCCCGTGTCGAGGAAGCGTTTGGGAGGCTTGTGGCTTGATTTGAGGAAACAGAAGCCGAGGTCGATGCGCGTCTGCGTCGTGGGCTTGATCTGGGCGAAGACGTGATTGCGGTAAAGGGGAACAATCGTCCTGCACGGGCAAGCCTTCGCTTCCGGTCCTATCCCCAGTCCGAGTTTCAGCAGGGCGTCGTAAATCGGCCGCAGGTGCGCTTTTTCTCCCGCGTACATCTCCTCCACGTACCTCCCGGCCGCGGCCAGGTAAGCCTCCGGAGAGTCCTCTTCGCCACCTTTGCCCACCGAGCGCTCGGCGAGCCACACCGCGCTGAACGTTCCCAGGCCGTGCTTTTTCTTGAGCCAGTCGCGGCGTCCGGCTTCGGTAGCCGGGCCGTCTTTTCTCACAAGCGCGAGCCATTCTTCGAGCGAGCGGCCCGTTTTAGCCTTCAGCTCACTCACCCGCTTCCGGACCATAGCGACGCCGGGATGCACGCTGTAGAGATTTTTTCCGACGGCCTGCTTTGCGGACATAGGATGAGCTCCTGATGCTGCGGCTGAGCGCAATGACAAGACCAGCCGGCGAAGCGCGCCCAGGAAAGGACGACATCTTAGCGTGCGCCAGCGTGGCGGTAAAGGGCGAGGGATCGACGCAGCGCAACTTGCCATTCTCAGAAGTCAAGTGAACACTCACCGCCCACGAGGAGCACTATTTATGAGAGCTCGTTCAACAATAATGGCCAGCGCGTTCTTTCTCGGCCTGGCCCCTCCGGTGGCACAAGCGCAGGAGAGTGCGCACAGACTGACGGTGATGGATGAATTCCGCATCCAGTTTCCGAGTGATCCCAAGATTTCGCCCGGCGGAAATACGAAGCCCTGAAATTGCGCAATGTGGACGCGGTACTGGTGCGCGTGCCGGAAGAACCGCACGGCATCCGCCGCCGGCCGAGCCACCACTTCGCGCGCGTCCTGTACATCGCGGGCTGGTTCGAACAGCACAAAGTGAAGCCCTGACGCCGGATTATTGCAAAGGCCTCACGCAGCAGGCGAAGCGGCGGGTTCGCCCGCTCCGGGTGGTGCAGGGGTGGTGAGGACGATCCAGGTGATGAGTCCGGAGCTCATGTCAATGAGCGCATGCAATACCATGGCGGGCACGAGCGAACGCGCCATCAGCACCAGGGCCGTAAACAGCGCAGCCAGGATGGCCGCCTGAATCGCCCCCTTGCGGCCCTGATACGCATGCAAGAGGCCGAAGGAAATCACCGAAATCATCGCCGCACCCCACTGGCTGAGCAGTGGCGCCAGCACCCAGAGAACGTAGCCGCGGAACAGAAACTCCTCGCAGATCCCGGCGGTCAGCGATAGGGTCAAGAACATAATCATTTCCCTGGTCGTTCTGGGAAGGATGGCCTCGACGTGTTGTAGATGCGCCCGCAGGTACGCACGAGTGCGCTCGCTGCGGAACGCCCTTACTAAATTGATGCCCTGCACGATCAGCAGCGGCGCCAGAAATGCGGCGGAAGCCCAGACCCGCCACCCGGTAGGAAAATCTAAGCCTAGTCCTGCGCCACCTCCTGGCCCTGCCAGCCAGAGCAAGGCGCCCCCCGCAGCTAAAACCCACTGCAAGAGGATGGTCCAGCGGTACTCCCGGAAGCGGGCGGAGTGCGGGTTTTCGCGCAGTTCGCGCCGGAATCGGGGCCAATCTATGAAGTGGTCGTAAATCGGCCAGAGTAAGGCGATCAAAGCGGCGAGCAGAAACTGCAGATCGCCCATCTGCGATCCGGAGAGGGCTTGCATGCCGTCACCATCCTCCCTCAGCAGCGGCCTGAATGTGTGCGGCGGGAATGGTATCAGCGCTGGTCCGGCCGGGAAACTGGACCGCCGGCCGCGAGCCTTAGCAAGCCGGAGCGCGGAGATCCCTGGCCTATTGGGCGGCTTCGCAGATTTGGATACGCGGCGAGCAGCCATCCTTGACAGGGAGTGAGTCGTTTCATACGATGTTCGCAAAACTTGGGATGGCGCGTAGAATCCGCGTCGAAGCGCGCCATACGATTAAGTCGAAAGACGCGCGGCGTTGAACTGCGCGACTTAGGAGCCTGCGAATGTCGGCCCGTCTGGGCGAACTTCTGGTCAAAGAAAAGCTGATATCGCAGGACCAGCTCAAGCAGGCGCTGGAGTACCAGAAGCAGCATGGCGGCCGCCTGGGCACGGCGCTGGTGAAGATGGGGCTGGTGACCGACGATGAAGTGACGGCGGTGCTCTCCCGCCAGTACGGCGTCCCCTCGATCAACTTGAAGTATTACGAGGTGGATCCCACCGTAGTAAAGCTGATCCCTCAGGAAACCGCGGTGCGCTACCAAATCGTGCCGCTATCGCGCGTGGGTTCCACGCTCACCATCGCCATGACGGACCCGACCAACGTGTTCGCCATGGACGATATCAAGTTCATGACCGGCTTCAATGTCGAACCGGTCGTTGCCTCGGAATCGGCCATCGCAGAAGCGATTTCCAAGTTTTACGGAGAAAACGCCAGTGTCCAGGAACTCGACAAGGTAATGAAGGATCTGGCCGGCGAGGAGACTGATCTCGAACTGGCCGGCGAAGAAGAGCAGATGGACCTCGCGTCGCTTGAAAAGGCGGCGGAGGAAGCGCCCATCATTAAGCTAGCCAACCTGATCCTGACCGATTCGGTGCGCAAGGGCGCCAGCGATATCCACATCGAGCCGTATGAGAAGGAATACCGCGTGCGGTTCCGCGTGGACGGAATCCTGCAAGCGGTGATGACGCCGCCGATGAAGCTGAAAGACGCGCTTACCAGCCGCCTAAAGATCATGGCCAAGCTGGACATCAGCGAAAAGCGGCTCCCGCAAGACGGGCGCATCATGATCAAGTTCAGCAAGGACGGGAAGAAAAAGGAGCTCGACTTCCGCGTCTCGACCGTCCCCACGCTGTACGGCGAGAAGATCGTTCTGCGGCTTCTGGACAAGGAAAACCTCCGGCTGGATATGACCAAGCTGGGCTTCGAGACGGAGTCGCTGAGCAAATTCGAACGCAACATTCTGCGGCCGTACGGAATGGTGCTGGTGACCGGGCCCACCGGCTCGGGGAAAACAAACACGCTCTATTCCTCGGTGGCGCGGCTGAACTCGCCGGAAACAAACATCATGACCGCAGAGGATCCAGTCGAATTTCAGCTCGCCGGCATCAACCAAGTGCAGATGAAGGAGCAGATTGGGCTGAACTTTGCGGCGGCGCTTCGCGCCTTCCTGCGGCAGGACCCCAACATCATCCTGGTGGGAGAGATTCGGGACTTCGAAACGGCGGAAATTGCGGTAAAGGCCGCGCTCACCGGCCACCTGGTGCTCTCCACGCTGCACACCAACGACGCTCCCTCCACCATCAGCCGGTTAATGAATATGGGAATTGAACCCTTCCTGGTGGCTACCTCGGTGAACCTGATCTGCGCGCAGCGGCTGGTCCGCCGCATCTGCAGCAATTGCAAGGAGAATTTGCCGCTGCCGGAGCAGACGCTGATGGACGCCGGCTACACGCCGGAGGAAGCCAAGACCACGCAAATCTTCCACGGTAAAGGCTGCAACATCTGCAATAATTCCGGCTATAAGGGACGCGTGGGTCTCTACGAGGTGATGGAGATTACCGACGACCTCAAGGAGTTGATCCTGGTAGGCGCGTCCGCGATGGAATTGAAGAAGAAAGCTTTGGACGGCGGCATGATCACCCTGCGCCGCAGCGGGCTGATCAAAGCGGCCGCTGGTCAAACCACGCTGGAAGAGGTGCTGCGGGAAACGGTATTGTAGCGGCCGGGGCTCCGCCGCCGGTGGGCGCGGCCGCAAGAACGCAACTGGGGGAGCTATGCCGTCGGTAACGCTGAGCGATCTGCTCAAGAAGATGATTGAGATGGGTGGGAGCGACCTGCACATCACCACTAACACAGCTCCGCGAATTCGGGTCCACGGCAAGCTGCGCCCGCTGGACATGCCGCCGCTGAGCGCCGCAGACACCAAGGGGCTTGCCTATAGCGTGTTGACGGACGCGCAGAAGCACCGGTTGGAAGAAAACCTGGAGCTGGACTTTTCCTTCGGAATCAAGAACCTGGCGCGCTTCCGCGCCAACGTATTCCACCAGCGCGGGGCCATCGGCGCGGTGTTCCGCACAATTCCCTGGGAAATCCGCACCTTCGATCAGCTCGGATTGCCAGGGGTGGTCAAGGGTTTGTGTGACAAGCCGCGCGGGCTGGTACTGGTGACGGGTCCGACCGGCTCGGGCAAGTCCACGACGCTAGCCGCCATGCTCGACAAGATTAACGGCGAGCGTGAAGAGCACATTCTGACCATCGAAGACCCTATCGAATTTCTGCACTCGCACAAGCGATGCTTGGTGAACCAGCGCGAGGTGCATTCCGATACGCACTCCTTCACCAATTCGCTGCGGGCGGCGCTGCGCGAAGACCCCGACGTCGTGCTGATCGGCGAGATGCGCGACCTGGAAACGATCGAGAGCGCGCTGCGCATCGCCGAGACGGGCCACCTGACATTCGCTACGCTGCACACGAATTCGGCCATTTCCACCATCAATCGTATTATTGACGTGTTCCCCGCGCACCAGCAGCCCCAGGTGCGCGCGCAGCTCTCCATGGTGCTGGAGGGCGTGCTCTGCCAGTCGCTGCTGCCACGCGCGGATGGTCGCGGCCGGCTGATGGTGATGGAAATCCTGATTCCCAATGCCGCGGTGCGCAACCTGATCCGCGAAGACAAGGTGCACCAGATCTATTCGGCCATGCAGAGCGGCGCAGGGCAGACGGGGATGCAGACCTTCAACCAGGGCCTGGCCCAATCCTATTTCAACAAGCTTGTTACCCTGGAAACAGCTCTTTCTCGATCATCGAGCCCGGACGAATTGCAGGATATGATCAACCGTGGCGTCACCACGTCGTCGCGAACGGGCACCACGCCGGTGCGCCGATGACGCGCTGACGAGCACGAGCCGGAGGGTTTGCCAGTCCGGCGGGGGAGGGAACGCGCATGCCAGTGTACGCATACCGGGGAGTGAATCGCGCGGGGGCGAGCATCACCGGCGAGCGCGCAGCGGCGAGCAAGGCCGAACTGCAGGCGCTGCTTCGCCGTGAGAACATCACCGTCAGCAAGATGTCGGAGAAGGGCCGGGAGTTCGCGCTACCCACCTTTGGCGGCGGCGTGGGCACCAAGGAACTGGCCATCTTCACGCGCCAGTTTTCGGTGATGATCGACGCCGGTCTTCCCTTGGTGCAGTGCCTGGAAATTCTGGCCGGGCAGCAGGAAAACAAGACATTCGAAAAAATTCTGACCGGCGTCCGCTCGGCGGTGGAGGGTGGCTCGACGCTTTCGGCGGCTATGCGGCAGTACACCAAGGTATTTGACCCGCTGTACGTGAATATGGTGGAAGCCGGAGAAACGGGCGGTATCTTGGACACGATTCTGCAGCGGCTTTCCACGTACATTGAGAAGAACGTGAAACTGAAGCGCGCCGTGACCTCCGCGCTGATCTACCCTGTGGCGGTGCTGTTTATCGCCTTCAGCGTCATCATCCTGCTGCTGTGGAAAGTGGTCCCCATTTTCGCCACGCTGTTTGCCGGTTTGGGCGTGGAGCTGCCGCTTCCCACGCGCATCGTCATTGGGCTGAGCAATTTCATCGGCAGCATCTATGGACTCATCATCGTCGGCGTGGTCGCCGCCCTGATCGTATTCATGAACTATTCTTATAAGACGCCTGGTGGAAAATACTTTCTAGACTCCGTGCTGCTCAAGCTGCCGTTGATCGGCATCCTATTGCGGAAGATTGGCGTGGCGCGGTTCACCCGCACGCTCGGCACGCTGATTTCGAGCGGGGTCCCCATCCTGGAGGGACTGGACATC
>JASHRU010000400.1 GCA_030037225.1 Candidatus Acidiferrales bacterium | reverse complement strand
CACAGGGAAAAGTTGACCCATCCGCTCGACTACTATATGTTTTTAATTCACAATCACCCGACGTACCTGCAGGTGTACCCACTGGCAGGTTTCTGGTCTCAATGGAGGATGAATGTCACCGGAGAATTTGCTCTGGCTGGTGAAGGTTGGGGTGGTGGCCCTGCTGGGCTCGGGAGGCATGGCGCGCGGCCTGCTGGCCGCAGTCTCGCCAGGGGCGCTTGTGGCCGCCGACGCGCCCGGAGGAGAGGCCAACCTGCAGCTTCCCGACCTCACCAGCGTGAAATTCTTTGGCGTGGACGGACACCGGCTCCTGCTGGGGGGCATCGTTTTCTGCATCTTTGGGTTCATCTTCGGGATGATCATTTACAGGCGGCTGAAGAACATGCCTGTGCATCGGTCGATGCGTGAGATTGCCGACTTGATCTGGGAAACGTGCAAGACCTACCTCATCACGCAGGGCAAATTCCTGGTGCTCCTGTGGTCATTCATCGCGGTGATCATCGTGCTGTATTTCGGGGCGCTGCTGAAGTTTGAAGCGACGCGGGTAGGCATCATCCTGCTGTTCAGCATCGTGGGGATCGCGGGCAGCTACGGCGTGGCCTGGTTCGGAATCCGCGTGAACACATTTGCCAATTCACGGATGGCCTTCGGCAGCCTTCGCGCGAGGCCGTTTCCACTGTTTCAAACGCCGGTTGAGGCGGGAATGAGCATCGGCATGATGCTCATCAGCGTCGAGCTGCTGATGATGCTGCTGATCCTGCTGTTCATTCCCGGCGACTATGCGGGGCCGTGCTTTATCGGGTTCGCCATCGGCGAATCGCTGGGCGCGGCGGCGCTGCGCATCGCCGGAGGAATTTTCACGAAGACGGCTGACATCGCGGCCGACCTGATGAAGATCGTCTTCAAGATCAAGGAGGACGACGCGCGCAATCCGGGCGTGATCGCCGACTGCGCCGGGGACAACGCCGGAGATTCCGTGGGGCCGACGGCGGACGGATTCGAGACTTACGGCGTCACTGGCGTTGCTCTGATTACTTTCATCCTGCTGGGCGTAAAGAGCCCTGCGGTGCAGGTGCAGCTGCTGGTGTGGATCTTCGTGATGCGCATCATCATGCTGATCGCAAGCGCGGCTGCCTACTTCCTCAACGGGTCGCTCGCCAAGGCACGTTACGGAGAGGCTGACGAGATGAACTTCGAGGCTCCGCTTACCAGTTTGGTGTGGATCACTTCGTTCGTTTCTATCGGGTTCACCTACATCGTCTCGTATTTCGTCATCCCCACGCTCGGAGGCGACCCCACGCAGTGGTGGAAGCTCTCCTCCATCATTTCCTGCGGCACGCTGGCCGGCGCGCTGATTCCCGAACTCGTGAAAGTGTTCACCTCCACCGAGTCGCGTCACGTCAAGGAAGTAGTGAACTCCGCGCAGGAAGGCGGCGCTTCGCTCGGCCTTCTGTCGGGCTTTGTGGCTGGCAACTTTTCCGGCTACTACATCGGCCTGGCCATGGTCTTCCTGATGTCGATCGGTTTCCTCATCAGCCGGGAGGGCCTGGCCAATCTGATGATTGCGTCCCCGGTGTTTGCCTTCGGGCTGGTGGCCTTCGGCTTTTTGGGTATGGGGCCGGTGACCATTGCGGTGGACTCCTACGGCCCGGTGACGGACAACGCGCAGTCGGTGTACGAGCTTTCGCTGATCGAGCAGGTGCCCGGAATCCAGCAGGAACTGAAGCGCGACTACGGCATGGAGCCCAATTTCGCACGCGCGAAGGACCTGCTGGAAGCGAATGACGGGGCGGGAAACACGTTTAAGGCCACGGCCAAACCGGTGCTGATCGGTACGGCGGTGGTCGGCGCCACGACCATGATCTTCTCGATCATCATGGCGCTGACGCACGGCCTCGCCGACAACGTCGACAAATTGTCGTTGCTTCACGCCCCCTTCCTGCTGGGCTCCATCACGGGCGGCGCCATGATTTATTGGTTCACGGGGGCGGCCACCCAGGCGGTGAGCACGGGCGCGTACCGCGCGGTGGAGTTCATCAAAGCCAACATTAAACTGGAGGGTGTGGAGAAAGCGTCGGTTACCGACAGCAAGAAGGTTGTGGAAATCTGCACGCGCTACGCCCAGCAGGGGATGTTGAATATTTTCATCGCTGTGTTCTTCGCCACGCTCGCGTTCGCATTTCTGGACCCGTTCTTCTTCATCGGCTATCTGGTGTCCATCGCCATCTTCGGACTCTATCAGGCCGTTTTCATGGCCGACGCGGGAGCCGCTTGGGACAACGCCAAGAAGATCGTGGAAGTGGAGATGAAGCAAAAGGGCACGGAATTGCACGCGGCCACCGTGGTGGGTGATACCGTCGGCGATCCGTTCAAAGACACGTCGTCGGTCGCGCTCAACCCGGTAATCAAATTCACCACGCTTTTCGGATTGCTGGCCGTGGAACTGGCCGTCAAACTAACGCGCGAGACAGGCGGCGCGATGACGCGCGGGCTGGCAGCGCTGTTCTTTGCGGTCTCGGTGATATTCGTTTACCGCTCGTTCTACGGGATGCGCATCCGCTCCGGCGCGGCGGCCGAAGCCCCGGCGCGCGCCCACGCGGACTGAACGGAGTTAACCGCGCATAAGGCCGACGGCCTGCCGCGGGTCGTAGCGGAATCCCGGAAAAACATAACTCATGTCGGTCGAGCCCAAGTGACTCGAGACGACTTCGCCAAGCACAGTGCGAAAATCGGTGGTGACGGCCAGGTCGCGCCCTTCGTAGAGATGCGCGCGGTCGAGCCCCGGCCACCGGCCGTATACTTTGCCGCCTTTCACTTCGCCGCCAAACGCGAACATGCAGTTGGCGTGGCCGTGGTCGGTGCCGCGATTGCCGTTTTCCGCGGCCGTGCGGCCGAATTCGGACATGGTTACCACGGTCACATCCGTCATCTTTGCGCCCAGGTCCTTGTGGAACGCGGCGAGCGTGCCGCCGAATTCGCGCAGGATATTGCCAAGCTGGCCCTGTACGCCGCCTTCGTTTACGTGGTGGTCCCAGCCGCCGATGTCCACGAACGCGACTTCGACGCCGATGTCGGCCTTGATGAGCTGAGCAACCTGCTGCAGGGCTGTGCCGAATTTTCCCTTTGGATAATCCGCACCGTTTTCGGGAACGTAAAGCTCGTCGCGGACTTTCTTGAGCATTTCGATGGCTTCGAACGTCTCCTGGCCCGTGCCGTGGAGCGCCTGATCCACCGTCTGCGCGTAGAGTGCCTCGAATCCACCCGAGATGGCGCCCGACATGGCCACGGGCGCGAGCACCTGGAACTGGCGGATATCGGGAATGGCCAGCGCGGGGACAGCGCCGCGAAGCGTGCGCGGCATCTGCTGGCCCATGGCCAGGGCGCGGAACGGCGTCGCGTTCTCCACATCCTGCTTCTGCAGATAGCGGTTCAGCCAGCCGTCTTCGGTGCTCTTGACGCCGGGCGTGCCCGATTCCATGTAGTCCTGAGCGTCGAAGTGCGAGCGCGAGTTATCGGGCGAGCCGGCGGCATGGACGATGGCGAGCTGCTTTTCGCGAAACAGCGGCGTGAGCGGCTCGAGACTGGGATGAAGGCCGAAAAATCCGTCGAGATCAAGGGCCCCGTTCTGCCCGCCGTTGGGAGGAGGGATGTTGATGGAGGGCCGCATGGCGTAGTAGTCGTGTTCGCCGTAGGGAACCACGGCGTTCAGTCCGTCCATGGCGCCGCGCTGGAAAATCACCACGAGCACTTTCTTGCTGGGCGCGGTGGCGGCACTGAGCGCACGCGTGAGGAACGAAGGCATGGCGCTGAAACCCAGCATGGCCACGCCGCCGCCCTTCAAAAAATAACGGCGAGAGATTGTCATTGTCGTGCTCCTTCTTTAAGCCCAAGGGCCGCAGCCACGAGAGGCTGCGCCGCCTAGCGGCGTTGGAACTCGGGCGAGCCGAGCACCAGGCCGGTAATCATGCCGGCGTCCACGTTCTTCACCGGGTCGTCGAGCATGGCCTGCAGCACCTGGGGATCGTCGAGCTGCTTCTCCAGCACTGCGCGGGTTTGTTGCGAGACTTGTCCGCCCAGGAACACGGCGATGGCGCGGTCGAGTACGCCGTTGGGGTCCTTCGTGTCGCTGGTGCCGAGCAAGGCGGCCAAATCCACTTTCGTATCGCGCATGCGGCCGGTGGCGAGCAGGATGCTGAAGTTCATGCGGTTGAGCAGCGCGCCGGAATTTACCCACGTCTCCGCGGTGTCCTTGTAGCCGGTGGGCGGCTGGCAGCCGTAGAGCGGCTCGCCAATCTGCGCCGACCAGCGCACGGCGGGCATCGCCTCCGCCATATCCGCTCCGGTGGCGCGCAGCGCGCTGATGACCAGCTCCGAGGGCTTCTTGATCTTTGCCCTGTAGGCGGCGCGCGACCAGAATTCCGGCGAATAAATCATGGTCTTGAGCACCTCGCGGATGTCGCCGTCGGTACGCTGGAATGTGTCCGCCATGCGCGCGACCAGCTCCGGCGGCGGATTATCGGAGACGAAACGGCGGGCCAGTTTCGTGGAGATGAACTTTGCTGTGCTCGGATGCGCGACGAGCATATTCAGAAGGTCCTCGCCGTCTTTCATCCCGCCGTCGTGGATCGTCTTGCCCATAATGATTTTCGCGTCGTCGCCGTGGAACCGCTCTTCGAAGCGGAATTCGGGGTCGCGGCGGGGAGCGAGCATAGTCCAGCCGGTAAGCGCCAGGGCTGCCTGGGTCACGTCCTGCTGGGTGTAACCGCCGTCCACGCCGAGGGTGTGCAGCTCCATTAGCTCGCGGCCGTAGTTTTCGTTAAGGCCGCGGCGCTGCTGCGCGTTCTGCTGGCCCTGGCCGGGCGCGTTGGGATTCTGGCGCATCGCCACCATGTTCGGATCACCGCCGAACAGGACCACAAAGCGCTGGCGCCGCGCCTGCACTTCCGCCTGGTGCTCGGCAAAGGCCTTCGGATCCACGCTCAGCCAGTTGTCGAGGTAAAAGAGCATAGCCGGGCTCTTCGCCGTGGCGTACAGCAGGTCGCGGAATTTGCCGAGCGTGTGCGGGCGAATTACGTCGCGCTCGTAAGAGGGCAGGAACCAGCGCTCCGGGCCTTTGCCGGCAAACACGTTGAAGTGATTGAACCAGAAGTCCGCCATTACCTCCTGGAGCTGCCGCTCGCTGTATATCGCGCGCGTCATTTTCGCTTCGGAGAGTTCCAGTACGATCTCTTGCGGCCGGTTTCTCATCTCCTGAGCGTCGCCCTGGCCTCGCTGCTGGCGTCGCTGCTGCTGGAGCTGTTGCCGGTTCTGGCCCGCCGCGGCGGGCTGCTGCGCCTGCTGGTTGGGTCGCGGATAGCGCGCCAGCAGCTCTTCGGTGGACATGCGGATGGCGGGATACTGCTGGAGCCGCG
>JASHRU010000399.1 GCA_030037225.1 Candidatus Acidiferrales bacterium | reverse complement strand
TTGAGAGGGCCGCAAACGGGTTTTTGCGTCAGAGAAGTGCAGATCCCTGACCCATCCCAGAGTAAGGGATGGATTGGGGATGACACCGCAAAAGAGCGGGGCGCACAGGTGGTATGGGCAGGGGGATTGGAGGACGCTAGATGCTGGTGGTGATGGATGCGCACGCGACGGAGGAGCAGGTCCGTGCCGTGTGCGCGCGGATCGAACAGCTTGGGTTGAAGGCGCACGCGATTCCGGGGTCGTCGCGGACGGCGATCGGGGTCACCGGGAACCGCGGGGCTTTGGACCTGGGGATGCTGGAGTCGATGGCGGGGGTGGTGGAGTGCATCCCGGTCAGCAAGCCGTACAAACTGGTCAGCCGGGAGGTGAAGGAAGAGCCGACGGTAGTGCGCATTCCCACGCCCCTGGGGGACGCAATGATCGGGGGGAAGTGCGCGGCGCTGATTGCGGGGCCGTGCGCAATTGAGTCGCGGGAACAGGCGTTTGCCATCGCGCGGCACGTGCGTGATGCGGGCGGAAAATTGATGCGCGGCGGAGCGTACAAACCGCGGACGTCGCCGTACAGCTTTCAAGGGCTGGGCCAGCCAGGACTGGAAATACTGCGGGCAGTGCGGGAGGAATTCGGGCTGGGGATAGTGAGCGAGGCGGTAGATACGGAGACGCTCGATTTGGTGGAGGGGTATGCGGACATAATCCAAATCGGGGCGCGGAATATGCAGAATTTTTCGCTGCTGAAGCGCGCGGGACGGGCAAAAAAGCCGGTGCTTCTGAAGCGCGGAATGGCGGCGACGCTCGACGAATTCCTGATGGCGGCGGAATACGTGATGGTGGAGGGCAACTACAACGTGGTGCTGTGCGAGCGGGGCGTGAGAACGTTCAGCGATTTTACGAGGAATACGCTGGACCTGGCCGTGATTCCCGCGGTACAGGCCCGGAGCCATTTGCCGATTTTGGTAGACCCGAGCCACGGGACGGGGAAACGAAGCAAAGTGCTGCCGCTTTCGAGGGCGGCGATTGCGGTGGGCGCGGACGGGCTGCTGGTGGAGGTGCATCACGATCCGGCGACGGCCCTCTCCGATGGGACGCAGGCGATCTTGCCCGAGGAGTTGCGGCAATTGTGGGCGGAGTCGAGGCAGATTGCGGGCGTGCTCGGGAGAAGCATGAATTGAGGCAGGAAGTGCCTGGCCTGTCGAGAGGCGGGCTACCGGCATCCAAGAAGATTCCGTGGGGAAAACCAAACAACTGAATCGGCGGCTGATCTTCGCGGCGGCGGTGCTGGCGTTGGCGGGCGCCCGAGTCGTGGCGCAGCAGATGGGACTGGCTACGCTGCGCCCGGGACTGCACCTGTACGCTTACGTCTCAAACGTGCAGAACGGAACGGTGAGCGTGGTGGACCTGGTGGCACTGGCGGGGCGGGGACAGATCAGTGTGGGACCTGCGCCGTCGGGACTGCGGGCGCATCCGACGCGTGCGGAACTGTGGGGAGTGAGCACGACGGGTGGATACGTGTGGGTAATCGACGCGCGGAAGGGCGCGGTCGTGGCACAGATACCGGTGGGCGGAGGATTATTTGCAGTGGATTTTTCGCCGGATGGGAAGCGAGCTTACGCCGCGGCGGCGAATACGGGCGAGGTAGTGGCAATCGATTGCGCCACGCGGCGAGTGGTGGCGCGAGCGAGGGCCGGCGACCGTCCGTGGCTGGTGCGAGCAACACCGGATGGGCGGTACGTGCTGGCGGGGATCCGAGGAGAGAGCACGCTTTCGCTGTTGGACGCGGAGACGCTGGGGACGGTGGAGAAGGTCACGGTGACATCGGCGCCCGAACAGATTGCGGTGTTGCCGGATGCGTCGAAGGCGTTTGTGGCGTCGGGGAGCGGAAATACGGTGTCGGTGGTGGATTTGAAGAGCAAGAAATTGCTGGCGAACCTGGCGGTGGGGGGACGGCCGGGGGCGCTCTTGCTCTCGGCGGACGGAGGGGAGTTATACGTGCTATCGGAAGAGTCGCATGGACTGGACGTGATCGACACGTGGCGGAATGAGACGGGCGACCATGTGACGGTGGGGAGCACGCCGGCGCTGGGAGTGCTGTCGAGGAACGGATCCGTGCTGTACGTAACGGACACGGCTTCGGGGCGGGTAGCACCGGTCGAAGTGAACTACCGGCACGTACTGAGCCCAATCTCGGTGGGGCAGCGGCCGCTGGCGGCAGCGATAACGCCGGAGGGGAATTTGTTGCTGGTGGTGAACGAAGGCTCAAACGACCTGGCGATTGTGAAGACGAGAACGAACAGCCTGGTGACACTTATTCCGGTGGGTCTGAGACCGAGGGATGTGGCGGTGAAGATGTTTTGAGGAAGTGGCGAGTGGCGACCGAAGATAAGGCAGAAGAATCCGCTAGTTGATTCGGAGGGGGCTGCGGCAAGAGCGGGCGGTCCTGAAGTGAGATGCCCTGTGGCCTATACTTTTAGCGGAGGTGAAATGCCATGAATCGATTGCTTCTCATTGCGGCTTTATTGATGGCGACGATATCTTTCGCGACGGTTGTGCACGGACGGTCAGTCAGTTCCAATACGCCGACGTTTGATCAAATCACAGTGCACCGGATCAACGTGGTTGAGCCGGATGGAACCATCCGGATGATCGTCTCCGACCGTGCCTCTTTCCCGGGGATGATTGTCCAAGGAAGGGAAAAACCGTATTCGCGGCCGTTTTCGGGAGTGCTGTTATACAACGATGAGGGAACAGAAACTGGCGGGCTGGTGTTCGGCGGACACAAGGATGCCAGCGGACAGGTGGTGGATTCCGGTGTGAGTCTGACCTTCGACAAATATGGTGCGCCGCAACAGATCGTACAACTGGCAGGGGTTGAGGATGTCCACGACCGGTTTTCAGGCCTGGCGATCAATGGATTTACAGAGGCGGGCGTGCACAATCGGCGGTTGTGGCTTGGGCGCGACGCTTCGGATACCGCCTCGGTGGCCCTGATGGATACAGAAGGCAGGAAGCGGATTGTCATGCAGGTGATGAAGGACGGAAGCGCCAACTTATCGTTCCTCGACGAGCGCGGGAAGGTCGTGAAGCAAATCGTTCCGCAGTGAGGCCGACCGGCCTTACCAGGAGAAGTTGTCGGCGCCGAGTGCGGCGGTGAGAGTGCCCTGAGCCGGAAGGACGTCGACGGGGAGGCCGCCGTGCCAGAGGGCGACGCCGATTTCCAGCGAGGAGATGCCGGACACAGGGATTAAATCGCGGCCGAGAGAGACTTCGAGGATGTTGCCCAGGGCGACCTGGGCTTTTTCTTTTCCGACGAGCAGGCAGACGCCGCCCTGCTCGATGGAGTGCTCGATGATGCGTCCGCCTTCAACGTGCACGATGACAACGAGCTCGGCGTCGGAGTATTTGACGCGGAGATGAAATTCGCACTCGCGAAGTTCCTGCAGGGCCCCGGCGACCCAGTCCACGCGGAGGAAGAGGGAGTCGGGGTTAAAGCCGTAGCGAAGCTCATGCAGGTGATGCGTGCGGCCGTGCATGGCGGATTCCTGGAGGTCGGCGGAGTAAATCCCGGCGCCGAGCCATTCGAAATAGCTGGTCTCGCGGCCGTCCACGGAGATGCGGAGAAAATCGGAGGGAGGCAGGACGAGAGCGCGTTCCGGCGGGCGTTTGATGGGTTGGGCGAGCGCTTCGGGGGGTTCGGCGCCGAGGGCGAGATAAACCTCGGTGAGGTGGGTCCGGTAGATGGAATCGAATTCAGCATCGTTGGCGGAGCTGTGCTCGGGGCCGTACCACCAGCACCAATCGCTGCCTTCGGCGGTGAGCAGGGATTCGTAGGCGTGGGCGATGCGCTCCGGCGTAAGCGAAGCCGCGCCCAACGAGGAATTGATGCGCACGGCGCGCTCGTATACCGCGTGAGCGTCGCGGAGAAGATCCCAGGCGCGGACGTCCTCCGCATGGCCGGCCCAGATGTCGAAGTTAGCGTTGATCCAGGAGCCTGGAACGATGTGGGCGATGGTGGGGAGTACCCCGGCGGCGGCGATGGCTTCGGAGGCGGTGAGCGGGCGGATATCGGGATCGGCCTGGATGCGGGAATAGAAACGACGGAGGAATTCGCGGCCGTTTTCAGGGAAATATTCCCATGCGTTTTCGCCATCGAGAATCAGGGGCACGGTGAGCGGGTGATCGGCGGAGAGGCGCTCGCCAATGGAACGGATGCGCCGATGAAGGTCCTCGGCGGCGGAATCGGCGGGCATGCGGCTGTAGACGAAGCCGACTAGATCGGAAAGGTAGTGGTCGCGGAAGAGGCCGACGATATCGCCGGTCGGGAGGCGAAGACGCCAGGGGGAATAGAGGCGCTCGGCGTTATCGGGAACTCCTGCGGCATCGCGGCCAAAGCCAATCTGAAGGGTGCGGCCGAGAACTCCTTCGTCGCTGGCGAACCAGCGGAAGCCGAGATCGGAGGCGATGCCAAGGGCGGCGTCGGAGACGGAGCCTTCGGAGGGCCAGAGACCGGCCGGTGTGCTGCCGAAATGAGCGATGTGGAACCGGCGGGCGCGGACGAGCTGTTCGCGCGCGTCCTCCGGGTGGATGAAGGGAGGCGAGATTTGCGGGGAGCGGGGATTGGAGTCCTGCGCCGCGCGGGTGTCGCAGAGGAGAGGAAGGATGGGGTGATAGAAGGGCGTGGTGGAGATTTCGATCTGGCCGCGCTGGGCGGCGATGGCGTATTCAGGAAGGACGCGGCGGAGAAGCTCGAGCTGTTTATCGCGGAGTGCGGTTTTGTCGGCCTCGGTGAAGTTGGCGCCCTGAACGGCGAGTTCACGCACGACAGGATCGGCCGCGAGATACTCCTCGTCCATCCAGGCAAGTTGGGAGAGTAGCTGGAGGTCGCGCCAATCGCGGATGCTCATGCCCTGAGCCGCCTCGCGGCCGGCGGCGACAACGTGCTGGTGAAGCTCGACGAAACGCGGCCAGCGGGAGGTCATACGTTCGTGGTTGAGCTGGAAGGCACGCAGGAGAATTTCGGTTTTTTCTTCGTCGGTAAGGGCGTCCGCGGGGGCCAGGGCAGCGTCGAGCCAGACCTCGTGGAATTGGCCGGAGGCATATTCATCGAGCTGCTGGCCGAGCGCGGGGACGAGATTGAAGGTGGCGTGAACGCCGGGAAATTCCTGAAGCAGCTTGACCATGCCGAAGTAGTCTTTGAGAGCGTGGAGGCGGGTCCAGGGGAGCAGATAGCGGCCAGAGGCAGGGTCGCGGTATTGCGGCTGGTGCATGTGCCAGAGGATAACGAGGTGGATGGGCGTCATGGGAGGCACCGGAAGAACAAGGGGACTTGGACGCCAGAGCAGGGGGAAAATCCCCGTGTTGTCGGCGTGTTAGAATTATAGGTTCTGCGCATGCGATTACGACTGATTGACCGATATATCTTCCGCGAGATCGGCTCCTACGCCCTGCTGGGACTCTGTGTTTTTACCTTCATCTTCTTCGTCCCGCAACTCTTTCGCTTGATGGACCTGGTAGTGAGCCATTCCGCGGGAATGGGAACGATTGCGGTGCTAGTGGGATGCACGCTGCCAGGCATTTTCACGTTCACGTTGCCTATGGGAGTGCTGGTGGGTGTGCTGATCGGGCTAGGACGGCTCTCGGCCGACAGCGAGCTGATCGCGCTGCAGTCGCTGGGATTCGACCGGCGGGGAATTCTGTATCCCGTGGGCCTGCTGGCTGTGGGAACGGCAGCGCTGACGCTGTGGATCACAATCTGGGTCGGGGCGCCGGCGCTCGCAAAACTTCACCAAACCGAGGAAGACGTGGCGACGAGCCAGGCTTCGTTCGAAGTACAGCCGCGGGTCTTCGTGGAGCAATTCCCCCACATGGTTCTGTACGTCTCGGACGTGGCCGCGGGGGGAACGCGGTGGCGGGGGATCCTGCTGGCCCAAACGGGAGAGGATGCGACGTCGCGGATTACGTTTGCCACGAGCGGGATCGTGCTGCCGGACCCCGAGCATGAGACGCTGCAATTCCACCTGAGCGACGGGACGACGCATGAGTATCTGCGCAGCGATCCACTGAATTATTCGGTTTCCACCTTCGGGCGGGAAGACCTTCCGGTGGCGGTGACGGAGAGCGGTGAGCAAACGCGGGCAGCTCCGACACTGACCGAGCTGCCGTTTGCGGATGTGTTGCAGATGTATCGAGACGGGGACTCGCAGGCCCGGGTGGAGTTCCACCGGCGAATTGCGTTTCCTGCGGCGTGCCTGGTGTTTGCGCTGCTGGGAGTTCCAGTGGGAATCCGGCCGCAGCGCGGGGGACGCGCGTCGGGCTTTGTGGTGACGCTGCTGATGGTAAGCGGGTACTACCTGCTGTTCGTGACGGGAGCGGGATTGGCGCGGCGTGGGGTGGTGTCGGCGGGACTGGGGATGTGGGGGGCGAACATCCTGACGGCGCTGTGCGGGCTGGCGATGGTACCGGGGATGGACCAAATCCGGAGCGAGCAGGGATGGCCGGACCGGATACGGGATTGGCTGCGGCCGAAGAAGGGGCCGCGGAGACGCATCTCCGGCCGGCTGGCCACCGCGCGGCCGGGGCACTTGCCCGGCCCGCGGGCGGCGCGGGGATATGCCTTCCCCCTGCTGATGGATTTATATCTGTTGCGGGCGTTTTTCTTCTATACGCTGCTCTTTCTGGCGGCGTTTATCTTCATCTTTCACTCATTCACGTTTTTTGAGCTGCTGGAGGATATTGGAAAGCATCACATCCCCGCCTCTGTGGTGATTCAATACTTCGTATTTCTGACGCCGTATATGTTCTACCAGTTGACGCCGGTGGCGGCGTTGATCGGCGTGCTCGTGACGCTGGGCGTACTGTCGAAAAATAACGAGGTGACGGCGTTCAAAGCGTGCGGGGTGAGCCTCTACCGGCTCTCGTTGCCGCTGCTGCTGGCGGGCATGGCGCTGGCAGCGCTGATGTTTTCGCTGGACGACACGATTTTGCCCACGTGCAACCAGAGGCAGGACGCGCTGCGGAACCAGATCAAAGGACATCCGGCGCAGACCTTTTTCCAGCCGCGGCGGCAGTGGATCTTCGGCGAGGGAGACCGGCTGTACAACTACGATTATTTTGATCCACAGCACAACCTGTTCGCGGGGCTGAGCCTATTCGAGCTGGATCCGGCGACATTCCAACTGCGGAAACGCGCCTTTTTTTCGCGCGCAAAATACGAGGACAACCTGCACGGTTGGGTGCTGGAGGATGGCTGGGTGCGTAGCTTCGAGCAGGGACGGGTGGCCTCCTACGCACAATTCCGGGTGACGGAACTGCCGGAGTTTACCGAACAGCCCTCGTACTTTAACCGGGAAGTGCGTGCCTACACGCAGATGAGTTGGGCGGAGTTGGGCGCGTACATCCGGGACTTGCACCAGGCGGGGTTCGATGTATCCCGGCTATCGGTGCAATGGCACAAGAAGTTTGCGTACCCCATGCTGGCGCCGATTATCATGCTGCTGGCGATACCCTTTGCGTTTCTGGTGGGGACGCGTGGTGCGGTTGGCGGACTGGCGCTGGGAGTAGCGATTGGGATCGTGTATTGGGCTGCCTCCGCGCTTGCAGAGGCAATTGGGGCAGCAGGGCAATTACCGCCCGTACTGGCGGGATGGGGAGCGGCAGTTGTCTTTGCGTTTACGGGGCTGTACTTTTTCCTGAGAATGAGAACCTAACCATCATCATTTCAGAAACTTACAGAAATTTCATGTAATAGTTGAGATTGGCCGCCGGATCTCAGCACGGCATGGCGTGCTAAGGCGAATGCACCGAGGACGGCGTCAGCGCTTGGACTTGCGGGGCTTCTTGCCCTCTTCAATGACAGCTTGGGCCGCAGCAAGCCGCGCGATAGGAACCATGAAGGGAGAGGCGCTTACGTAGTCCATCCCGACGCGGTGGCAGAACTTGACGGATTCCGGTTCCCCGCCGTGCTCACCACATATGCCAACCTCGAGTTTGGGCCGGACCTTGCGTCCCTGCTGGATTCCCCATTCGACCAACTTCCCTACCCCCTCGATATCGAGCACCTGGAATGGGTCGTGTTTGAAGATGCCGGCCTTCTTTTCGTCTACGTAGTCAGGGAGAAAGCGGCCCGCATCGTCGCGCGAAAGTCCCATGGTGGTTTGGGTAAGATCGTTGGTGCCGAAAGAAAAGAACTCGGCGATTTCCGCAATTTCGCCGGCGAGCAGAGCAGCGCGCGGGAGCTCGATCATGGTCCCGACGAGATAGTGAATCTTCATTTTTTCCTTGCGAATGATCTCGTCGGCAACACGGCGCGTGGCCTGCTCGAGGATGCGCATCTCCTTTTTGTCGAGAGTGAGGGGATGCATAATTTCCGGATGGACGCGGAGGCCCTCGCGCTGGCAGGCGATGGCGGCTTCGATGATGGCGCGCACCTGCATCTCGAGGATTTCCGGATAGGTAATGCAGAGGCGGCAGCCGCGATGGCCGAGCATGGGGTTGGCTTCGTGGAGCTGGGCGACGCGGCGCGCGATCGAGTCGGCACTGACGCCAAGGTCGCGGGCAAGTTCCTCCTGCTTGACGCGATCGTGTGGAACAAATTCGTGCAGTGGCGGGTCGATCAGCCGGATGACGACCGGAAGGCCTTCCATGGCGCGAAAGATGCCGATGAAATCCTGGCGCTGGAACGGGAGCAGGCGGTCGAGGGCTTTTTTGCGGCGTTGGGGGTCCTCGGCAATAATCATTTCCTGGATGGCACGCTGGCGCTCGATGCTCTTTTCGGGATAATCGAAATCCTTAAAGAACATGTGCTCGGTGCGCACCAGGCCGATGCCCTCGGCACCCATTTCACGGGATTTACGGGCGTCCTGCGGGGTGTCGGCATTGGCACGAACACCAATCTTGCGGATTTTATCGCACCAGGAGAGCAGGGTTTCGTAGTCGGGGGGGAGTTGCGGAGTGGTGAGCTTAAGCTGACCCTGGTAAACGGCGCCCTCGTTGCCGTCGAGCGTAATCCAATCGCCCTGATGGACGACGCGGCCATTGGCGCGAAACAGCTTCTGGGAGTAGTCCACATCGAGGGCCTCGCAACCGACCACGCAGCACTTGCCCCATCCACGGGCAACCACGGCTGCATGGGAAGTCTTGCCGCCGGTGGCAGTGAGGATTCCCTGTGCGACGGCCATGCCGCCCACGTCCTCCGGGCTGGTCTCGCGGCGAACGAGGATGACTTTGTTTCCGGCAGCGGCGAGGTTCTCGGCTTCGTGCGCATTGAAGACGGCTTGACCGACCGCGGCGCCCGGCACGGCATTGACGCCGGTGGCGAGACGGTTCTTGGCCAGATCCGTGCGCGGCAGATCGGGATCGAGGACGGGATAAAAGAGACGCTCGATATCTTCGCCCTTGATGCGCTCGATGGCCTCCTCCTTGGATATCAAGTGTTCCTTTACCATGTCGACGGCGATGCGGAAGGTGGCGGCGGGGGTGCGCTTCCCGGTGCGGGTTTGCAGGATGTAAAGCTTCCCTTCTTCGACGGTGAACTCGATGTCCTGCATATCGCTGTAGTGCCTTTCAAGAATGCCGCGGACGCGTTCGAGCTGCGCGTAGAGCTTGGGCATGCGCTTGCGCATGTCGGAAAGGTGCATGGGCGTGCGAATGCCGGCAACGACGTCCTCACCCTGAGCGTTGATGAGGAAGTCGCCGAAGAAGGTTTTTTCGCCTGAAGAGGGATCGCGGGTAAAGCAGACGCCGGTGCCCGAACTGTCGCCCTTGTTGCCGAAGACCATCTGCACGACATTGACGGCGGTGCCGAGCAATCCGGTGATTTTCTCGACGCGGCGGTAGGTAACGGCCTTCTCGGCCATCCAGGAGCCGAAAACGGCACCGATGGCGCCCCAAAGTTGCAGGACCGGATCCTGGGGAAAATCCTTGCCAGTGCGTTCGCGAAAGAATTTCTTGTAGGCGGCGACGAGTTCGCGCCAGCCGTCGGCGGTCACGTCGGTATCGAGGGCGGTGCCGCGGCGCTTTTTCATGTCGCGAAGGCGCTCTTCCAGCTCCTCCTTCGGCAAACCGATGACGACCGACGAATACATCTGCACGAAGCGGCGATAAGCATCCCAGGCAAATCGATCGTTGTGCGTGCGCTCGGAGAGACCTTCCACGGAGCGGTCGTTGAGGCCGAGATTGAGGATGGTTTCCATCATGCCGGGCATGGAGCGGGCAGAGCCGGAACGGACGCTGACGAGCAGGGGATCCTTCGGCTCTCCCAGCTTCTTGCGAGTCGCCTTTTCCAGCCGGGCGAGATGGCGGGACACCTCGCGGTCGAGTCCGCGAGGATATTTCTTACCCTGTCTGAAGAACTGGTCACAGGCCTCGGTGGAAATGGTGAAGCCGGCCGGAACGGGGAGGCCGATGCGCGTCATTTCGTGCAGGCCCGCACCCTTGCCGCCGAGGAGGTCCTTTTGATCGCCGTGACCTTCCGCTTTCCCAGCACCGAAGAAATAGACGTATTTCATTTTCCCTCTCAGTGTTCGTGGCGAGTGACCCCTGCTTCGTCAGGGTAATCGGACGGCGAGCGGCGAGCAGTCACGGGCCAGAGAATCGAAACGCAATGTCGGCGCGCCGACAGAATTGTAACGCAGGTCGGAGATTTGTAAGAAATGCGCGGGACGCAAACCACGCCCTCACCGCAGAAATCCCTTGCGTGACTCTTCAACCATAGCTTCAATTTTTTGGCGCTGCTGTGCTCTCTGTCACAATTTCGGAGAAGTCGGCAATGGTGGAGAATTCGCGCAAAAGGTTGCGGAGCAGGGCGAGGCGATTGGCGCGGACGGGGGGATCTTCGGCCATGACCAGGATCTTGTCGAAAAAACGATCCACGGCCGGCCGCAGCGCGGAGATCTGGACGAGGGCCTCGGCATATTTGCGGGCCTGCTTGAGGCCGGCGGACGAACGTGCCGTCTCGCCAGCAGCGAAATGAAGCGCGCGTTCCTCGTCGGCAGCGAAGAGGGCCGGGTCGGGCGTTGCCGGGATCGATTCCTTGGCCGCGGATTTCTCGAGGATGTTGCGGATGCGCTTGAATGCAGCGGCGAGCGGAGGGAAATTCTCGGTGCGACGGACGCGGCGGAGGGCTTCCATGCGCACGGCCAGATCGAGGAGGTCATCTGAACCGACGGCCATGGCAGCCTTGACTTCGTCGAAAGCGTGGCCGCGGCGCTCCTCGAAATAAAATCGGGCGCGATCATCCAGAAAGTCACGGACCTGGCCGAGAAGACCGCTCGGGAAAGCGAGCATTGGGTTGACCAGGGAAAGAGAACTTATGGCGGACTGGATTGCATCGTTTAGAGAAATGGTGAGCCGCGCTTCGACGACGATGCGAACGATGCCGGCGGCGGCGCGACGAAGGGCAAAGGGGTCGCTGGAGCCAGAAGGAATCCTGCCGATGGCAAAACAACCGACGAGCGCGTCGAGTTTATCGGCGATAGAGAGAAGGCAGCCGACGAGATTGCGGGGAAGATCGTCATCGAGGCCAGCGGGACGGTACTGGTCGTAGATAGCGTCGGCAACGAGTTCGGATTCTCCCTGGGCACGTGCGTATAATCCGCCGACAACTCCCTGGAGCTCTGTGAACTCGCGAACCATATCGGTGACGAGGTCGCACTTGGCGAGCAAGGCGGCACGGTCGAGAACTTCGAGTTTTAGTTCAACTGATGCGGCGGGCGAGTCAGGGGGGGAGACATGATGAGGCAGAGCCTCGCAGAGGCTGCGCAGGCGCTTGACCTTAAGACCGTAAGAGCCGAGAGAGGCTTCGTAGGTGACGGAGTCGAGCCTGGCTAAATTGTCGGCGAGCCGACATTTTTGATCGGCGTTCCAGAAGAACCGGGCATCGGCGAAGCGGGCGCGAAGCACCCGCTCGTGGCCCGAGCGCATCTTTCCGCGCCTGTCGCGGTCGGAATTGACGACGGCGAGGAAATGCGGCGCGAGACCACCCGATTTTTTCTCCAGCGCGAAGTACTTTTGATGGTCCCGCATTACGGTCACGAGGATTTCCTCCGGTAGCTCAAGAAAGGCGGGGTCGAAACTGCCAAGGATTGCCGTGGGGAATTCGTTCAGATAGACGACCCGGTTGAAAAGGTCCGGGTCCGGGTGGATGCGCAGGCCCTGCCGGGCAGCGAGCGAGGAGAGTTCCCGCTCAATTTTTTGCCGGCGCTCGACGGGGTTGGCGAGAACAAAATTCCGCTTCAGGACGGTGCTGTATTGCCCGAAATTGTGGATGGGAATGACGGCCCTGCCAAGCGTATGGTGACCTTTGGTGAGATTGTCGGAGTGCAGTCCGGCGAACTCGAAAGAAACGACGCGTCCATCGAGGATGGCGAGCAGCCAGCGAACGGGACGTATGAAGCGGGGATTGCCGGGGGCGGGCCAACGCATAGTCTTAGGCCAGGCAATTTCGGAGAACGCGCGAGGGAGAATCTCTGCAAGGACGGCGGGCGCCGGACGGCCGAGTACGGTCTGCCGAGCGGCCATGAACTCGCCCTTCGGCAGCTTCACGACGAAGAGATCTTTGAGGTTGACGCCCTTGCTCGCGGCAAAGCCTTCGGCGGCACGGGTGGGTTTGCCGCCGGCGTCGTAGGCGGCGGATTTCGCGGGGCCTGTAACTTCGCGAACCACGTCGGGCTGTCTCGGGAGCAGAGAGGGGATGAAAGCGGTAAGGCGCCGTGGGCCGCCGAAAGTATCGATGGGAGAGCCCTCGAGAAGCGAGGCTTCGGAAAGGTACTTTTGAAGTGATGCTTTCCATTCCTCCGCCGCGCGTTCAATCATCCAGGCCGGAATTTCCTCGCAGCCGAGCTCGACGAGAAGCGCGGAGTGTGTGGCAGAACGGCGCAGGTGTCGCTTCGGGCTCATTCAGTCTCTCGGGAGCGCAGGCGATTTTGCTCGACGTAAGCGGCAGCGGCGCGGCAGGCAAGGGTGCGGACTCGAGCGATCAGAGCCGCACGCTCGGTAACGGAAATCACGCCGCGGGAGTCAAGAAGATTGAAGAGATGCGAACACTTGAGGCAAAGATCGTAGGCGGCAAGGACGGGGTAACGAGGACGATCGGCCTCGGCGCTTTGGTCATACCCATCGAGAAGAGATTTGGCTTCAGCCTCGGAAAGGTCGAACATCTGGCGGATGCGCTGCGGATCGGCATATTCGAAGCTGTAAGCGCTAAATTGTTGCTCTTCCGGCCAGCGGACGCGGCGGTAGAGGACATCGGCAGACCAGCGGATGTCGAAGACATTGTCCACGCCCTGCAGGAAAGCGGCGATGCGCTCAAGCCCATAGGTGAGCTCGACGGAAACAGGGTCGAGGTCGAGGCCGCCGCATTGCTGGAAATAGGTAAATTGAGTGATTTCGAGACCGTCGAGCAGCACCTGCCAGCCGATCCCCCAGGCGCCGAGCGTGGGCGACTCCCAATTGTCTTCTTCGAAGCGAACATCGTGCTCGCGGAGAGGGACGCCGATGGCGGCGAGGCTGGCGAGGTAGAGTTCCTGAGCGTCCGAGGGAGAAGGTTTAAGAATTACTTGAAGTTGGAGATGCTTGTACAGGCGATTGGGATTCTCACCGTACCGGCCATCTGCGGGACGCCGGCTTGGCTGGATATAGGCAACGCGGTAAGGCTCGGGACCGAGAACGCGAAGGAAGGTCTCGGGATGCATGGTTCCCGCGCCGACCTCGACGTCGTAGGGCTGACCAATCAGGCAACCGCGGGCCGACCAGAACTGTTGGAGACGGAAGAGAAGATCCTGAAGCGTGGGAGGAGAGAGCTTCATCGGGATTCCTCGTAGATTCGGCGGGAAGCCAGGTGACGCTCGATGTGATGTTCGATCATGTCGAGAAAGTATGCCTCGAATTCAGGAGAAACGCGGGGCGAATTTGCATCGAGGGCGAGCTGATGGAGGGGCGCCGCGAGCATACGACGAGCCGCTGCGAGGGCCTCGGTGGAGAGTGTGCGCATGCCAGGACGGCGGCAATTGGCACAGTGCAGGCCGGGTTGCGAGAGCGACCAATACAGAGGCTCGGGTCCTGCACTCGAGGCGACGGAGGGCCCGTGAGGCGCCTGCGTCACAAACCGGCCGCAAGAGGAGCAGCGGTCGAGGTCGGGCAACCATCCCGCGAGACGAATGGTCCAGACAAGGAAGTATCCGAGAGCGAGCGAAGCCTGGCGGGTCTCGCGCAGGCCGCGAGCCACGTGAAGGAGGAGACGGAAGGCCGCATCCTGAGGCTCGCGTTCGGGAAGCACAGCATCGGTGATTTCGGCGGCCAATGCCGTAACCAGCGAGGAGCGGTAGTCGCCATGAAGATCGAGGAAGGATTCAAGGATTTCGCACTGGCGGATGCGCACCAGGTCGCGATTCTCACGCTCGTAGAACCAGAGGCGGAGATAGGTGAGTGGCTCCAGTGCGGCACCGAACCGGCTCTTAGGTCGACGGGCGCCCTGAGCCACACCGCGAAGGCGTCCCTGAGTGCGCGTAATCAGGGAGACGAGACGATCGGCATCGCCGAGAGGATAGGTGCGTAGAACGATGGCTTCAGAGTCTTGGAGGGGCATAGAGGAATTTGTTTTCGTACCATAGGTGAAAGTAGAGAGCAAATTCGGGGAGGAGGTGCAACAACGCAAGAGAGCACGGGCCCGGGCACCGGACCGGGCACAGGCCGGGTTCGTGAATTCTAGTTAACAATAAGTGGAAGCCCGAGGCCACCGTAGGATGAGGTAGAAGCGAGGGATCGTGAACTCGAACATGTCCTGAGGAGCCTGACATCGAGGCGCGGTGCTACGTTGACGTACTCTAGGGTGGAGGACGGAATGACGGCACTTCCAAAAACTGTTGACGTGGTGGGCGTGGGGATCAACGCCACGGACACAATCATACGCCTGCCGCGGTTTCCGGAATTTAATTCAAAGGTTGAGATTTTGAGTGTGGAGGTTCTTCCGGGCGGGCAGGTGGCGAGCGCGATGGTGGCCTGCCAGCGATGGGGCATGCAGACGAGGTACGTGGGGAAAGTTGGGGACGACGAAGCCGGGCGGATGCAACGAGCTACTCTCGAGCGCGAGGGAGTCGAGGCGGAACTGATCGCCGCGAACGGAGCCTCCAGCCAACTCGCCTATATCCTGGTGGACGAGGATTCGGGGGAGCGGACCATTCTGTGGAAGCGGGATGCGGCGATTGCGCTGCGGCCCGAGGACTTGCGTACAGAGTGGATCACCCAAGCACGTGCGCTGCACGTAGACGGGCATGACACGGCCGCGGCGACAACTGCGGCGAGGTGGGCGCGACTGGCGGGAATTCCGGTGACGGCGGACCTGGATTCGGTGTATCCGGGTGTGGAGGTGCTACTGCCGAATGTGGATTACATGGTCGCGTCGCGACAGTTTCCCGAACGGGTAACAGGAGAATCGGATCTGCGCAATTCCCTTCCCTCGCTGGTGAGGAAATACAAATGTAAGGTCGCCGCGGCAACGCTGGGGAGCGACGGCGTGTTGGCCTGGGACGGACAGGCGTTCGCCTACGCCCCGGGATTTCAGGTGAACGTGCGGGACACGACCGGGGCGGGCGATGTATTCCACGGGGCGTTTCTGTTCGGGTTGTGGCGAGGATGGGAGCTGGAGAGAATACTGGAGTTCAGTTGTGCGGCGGCGGCGATCAACTGCACCGCTTCCGGCGCGCGCGGGAAGATCGGCAGTATCGAAGAGATAGAAGAGCTGATCAGGACGGGAGCGAGGTCGGCGGAGGCGTTTCCGAGAAGCGCGCTGAAGTGAGAACGAGAGAAGGCAGCGGGCCGCGATGATTCCACTAAAAGCCAAGGTTCCAAGCCAGACGACGCCGGTGGTGACGGTTGGGCTGATTCTGGCAAATACGGCCGCGTTCCTTTATGAGCTGACGCTGCCGGAGCGGGCGGAGAACGTATTCTTTGCGAGCTACGCCTTGGTACCGTCGCACGTGACGCATTGGCTGGTGGGCTCGCAC
>JASHRU010000398.1 GCA_030037225.1 Candidatus Acidiferrales bacterium | reverse complement strand
ACGATCGAACATCTCGAGGCAATGTTCGAGGTATTCGGGCGCGATCACGTTGCGCATGTTGATTGGGGCACTGGGATTCTCGGGGCAGCCCATGGTGAGCTCGGCGGAGTGGTTCAAAAAGGTGATATTGCCGTCCTGGTCGAGGGTGAAAATAATGTCCTGCGAATTTTCGAATAGATCGCGGAGACGCTGCTCGTGCTGGCTTAATTGCTGCGTGGCATTCGCGGTCTCGACGGCATAGCGGACGGCGCGGCGGAGGAGCCAGGGCGAGAGCCCTTCCTTGATGAGGTAGTCGGAGGCGCCGGCGGCAACGGCCTGCTGACCGAGTGCTTCCTGAGCGGCCGGAACGAGCACGATGACCGGCAGCGCGGGAAAGCGGTCTCGCAAAGCGGCGAGCGAAGCCAGTCCCTGGCTGTCGGTAAGCTCGAGATTGAGCAAGACAGCGTCGAACTTCAGCTCGCGAAGGCGATCGAGGCCGCCGCTGAGGCTTTCCGCAGAATCGACGCGAAACGACGGACTGGACGCATCATGGAGGAGAAATTGAATTGACCGATAAACCGTCTGGTCGCGTTCGAGGAGGAGAACTAAAACCGTTTCTGACTTCATTGCTGCTTTCTACCTTTCCATCTCGCGCGTGCGGCTTGGGCCCGCTATTCGCGCGCTTTGCGATATCCTGGGAAAAGACGCCAAACCTCGCGAAGCAACTGTTCCGGCATCTGGCTCTTGTGCACGAAGGCGCTGGCGCCATGGCCGATGCACTCCGCCCAGAGCGTCGTTCCGGCAATTTCGGAGAAGACGATGATGGGCAGGGAGGCATGGGCCTTGCGGAGCTCGCGAGTGACGTCGAGACCGCTGAGCCGGGGCATATGGATGTCCAGCAGGACGAGATCGGGGCGGAGGGCTTCCGCCTGCTGAAGGACGTTGAGGCCGTCGCTGGCCGTGCCCACGATTTCGAATCCGCCCTCCATCTCCAGAAAAGCGCAGATGGAGTTGAGAGCGGTGGGGGAATCGTCGGCCACCAGAACGCGAATCTTACTCGGAGCAGAAACCATCAAGCACCTCGGCATGGCTAGGGTCGTCATTGCTGAAATCCGAGGGTGAGTGTGCCGGAACGGGACAGAAAAAAGAATTCAGCGGAATTCCTACGTAGTCTGCGGTATGCGGGAGGGACGAAAAAAACGACAATCGAAAAACGAATAGCGAAAATCGGAGAACGAAGTGCGAATTCCGACGATTTCGGAGGGGAGAAGAATCAACAAATCCCTCGCGCCGGTGCGCTGGGGATGAGAAAGCAGTGTTCAGCCTTCGACGATGCGATTGCGCACGGCGTACCGGACAAGGTCCACGACGGAGTGGATGTCGAGTTTCAGCATGATGTTGGAACGGTGCGTTTCCGCAGTGCGCACGCTGATCCCGAGCACGCCGGCGACTTCCTTGTTGCTCTTACCTTCCGCGAGGAGCTGAACGATTTCGCGCTCCCGCTGGGTGAGGCGGCCACGGGCGCGGCGAGGAGCACGGGAGAGATCGGCGCCGGTCTGGTTGAATCCTGCGGCCCCGGCGGCGACGCGAGAGGAGAAGAAGGGCTTGTGGCGGCGCAGGGAGTCGAGGGCGGCAAGAAGATTGCGGTCGGCGTCGTCTTTTAAGATGTAGCCACGGCAGCCGGCTTCGACAAGCTGCTGCACCATCTGATCGGCGTCGTGCATGGTAAGAATCAGCACTTCGGTTTCCGG
This sequence comes from Candidatus Acidiferrales bacterium, assembly GCA_030037225.1. Lineage (GTDB taxonomy): Bacteria > Acidobacteriota > Terriglobia > Acidiferrales > UBA7541 > JOPF136. Next base: position 15,926 of record JASHRU010000398.1, on the reverse strand, counting down.
AGAATGCTTGCGGAGCTGGCGGGTGGCCTCGACGCCGTTGAGAACGGGCATGCTGACGTCGAGTACGGCTATATCGGGCTTGAGCTTGGCGGCCTTGTCCACCGCCTCGCGGCCGTTAGCCGCCTCGGCGCACACCTGCCAGCCGGGCCGGGATTCGATAAGGCTGCGAAGACCGGCGCGAACGACGGAATGGTCATCGGCCACGAGAACGCGAAGCAACATCCAACACCTCGGTCTTCACGGGAAGTGTAGCCCGAACTGTTGTGCCGGATTTGCCCGAATCGATCTCCAGTGTACCGCCTAATTGAGCCATTCGCTCGCGCATTCCTGCGATGCCGACTCCCATGCGGGCGCCGGGTTCGTTGAGCTTCTTGGCGGAAGCCGTGGGGATGCCGTGTCCCTGATCGGAAATCTCCAGGGTCACCCGATCGGAAGATCCGTCGAGGCGAATTCGAGCGGAGCGGCTGCCAGAGTGGCGTTGAATGTTGGCGAGACTCTCCTGGATGACGCGGAACAGGGCGGTCTCCGCATCCTGAGAGAGCCGTGCGAAACCGGGAGAGACACCGACCTGAATTTGAATGCCGCTGCGCTCGCTGAAACCCAGGGCGTACTCCTTGACCGCAGAGACAAGGCCCAACTCATCGAGTAGAGGAGGGTGGAGAAGATAGGAGAGAGTGCGAATCTGGCGGGACATGTCCTGGAGCAAGGCGCGGGCATCACCCAGAGTGCGCTTGGAGCGATCGTCGAGGGAGGAGGAGGACCGAGTAAGCTGGGCGAGACTGAGATTGACGGCGAGGACGCTCTGGGCGAGGCTGTCGTGCAGATCGCGGCCGAGACGGCGGCGCTCTTCATCCTGGAGCTGGAGGAGACGGCCGGAGAGTTGGCGAAGAGCCTGGTCGGCTTTCCTCTGCTCGGTAATGTCGGCGAAGGAAGCGACGGCGCCAACGATCCTGCCATCCTCAGCGAAGAGGGGCGCAACGTTTGCGAAAATCCACAAGATTTCTTCGGCATTGGGGCGCCTGAAGCCGACGACCATGTTTCGAGCGGGCTGCCCGCTCTCGAGAACCAGCGGCACGGGCCTGGCCGATACCGGGAAGGGGGAGCCGTCTTCACTGAGCAGATTGAACCCAAGGTCGATGCTTTCCTTACCGACGACATCTTCGAGTGTTACTTGGAACATGCGCAAGGCAGCGGGGTTGGCGAATTGAATTTTGCCGTGAGTGTCCATCAAAACCACGCCCGCGTCGAGGCTCTGGACGAGCGTGCGGAAGCGCTTTTCGCTGAGGCGCAGAGCCTCCTGTGCCTGCTTCCAGTCCGTGATGTCGTCCGTGACGGAGAGCATGCAGGCCTGGCCGTTGAGCTCGATAACGTCCGCGGAATGCAGAATGGTGCGGAGCTGCCCCGACTTGGTGCGGAACTGCAATTCCATTTGCCGGACCTGGCCCTGGTCGCGCAGGGCGCGTTTGAGCAATTCGCGGCCTGCGGGTTCGGGCCAGATACCCAGCTCGAACACCGTTCTTCCGATCACTTCTTCGCGGCGCCAGCCAAACAGCCGGGTAAATCCTTCGTTGACTTCGACGTAGCGCCCCTCGGCCATGGTGGTGATGGTCACGGAGTCCGGAGACGAGTGGAAGGCCTTGGAGAACATTTCCTGGGAGATGCGCGTTTGTTCTTCGGCGCGCTTGAGGCCGGTGATGTCCGTGTAGGAACAGATAAGACCTTTGAATTCGCCTTCGGGCGTGAATTCGGGAACGGCGTCCGTAAGTACCCAGAGCAATTGATCTGAGTCGGGAGTTCTCAAGCCGAGTACTTGCTTGCGGATGGGCTGGCGAGTGGCTTTGGCGAGAGCCGCAGGACGCAGCGGGCCGGGGATTTCCTTTTCGTCCTCGCTGTAGGCGGGCCCGATCTCGGCCCCTGTTTTTCCAATGAATTGATCCGAGGTCATGCCGGTCATTTCGAGGAGGGCGGAATTAACGAGGCGGCAACGCCCGTCGGGTCCCCACGTGCTGATACCGACGCGCATCGCTTCCAGGAGCGTGCGGGAACGCTGTTCGCTGTGGCGCAGTTCGGCTTCCTGGCGCTTCCTATCCGTAATGTCCTGACACAGGGCGAGAATGCAGGTCTCGCCGTTCAGAGTAATCAGGTCGGCCGAGATCTGAACCGAACGGACCTCGCCGGATTTGATGCGCATGGTTGCCTCAAATTGGCTGGTGGGGCCCTGGTTCAGGAGCCTTGATCGCAGATTTTTCCCGTCAAGAGGATCGAGCCAGATGCCCAGTTCGGCTGCCGTCTTCCCGACGGCCTCGCCGCGCTGCCATCCGGAAAGGCGGGTGAAGCCCTCGTTGACTTCGATGTAGCGACCTTCCTCGAGGGTAGTGATGGTCATGGAATCCGGGGAGGCGTGGAAGGCCTTGGAGAACATCTCCTGGGAAACACGTTTTTCCTCTTCGGCGCGCTTCATAGCGGTGATGTCCGCGAGGGAAGCGGTGACGCGGGCGAGTTGGCCGTCCGCCGCGAATTCGGGCACTGCGTCCACCAGGGTCCAAATGATGCGGCCGGAGTCCGGCAGGGGCCAGCCAATCACCTGATTGTGGACGGGATGGCCCGTGGCAATCACGCGAGCGACAGGGCGCATCTCGGGGGGGATCTCGGTCCCGTCTTCGCGGATGGCGCGCAGAATATCGGGGCTGCTCTTGCCGATGAGGTTTGATTTAGGAGTTCCCAGCATTTCGGTCAGGGCCGGGTTCATAAATTGCAGCCGCCCGTCCGGTCCCCAAGTGGAAATTCCGACGCGGAGAATTTGCACAAGCGAGCGAAAGCGCTGTTCGCTTGACTGCAGCGCCTCCTGAGCCTTCCTGAGAGCGGAGATATCCGCAAAGGAGGCAATGATGTAATCCACCTCACCGTTGGCGGCGAGGAGGGGGATGGCGTTGCCGATGAGCCAGAGTATCCGGTCGGAGCCGCGACGACGCCAGCCCATGACTACGCTGCGGACGGGCTGACGGGTAGCGATGGCACGTGCCACGGGACGCTCGGAGAGCGGAAATTCCCTGCCGTTCTCGTCCACGGGTATCAGATCGAGCTCGGCCACTGATTTACTGAGGATTTCTTCTTCGGTGAAGCCGAGCATTTCCTGGGCTGCGGGATTGACAAATTGGATGGCCCCGTTGGGCTGGATCAGCACGACGGCGACCTGCAGGTCACGCACGAGGGAACGGAAGCGCTCTTCGCTTGCGCGAAGAGCGTTTGCCGCCTGCTTGCTTTCGTCGATATCGCGGACAACGATGAGGGAGTAGGCACGGCCATTGAGTTCAATGACATTCGCGGAGAGCAGGCCGAATCGGATTTCTCCGCCTTTCCTGCGAAAACGGAATTCTGCCTCGCGTATCTCCCCGGTCTGGCGAAAACGCGCTCGGAGTAAATGCATTTGTTCTTCGTCCACCCAGAGGCCAATTTCCTCGGGGGATTTACCCAGTACTTCCTGGCGCGGGAAGCCGGTGAGGTGGACGAAGCTCTCGTTGATTTCCTGGATGCGTCCTTCGGGAATCAACCCGATGCTGATGGCGTCGGGGCTGGAGCGGAAGGCGGCAGAAAACATGTGTTCCGAACTGCGGAGGGCCTCTTCGGTGCGGAGAAGGGTATGCGCGATACGGCGTTGCTGCTCGCTGGTGAACACCAGCCGAGTTGCCGAACAGGCGAAGGAAGCGGCCACCGCGATCCATGCGATGGTGAGCTGCTCCATGGCGACGCGATGGCCCATGAAGATAACGAGAATCGGAAAACAAACGGGAAGTACCTGTGAGGCTACCCATCCGCCAGGCAAGACCCGTGGCGATTCCTGATCCGGCTGGTGGTGGGTGTCCCAGGTGATGGCGAGGAAGACGGCAAAGAAGAACGGGATGCTCCAGGATGCGTTGGCCCATTCGGCGGCCATCCCCGACTGGCCGAGCTGCCCAATGCTCGTGGACTCGAAAACGGCGAGTAAGGCAAACAGCGCGGCGATCCTGACGAAAAAGGCGCGGGCCGGCGACGGGCGGGTGACACGGGCGCGAATGCCGAAGCTGGCGGCAAGCAGAACGTCGCGGAGAACAATTCCTACCATCAAGCGATGAAACATGTGCAGACCCTCGGCTTCCCAAAGCGAGGGCACGTAGAAGAGATAGAGATAGACCATGAGGGCCACGATGCCCGCCTGGATGAAGTCGAGTGTGCGCAGCCAGTTGACGCCCGCCCGGCGCGATCCTCCGTAGGGGAGAAGCATCATGGCGGCGGGAACGACCCAAATGAAGTTGATGATGTCGGATGGCCATGGCGTGGCCGTGCGGGCGTGGGCAAAACTGGAAAGATAGGAAACCATGGCCTGGCCCGCCGCCAGAAGCCAAATCGAGGCGGCGAAGAGATACCACAATTGACGCAGGTGCCCGCTGGAACGGCGTGCGACTACTGTGGCGCAAACCCCGGCCAACACCACAATGAGGGCCTGGATAACGTTGGAAGCAAGATGGCTGGCCCAGAGCGATTGCACGCCCACAACCGCATAGGCGAGCGAAGCGGCCAACAGCACCGCGGCCGCGAGCGCAAATCGCGAAAAGGGGCGGAGAGGGAACACAGTTGACCCCGAAATCATTGTTTAGTCTAGGCTGCCGGAGTTTTCCAGACAATACCGGGAGTCCGGTATGCTTCCGATGGCGCTACTACCGCGGAGAAGTGAGTGCGATAGACTACGAAGCCATGAAGGCGCGCAAGGATGAGAGGTTGCGGGTGCTCATCTCGCGGCAGCGAATCGCGAGGCGAGTGCGCGAAATCGGGCGGCAAATCACGCGGGAGTTCCGCGGAGAGCCTGTGCTGCTGGTGGGCGTGCTAAAGGGAGCATGCATCTTTCTGGCAGATCTGAGCCGCGAGATCGCACTCGACGCGAGCTTTGATTTTTTAGCGGCGGCGAGCTACGGGCAATCGGCGGAAACATCCGGGCAAGTGAGGCTGCTGAAAGATCTGGACACGAGAATCGAGGGGCGAAACGTGATCCTCGTGGAAGACATTCTGGACACTGGAGTGACGCTGAACTACCTGGCTCGCCTGCTGCGGGGGCGCCAGCCGAAGGCGGTCCGTGTGGCGGCGCTTCTGGACAAAGCGGACCGCCGGACGCAACCGTTCGAGGCGGATTACGTTGGATTTCGGATCCCGAATGTTTTTGTGGTGGGATACGGGTTGGATTACGCGGAACGATACCGAAATTTGCGAGACGTGTGCGTGGTGGAGATGGAATCCGAAGCGAAAAGGCGCGGAAAGAAACAGGCGGGGCGGTGAAGGGCGTGTGGTGGAGCAACCCGATTCCGAAGGAAGTGCGCGCCGTCGTTGAGGCGCTCGAGCGCCTGCCCAAAGGCGCGAAGAAGTTCGGAGGGACGGACGGGTTGTGCCGGACATTTGCGGGGTTGGTGGATCACACGCTGCTGAAGCCGGAGGCACAGCCGGATGAGATTCGGCAAGCGTGCGAGGAGGCGGCACGCGCCGGGTTTGCGTCCATAGTGGTGAATCCATGCTACGTGAAACTGGCCGCGGAGAAGCTGAATGGAACCGGCGTGCGCGTAGCGACTGTGGCGGGGTTCCCACTCGGAGCTTCCTGTACGGAAGTGAAGCGCCACGAGGCGGAACAGGGGCTCGAGGACGGGGCGAGTGAAGTAGACATGGTAATCCGGGTAGGCGCGCTTAGGGCGGGCGACGACGAGATGGTGAAGGATGAGATTTATGAATTGGCGGAACTGTGCCACGGGCATCGGGCGATTCTGAAAGTGATTTTGGAGTGCGCGCTGCTGACGAATAAGGAGAAGGAAAGGGGAGCGCGGCTGGCCGTGCGCGCAGAAGCCGACTTTGTGAAGACATCCACGGGCTTTGGTCCCGGTGGGGCAACGCGCGAGGATGTGGCCCTGCTGCGCTCGGTGGTGGGCCGGAACGCAGGCGTCAAGGCGGCCGGCGGGATTCGAACTCTGGCGGAAGCGTGCTCAATGCTGGCTGCGGGGGCATCGCGGCTGGGCATGAGCAGCAGCGTTTCTGTTCTGAATGAACTGCGGGGTCGCGCTTCGAAGTAGCAGCGAGCCAAATTGACTCCCCTGGATTCTCCCCACGTACACGAAATTTCCGTTGCTATACTTGGGATGAGCGCGCAGAAGGCGAGCGCGCGGATTTGCGCACATTCTCGTGGAGAGATTGGTGAGCGAGAGAGAAACATCTACGGAAAACCGAGCGCCGGAAACGGCGGCGGCGCTGCCGCCCGCAGTGCTTGCCACGCTGGTCGAAATCGGCGAAGAGATGAACTCTTCGCTGAATCTGGATGAGGTATTGAAAAAGGCCGCGGCGCTGGTGCGGAGACTTGTGCCATTCGAGATCTTTGCGGTGCTGCTGTTGGATGAGGGGACACAGGACCTGTTTATCCGGTTTGCGATCGGTTACGCAAAGGAAGTTGTGGAGACGTGGAGAATCCCCGTGGGGAAGGGGATTACCGGCACCGCAGCACTGGAGGGACAGCCCGTGTTGGTGGGAGACGTACGCAGCGATCCACGGTACTTGAGCGCGGTGGAATCGGTGCGATCGGAAATCGCGGTGCCGTTGGTGCTGAAGGGACGCGTGATCGGCGTGCTGGACATCCAGAGCCGGCAGCCCGACTCATTCACGCATGAGCAGCAGCAGGTTCTGGCATTGGTGGCCGGCCGGCTGGCGGGAGCGATTGAAAACGCGCAACTGTACGAGAGCGCGCGACGGCAGGCAGAGTCCATGCGCGTGCTGAACGAGGCAGGACGGGAGGCCAGCTCGATCCTGGACGTGGACGAGCTCTTGCGCCGTGCCGCAGACCTGATCAAACGCGTGATTGATTATCAGATGGCCAGCATTCTGGTTTACGACGCGCGGGAGAGGCGTTTCACGCATGCGGTGGACGTGCGCTACGGGCGCAGCGAGCAGAGCAAGCTGGCAATCGGGCCGACCGAGGGAATCGTAGGCGCAGCGGTAGCTTCGGGGCAGCCGATCCGGGTGCCGGATGTGAGCCGCGATCCGCGCTACGTTTGCTGCAATGCGGAAACACGGTCGGAACTCGCCTTGCCGATGATTCACAAAGGCAACGTGGTGGGCGTGATCGATCTGGAAAGTCCGGTGAAGAACTACTTCACGGAAGAGCACGTCCAGACGCTTTCGATCCTGGCGGTCAGCCTGGCGGTGGCGATCGAGAATGCACGGCTCTACCAGCAGGTCCTGCGCGAAGAAACCGAGCAGGCGGAGGAGCTGCAGGCTGCTCGGCTGATGCAGGGGGCACTGCTGCCCGCAGTTCCCGGCGAGGATTTCGGGTTGGAAGTCGCCGCCCGGTACGAGCCGGCTCGCGAATTGGGCGGAGATATGTACGACTTTCTGCGCTACGGGCCGCAACAGCTTGCGGTGGCGATCGGCGACGTGACGGGGAAAGGAAGCGCGGCGGCGCTGTTTGGCGCGACCGCAGTGGGCATGCTGCGGAGCCTGGCGCCGCAGAAACTGTCGCCGGCGGATCTGCTGCGGCAGTTGAACCGGCTGCTGTGGGAGCTGCGCGTAGAAGGACGATTCGCAACGCTTTGCTTTATGACCTGGCAGCGTGGCCGGCAGAGGTTGCGGATCGCCAATGCCGGGCATTGGCAGCCGCTCCTTTGGAGGGATGGCCGGTGCGAGAAAATCCCGGTGGAAGGGCTGCCGCTGGGGATCGAGGAAGTGGCGGCGTACGACGAGAGAGCGTATTCGCTAACGGCGGGAGACGTGCTGGTCTGCTATTCGGATGGAATCACGGAGCGCACGAATTCGGCAGGCGAGCTATATGGGACGGAACGACTGCGGTTGCTGGTAGCGGCGAATCACCGGCTGAGCGCGGAGAATTTGGCGGCGAAGATTTTTGAGGATGCGGAGAATTTTGCGGGAGGAGTTCAGGCCGCGGATGACGGAACGCTGGTGGTGCTGAAGGTACGGTGAGGAAGGGAAATCGAAGAACAAGAATCGAGAGAGGAAAGCCTGGGCTTCCAATGCGGCATCACTGCGGTTTGCCGGGCTGGGGTGTGGCGGGAGTTGGCGGATGCAGATGGGGAAGTTCGGAGCCGGAAGCGTCGCCGGGCGCAGCGTGTGAGCCGTCCGTAGGTGGGTGAGCAATCTGGCCGCCGGCGGGAATGCTTTTGAGGACGGTCCATTCGCCGTTCTGGCGCTCGAGGGCGTAGGTCATCTGCATTGTGGAACCTTCCTGTTTGGCACGAAAGAGAACCTGCGCTTGGGCGTGGTCGCCATTTACGGTGATTTGCTGAAATTCCGTGTCCATGCCGGCAAGATTCAAAGTGCCGCTTTTTTCCAGGTGTTCGCGGATGGCGGAGCGTATAGCTTCGTCATCCGACGATGCTTTGTGGCAGCCGAATGCAAAGAGCAGGAAGACGGCGGCCGAGAACCATGGCACGAATTTTCTCACGCGAGAAACGTTCCCCCGCCTAGCGACGGCGATTCTCGCATGAGTTCGGGTTAGATTCACGTTTGGAAATTCCGGACCCATGATTCTAAGGAGCGGGTTGCGGAACCAAGTAGCGCAGTCAGGGTGCGGAATAAACCACCTTGCCGGCGACAATTGTGGCAGTCACCTTCGCCTCTTTGATTCGATCGGGCGGGAGATGGAATAGGTCAGAATCAAGAACCACGATATCGGCTAATTTGCCAGGAGTGAGCGATCCCTTTTGGTTGTCGGTGAACTCGGCGTAGGCGGAGCCGAGTGTGTATGCCTCGATCGCCTCGGCGAGCGAAATTTTTTGTTCCGGAATCCAGCCGTTGGGATTCTTGCCGTCCAGCGTGGCGCGGGTGACGGCGGCGTACAGGCCCAGCATCGGATTGAGGGGGACGACGGGCCAGTCGGTACCGAAGGCTAGCCGAACGCCGTGGTCGAGGAGGCTGCGCCAGGCGTGAGTAGTGAGTGCCCGCTCGTGGCCGATGCGTTTTTCGGCCCATACGCCATCGCCGGCCTCGTGATAGGGCTGCATGGAAGCAATCACGCCCAGACGCGCGAACAGGTCGAAGTCATCGGGCCGCAGGTGCTGGGCATGTTCGATGCGCCAGCGGCGACCGCGGGCGGGACCCGGTCCGTTGCGGCGAGCGATTTCTTCATACATGGCTAGAATTTCGTGATTGGCGCGATCGCCGATGGCGTGGATCGCGATTTGGAGACCGGCGGCGTCGGCGGGCTGCGCCATCTGGAGCATGTGGCCTTCGGGCAGCATCATGGCGTTGAAGAGGCCGCGTGTATTGGGCGCGTCGTTGTAAGGTTCAAAGAAGAGAGCGGTGGTGGAACCGAGCGAACCGTCCGCAAAGCCTTTCAGGGCGCCTGTGCGAATCCAATCGTTGCCGAAACCCGCCGTGATCCCTGCCTGCACTTCGGACTGGTAAAGCTCGATGGGGGTGATGGCATAAATGCGAGCGGTAAGTTCGCCCGCTGCGAGAAGTTTCTGGTAGATGCGGAGTTCGGTGGCGTGGCTGATATCTTGAAATGAGGTGACGCCGAAGCGGCGGGCCTCGGCGAGTCCCTGGCGGATAGCCCGGGTGAGCTGTTCTTCGTTGGCAGAAGGAATAAGACGCTGGACCAGGCCGGCGGCGGCCTCTTTGAGCGCGCCCGTGGGATTGCCTTCGGAATCGTGCAGGATAAGGCCGCCGGGCGGATCGGGCGTATTGCGGTCGATTCCCGCGATGCGGAGAGCGGCGGAGTTGGCGAGGCCCATGTGGCCGTCGTAGCGGTTGAGCCAGAGGGGATTATCGGGGGTAACGGCGTCAACCCATTCCCGGGTGGGCATGGTGGCGCCCGGGAATTTCTCGTGATCCCAGCCGCCACCAACAACCCACTCGCCTTTCTGCAGGTTTTTGACGGTGGCAGCGACGCGGCGGGCGAACTCCTCGCGCGATGTGACGTCGCCCAGTTCCACCCGGTTCAGGGATAGCGAGCCGGACACAAAGTGGACATGCGAATCGTTGAATCCGGGGAGAACAGTGGCGCCGCGAGCATCGATCACGGTGGTTTGCGGGCTGATCCAGAGATCGACTTGCTCGTCGGAGCCAACCGCAGCGATGCGCTCGCCGGCGATGGCGACGGCTTGTGCCTCAGGAAGCGCGCGATCGAGGGTATGCACCCTGCCGTGGTGAATTACGAGGCTGGCAGTGACGCGTGTGGGAAGTGATTGCGAGCTCCCGAGGAGAGTAAAAAGAAGAAGCGGAGCGAGGGCGAGCAGAAGACCAGCAAAGAGCCGTGAGGGTATCAATTGGAAACTCCCTTCGGTGATCGGACGTCCGCGGCGCGGGATGGGTTCAGCGTGCCCCCCACTTGAGCTTGGCCCGGAGAATTTCGAAGTAAACCTTATCGGAGGGGCGAATGAGTTTGAGCTTGTTGCGCGCTTTCGTGATGACAACGCGGTCGGCATCGCGGAGCTGGACACCGACTTGGCCGTCGATGGTGAGGAACGCGTCTTCCTGGCCACTGGCGACGACGAGCTCAATCTTCGTTTGATCGGGGACGACCAAGGGGCGGTTGGAGAGGGCATGCGGGCAAATGGGCGTCACCACAAATGCGCCGACCTGCGAATGCACGATGGGCCCGCCGGCGGAAAGGGAATAAGCGGTCGAGCCGGTGGGAGTGGAAAAGATGATTCCGTCCGCCTTGTAGCTGCAAGCATAGCTGCTGTCGAAAAAGAGATCGAGCGACAGGATGCGGGCCATGGCGGCTTTGTTGACGACCACGTCGTTGAGAGCCCGGTGGCGGGCGATCACGGAGCCGGCGCGTTCGAGAGTCGCGTCGAGCAGTACGCGTTCGCTGATTCGGTAGTCGCCGGCTAGAACGAGTGTAAGGGCGTTGTACAGCTCCTCGCGCGGAAAGCTGGTGAGAAAGCCGAGGCCCCCGAGGTTAATCGCGAGGACGGGGATGTCGTGGTCGCCGAGGGCGCGTGCGGCGGCGAGCAGGGTGCCGTCACCGCCGAGGACGACCGCGAGGTCGGCGCGCCGGGCCAGTTCGGCACGGGAGACGGCCTGCGCTGGTGAACCGAGGCAGTTGGCCGTTTCTTCGTCGTAAAGAACTTCGAGTTGGCGCTGCTTAAGCCAATCCGTGAGCTTCGGAACGATGGAGCAAACGTCCTCTTTGCGCGGCTTGGAAATGATTCCGACGATGCGGACAGGAGTCATGAGCGCAGTGGATTCTACTTCAGGGAACCGGAATTGTAACCCGAAGCGGATTGCGCGATGGCTGCCGGGAGGGCGGCCGCACTAGGTGGTCGGCTTGCGGGCGTGAAGAAAGAACTCGGCGTTTCCTTCTGCTCCGGGAAGCCGGCTCGGGCGATCGCCGAGCACGGAGAGGCCCACGGATTCGGCGGCGGCACGGACTCGATCGATTGCACGTCGGTGGAGGGCGGGATCGCGCACGATGCCGCCACGGCCCACGGCGGCGCGTTCCAGCTCGAACTGGGGTTTGACAAGCAGAAGGAACTGGGCGCCCAGAGTGGCGAGGGGCACGAGAGCCGGGAGGACTTTTGAGAGGCCAATGAAAGAAACATCTGCGGTGATGAATTGCGCGAGTTCGGGCATATCGGAGGGCAGCAGAAACCGGGCGTTTTTTTCGATGGGGAAGACGCGTGGGTCCTGGCGCAGCTTCCAGGCAAGCTGGCTGGTGGTGACGTCCACGGCATAGACGCGGAGAGCCCCGCGTTGGAGAAGACAGTCGGTGAATCCTCCGGTGGAGCACCCAACGTCGAGGCAAACCAGGCCGGAGGGGCTGACGCCGAAATCGTCGAGTGCACCCGCGAGTTTTGCTCCGGCACGGCTGGCGAAGGCGGGGTCCCCCCCGGCGAGTTCCACCGGTGCGTCAATGGCAACGAGGCTTCCCGCCTTGGAATGCGCAACACCCGAAACGCGGACGCGGCCAGCGAGAATCAGTGCCTGGGCGCGCTGACGGGACTCAGCCAAGCCGCGTTCGACAAGCAACACATCCAGGCGACGCTTTTCGGTTTTCGACCGCCGTAGGGGGATTTGAATCTCGCGCTTTCCCATTAGGTGCGGCGTGCGACCAGATAATCCGCGAAGGCGTGGAGGCGCTGGGCACGCGCGGCAAAGGGTGTGAGCGCTTCGTGGGCGTGTTCGAGGAAGGAACGCGCAGTTTCCCGCGATTTTTCGAGGCCATAGAGCGCCGGATAGGTGGCTTTCTGCTGCGAGGCGTCTTTCCCGGCGGTTTTGCCGAGCGTGGCGGAGGATTCTTCGATATCCAGAATATCGTCCACCACCTGAAAGGCGAGGCCGATATTTTCGCCGAAGCGGCGGAGACGCTCGACGTCCTCGCTTTGGGCGCCACCTGCAATCGCACCGGAAACCACAGAGGCGCGAATCAGGGCCGCGGTCTTGGAGCGGTGGATATACTCAAGCATAGCGGCGTCAATGGGTTTTCCTCCGGCTTCGAGGTCGGCCACCTGGCCGCCCACCATGCCGTACACGGTTCCGGCGGCCGTAGCGATTTCGCGGACGAGAGCGGCGCGGCGTTCGGCGGAGAGATCGGAGCCTGCCAGCACTTCGAAGGCGCGAGTCAGCAGCGCATCGCCGGCGAGTATGGCCATAGCCTCGCCGAATACTTTGTGATTGGTCGGACGGCCACGGCGGAGATCGTCGTTGTCGAGGGCGGGCAGATCATCGTGGATCAGCGAATACGTGTGGATGAACTCCAGAGCACACGCGACGGGAAGCACGCCGCGCGGCGGGTCGGAGAAAATGCGTGCGGATTCGATGCACAGTATCGGGCGGATTCGCTTGCCGCCCGCGAACACGCTGTATCGCATGGCGCGATGGATCACGGAAGGGCGCTCCGACTCCGGGGGCAACAGCGTGTAAAGAGCGGAATCCACTTCGGCGCGATCGGACTCGATGAAGTCGCCGCTCGCAACGGCGGCAGGCTGACGAGCGGGGGAGGGCTGGGTCACGACGAGGAGTCCTCGTCGGAGCCTTTTGGCCGGAATGGCTCGGCGGCAAGCTTCCCGTCAGCGGACTTGAGCAAAATTTCGACGCGACCCTCCGCCTCCTGAAGCTGCTTTTGACATTGCTGGGCAAGTTGCAAGCCCTCTTCGAAAAGCTTCATGGCGTCGGTGAGGGGCAGGTTCGGTTGCTCCAGTCGCTTGACCACGTCTTCCAGGCGAGCGAGTGATTTTTCAAAATCCAGACCCGGCTGGAGGGAGGCTTTGTCGCCCGGTTCGGCCGCATCGGCGCCGCGGGCCTTCTTTACTGGAGGGACATTCACCGGCTTCACCTCGCGGCCATCCGCCTCTCCTGGCGTTAGCTCTGGCATCGGGGACAGAAATACGTCGAGCGCCCGGACTGCGTAATTCGCCGAATGCCGCGCGGGGCCTTTGGCCCGCAGCGTCGACATGGGCGGCCCTCGCGGCCGTACACGCGCAGGATGCGGTCCAGCCCCTGGAACCACCATTGCGGATCGCGAAAATCCGGCGGGGGCGTGAGACAGCATTCTAGCGCAGCCCGGAGAACGCCAACAATTGCTTTATGGAGGGACCGGACTTCCGCAGGCGTCACGCGGTTTGATGGACGCCGCGGAGAGAGGCGCGCGCGCCAGAGGGCCTCGCTCGAGTAGATGTTGCCGAGGCCGGCGATGCGCGACTGATCCATGAGAAAGAGTTTGAGGGGACGGCGGGAGGAGCGGAGGAGGGCGGCCAGAGCGGCGCGGGTAAAGTCACGGGAGAGCGGTTCCAGGCCGAGGCGGCGCAGGCCAGGAATGCGCGCCAGTCCGTCCGCGTAGCGCAGGCGGCCGAAATGGCGGGGATCCACGAAGCCGAGATGGACAGGCCGGCGGCCCGTGAGTTCGAGCCAGACACAGCAATGCGGATGGCGTCCGCCGGAGGGAAGCAAGAAGAGCTGACCGTCCAGCATGAAGTGAATCACCAACCAGCCACGATCCAGCGCGAGCAGCAGATATTTTGCGCGGCGCTGGACGCTGCGGATGGTTCGGCCCTGAATGGCACGCGCGAAGAGAGCCGGTGTGTGCGGCCGAATGGCGATGGCGTGAGGCACGTGCGCCCTCACAATACGTCTGCCTGCAACCAGCGGCGCAAGCGCGCGGCGAACGGCTTCGACCTCGGGCAGTTCGGGCATTCGTCTGCGTTAAGGCTGATGTTGGGATGCTGGGAGCAATTCGAGGTGGTGAACCACGAGGGGCTTTTCGGCCGCGTCGGTGAACCTGCTGGGGAGGCCGTAGCCGCCGTACCAGGCGCTGAACTGGTCTTTGTAATTGGAGCTAAGAAACTGGCCGGACTCGCCCATGGTCACATTCATCAGTGAATTGTCGAAATTGGAGAGATCGGCCACGAAACGCATCGATGGGCCATAAGTCCGGCCAATCTGCTTGACGGTATAGATGCTTCCGGAGATGGGCAGAGGCCCGATGCTGAGCGCGCGCCGGAGCAGCCCTTCACGTCCGAGGGGATGATACATCCGGAGAAGGTTGAATTCGCCCCACTGCCAGCGCGCAGAGACCTCCGAACCCGCAGCTTGGGCAATACGGCGGACGGCGAGGTCAGCGCTGGAAATCAGCACTTCGTCGTAATCGTGGAACTCGCGGGGCAGCCAGCGCGCGGGCCGTTCGCGCAAGACCCATTCCAGAAAAACTCCTGCGCGCATCCACTCGAAGTAGCGGTCGATATCGCCGTGCAAATGCGGCCTGAGCAGGTTGAAGAGCAGGGCGCGACGCGTGTACTCAAGAAACGTCATGCTGACGGAGTCGATGGCTGCTCGACCATCCCACCTGGAGATGGAAGCGAGCAGTTGCGCGGTGCGAGGGTCGGCGGGGTGGACGCTTCTTGCAGCCTTTGTCAATTCCTGGGCTATCGAGAGATGCGGGGAACTATATATGTCCGTAGAGATCTGGATGAAATCTTCGGGCTGCAGGTCTTTTCGATTTCCCAGGAGTTCGTAGATGCGCGCGGTGCGATAGGGAGCCATCCACATGTCGGTGAGGTGCCATTTGTAGCCCGGGCCGGTGACGCGTGCATTTGCCGTGGCGATGACGCCCTCGGGAGGATCGAAGAGCTGGGGTAGCTCATCGCGCGGGATATAGCCGGTCCACTCGTGGTCGTCGTTGTCGCCAGGAACGGGGACGCCATCGGCGGGCTGGCGGCGAGTGGGCACTAGCGCGGAGACGATATAGCCGATGTGGCCCTCAACGTCGGCGTAGAGAGCGTTCTGCGCAGGGCCGGGCGTGTCGTGCAACACGGCCCGGAAATCGTCCCAATTCTTCGCCGCACCGAGGAGGAAGTAGTTGGCGTCGAGGCCGCCCGGCTCGGTGGCCGTCCATCGAATTGCGTACCCAGTGCGGCCGGAGCGCTGGATTACGGGACCGTGGCGCGTGAGCATCACATTCACGATGCGATCCGCAGCCCCTCGCACGTGGATCACTTCGCGGCGCGTGGTGGCGCGCTGCCACTGTCCGTTCACGCGGTATTCCATCGGGTTGCTGGGATTGAAGGATTCGGCGTAAACGTCCAGGACGTCCGCAAAATTATTGGTGAATCCCCAGGCAATGTGTTCGTTGTGTCCGATGACGACAAGCGGCCCGCCCGGCAGCGCGAAGCCTTTCACGTTCCAGCCAGGCGCCGTGAGATGGACGAGATACCAAATGCCGGGCGCAGCAAAGGCGAGATGCGTATCGTTCTCCAATATCGGCTGTCCGGAGCGAGTGCGGCTCCCGGAGACAACCCAGTTGTTGCTTCCGCCGGCAGCGCGAAGCCCTTCGTCGATTGCTGGGAGAGAATTAATCTCCGCAGACCACGGGCTGGGCGGAGCGATGCGAAGCGCTGCACCTGGCGCCGGTCCTGCCAATCCCCGTGGCAAGGAGGAATGCTTGGGCCCGGGCCGTGCAGCCGGTG
>JASHRU010000037.1 GCA_030037225.1 Candidatus Acidiferrales bacterium | reverse complement strand
TCTCGGAACTTCCCGAGGGGTGGCCGCGCCGCTGGGAGAAATAATAATGGGAACGAAAACTGTGCCGGCGGAGGCAAGTCTGGCAGCGGCACTATCGAAAGAAGAAATCCTCCGTTATAGCCGCCACCTGATCATGCCCGAAGTGGGCATGGAGGGGCAGCTCAAATTGAAGCACGCGCGCGTGCTGATGATCGGCGCAGGCGGGCTCGGCGCGCCGCTGGGTTTGTACCTGGCCGCAGCGGGCGTCGGACATCTGGGCTTGGTAGATTTCGACAAGGTGGACTTCACCAACCTGCAGCGGCAGGTGACCTTCGGCACCAGCGACGTCGGGCGTCGAAAGGTGGAAGCGGCCCACGAGCGCCTGGCGAATCTGAATCCGGACATCGAAGTCAAAGTGTTCGAGACCATGCTGACCAGCGCCAACGCGCTCGAACTCTTCCGCGATTACGACATCATCGTGGATGGGACAGACAACTTTCCCACGCGCTACCTGGTGAACGACGCGTGCGTTCTTTCCGGAAAAATCAACGTGTACGGCTCGATCTTCCGGTTCGAGGGACAGGCCACGGTGTTCGGCGCGCCCGGCGGGCCGTGCTACCGCTGTTTGTATCCCGAGCCGCCCCCGCCGGGGCTGGTCCCATCCTGCGCGGAAGGCGGCGTGCTTGGCGTGTTGCCCGGAATTGTCGGTTCCATCCAGGCCATGGAAACCATCAAATTGATCCTCGGCACAGGTGACCCGCTGGTAGGCAGGCTCCTGTTGTTCGATGCGCTGATGATGAAGTTCCGCGAATTGAAGCTCCGGAAGAATCCGGATTGCCCTGTGTGCGGAGAGAAGCGCACAATCACCAGGCTGATCGACTATCAGGAGTTCTGCGGAATTCGCGGAGAGGAGGCCGCGCCGGCGGTGAGCGTACCGGAGATTACGCCCAGGGAACTGAAAGCGCGGCTCGATCGCGGCGACGACCTGTACATCCTGGATGTCCGCGAGCCTCATGAATACCAGATTTGCCAGATTGGCGGTCATCTGATTCCGCTGGGCGATCTGCCGCGTCGCGTGAACGAGCTCGATAGCTCCCGCGAGATTGTGGCGCACTGCCGCAGCGGAAAGCGTTCGGCAGACGCCGTGGCGTTCCTGCGGCAGGCGGGTTTCAGGAAAATCTGGAATCTGAAGGGCGGCATCCTGGCATGGTCGGACGAGGTGGATCCGCGCGTCCCGAAATACTAAGCCACTAGGACGAAGAGGAGACTAGAGATCATGGCGAGCGCTAAAATCACTCCGCGGGATAACGGCCCGCTCTTCATCGAAGGCGAGTTCAGCATCGTCGATTCGGCGGGCAAAGTGTTCGGCCTGAGTGGACGAACCGCCGTCGCGCTTTGCCGTTGCGGTCATTCCGGCAACAAGCCGTTTTGCGACGGCGCCCACAAAACCGCAGGATTCTCGAGTCAGTGCGCCGCGCGCGATCTGCCTCCTCCCGCGCCAAAGCCGTGAGAAATTTCCGCCGTTTGTGGCTTTTCGGCCCCGCGGGCTCGGCGCGCACTCTCTCCTAAAGGTGAACTGGCAGCTTCTCCAATCCGCGAAGCGCGACGCTCTTCCGCCAGACCAACGATTCCGCAGGCGCCGCCAAGCGAAGCCCCGGAAAGCGTTGCAATAACGTCGTAATTGCTATCCGTCCTTCCAGGCGCGCAAGTGGCGCGCCTAGACAGAAATGCGCGCCCTGGCCCAGCGCGAGGTGCCGGTTTGGTTCGCGCGCGATGTCGAGCGCTTCTGGATTCGCGAATTGAGCTTCATCGTGATTGGCCGAGCCGATCGCGGCCAGCACCAGTTCCCCTCGCCGCAAAGTTTGTGCGCCCACCTGCATTTCTGTCTTCACCAGCCGAACACTGGCGATGTCGAGCGGACTGGTGAATCGCAGCAACTCCTCGATCGCGGAATCGGCGAGCGCCGGACTCTGCTCAAACCGCGCGCGCTCGCATGGATTTTGAAGCAGAGCAAGCGTGCCGCTGCCGATCAGGTTGACCGTGGTTTCATACCCGGCGATGAGCAGGAGAGTGATCATGGCCAGAAGCTCGTCGTCGCTCAGTCTGTCGCCCGCTTCTTCGGCCTCGATGAGGGCCGTGATGAGATCATCGCGCTGGTGCGCGCGGCGCTCCGCCACCAGCTTGCGGAGATGCCGGAAAAAGAGCCACAGATCCGGAAACGCGCGGAGCATGTCCAGGCGCGAGGATGCAGAAACGCTCGTGCGCGACCAGGCATGGAAACGGAGTCTTTCCTCCGGCGGAATGCCGAGCAGTTCGCCGATAACCGTGAGCGGAATGGGCAGCGCGTACTCCCGGACCAAATCGATTCGCCCGTGCCGCTCCGCGGCATTCAGCAGTCCGTCGCACACACAGTGGATGCGCTCGCGGAGCCGTTCGACCATGCGCGGTGTGAATGCTTTTTGCACCAGCGTGCGCAGGCGTGTGTGGTCGGGCGGATCCGAATTGAGCATGTGGCGTGTGAGCGGCTTGGCGTAGCGAATGCCAATCGGCATTTTGGGCGACCAATTGTTGGCGAAGTGGCTCTCCTTGAGGACGTTCAGTACATCCTCGTAGCGCGTCACCAGCCAGGCGCTTAGCCCGAAAACGGCGCGCGTGCGGAGCACCGGCGCCTCGCCGCGCAGTCGGGCGTAGAACGGGTACGGGTTGGCCTTAAACTGCGGGCTCGAGAAATCAGGCGAGTCAAACTTGTCCATGAATGCGGCCTGTCGGGCAGTTGGCATGGAGTATGAGGAATAAGACTCGCGCGGGCAAGACCGGAAGGCCGTTCCCGCGTTCCGTTCTGCGATTCTAGGCATCGAAACAGGCTGGCGCGCGAAGGAGATGACCATGCGTGAAAGCACTCCCGCTTCCGTTTTGAACGCGATCGGCAACACGCCACTCGTCGAGCTCAAGAAAATTGTCCCCGCCCATTCGGCGAGCGTGCTGGTGAAGCTCGAATATTTCAGCCCCACCGGCTCTTACAAAGACCGCATGGCCCTGGCCATGATCGAAGAGGCGGAGAAGCGCGGCGCGCTCCGGCCGGGCATGACCGTCGTCGA
The DNA here is from genome assembly GCA_030037225.1 of Candidatus Acidiferrales bacterium. Taxonomy (GTDB): domain Bacteria; phylum Acidobacteriota; class Terriglobia; order Acidiferrales; family UBA7541; genus JOPF136. The sequence continues at coordinate 2,869 of JASHRU010000037.1, read as the reverse complement.
GTACACGGGCGGCAGCACGGGAACTTCGCTCGCGTTTGTTTGCGCGGTCAAAGGCTATCGCTTCCGTGTGGTGTCCTCCGATGCCTTTGCGAAAGAGAAACTGCAAACCATGAAAGTGTTCGGCGCCGATCTGATCCTCGTGCCGAGTGAGGGCGGCAAGATTACGCCTGGCCTGATTCCGCGATTGATCGAGCGCGCGCGCGAGATTTCGGCCGCGCAGCCGAGCTATTTTACCGATCAGTTCCGAAACAGGGATGTCTTGACCGGATTCGAGGGGCTGGGCAAAGAGTTGATGGAACAGACCGAAGGAAGGATCAGCGGCTTTTGCGGAGGCGTGGGCACCGCCGGAATGCTCATGGGCGTGGCGCGTGTTCTGCGCCGGCTTCAGCCTTCACCGAAGATTGTGGCCCTCGAGCCGGCCAGTTCACCGGTGATTTCAGGCGGCGTCGCCGGGACGCATCACATCGAAGGCATTGGAAGCGGCTTTGTCCCTCCGATGCTCGACAAAAGTCTATACGACGAGGCCCGGGGTATTGACGAAGGAGAAGCGCGCGCCATGGCCCACCGGCTGGCCAGCGAGGAGGGGATTTTCGCGGGCACCTCCACCGGGATGAATGTGGTCGGAGCTCTTGGGCTGGCCCGCGAAATGGGTTCCGGCCACACGGTCATCACCGTCGCTGTGGACACAGGCCTCAAGTATCTGGCCGGCGATTTATATGGCGGCGAGGAGTGAGATTGGATCCTCGTCTGCGAGCAAGGACGAAGAACGCCGTATTCGCGCGCCCCACAGCCGCAGATAACCGGCGTTCGGCCATTGACGGGTTGGCGACTCCCCGCGAAGACTGTCCTGTACAACCGCTGCCGCCGGAGGGAGGATGGACGTCGCATCCCGCCCGGAGCGGATCCTTAAAGAGTTCCCCTTCCGACTCCTAGGCGAATACTCTTCGGGGGGCAGGCAATGAAGTCGAATGTGGAACGCGCCGAAAAGCGCGTTCCCATGGCCATCGCAGTGCAGCTCTCCGGCCATGGAAACGTGCAGGGTACGGAGAGCACATTCACCGAAAATGTGAGCGCCAACGGTGCGCGTGTCTATTCCGTGCGCCCGTGGCGGAAGAACGACAGGCTGGTTCTTTCCTCGCTGCCGGGCGGATTCCGGTCGCTGGCGCGCGTCGCCTACTGCCAGTCGCTGCAGGGACAGGGATTCGCGCTCGGCTTGCAGTTCCTCGAAAAGACGCAGGGATGGGTCATCGAAATTCCGCCGGCAACCGAAGCCAAGCTTTCAGCGTGAAACTCTTCCAGCTCTAGTTTCAAAGACTACGTTCGGGGATCCGGTCGGCACGAAACCCTGCGCTGCCTCGCGCCCTACTCCAGCGACAGATCGAACATGAACATGCCGGGAGCGCGCCGCCCTTCGAAGTGCGTCTGCACGCGAAGCGTACGGGTCTGCCCCGCGCCGAAGTCTCCGGTGATGTCGTGTTTCACGCCTTTGCCCGCTTTGCGGTTTCCCAAAAACACCGTAATCGTGTGTGTGCCGGGAGAGATCGCCTCGGTGCGGGAGAGCGATTCTGCGCCTCCCTCCATCACGCCCGCGCGCTCGAACAACACTTCTCCATCCACCATCACCGCGAAGTCTCCGAACTTGGGAAGATTGGCGACCTCGACGTCCACCTGTGTTTTCTTTGCCCCGGCGCGAGTCGCTGAACTCTCGCCGCCCTGCTGCGCCGTGGCCGCGTGGGTGGAGAGGAGATTCTTTGCGGTGTACCGCACCGTGCGTGGCGAACCCGTAGGGCCCAGATCGGGCATGTCCTGATCGTTCAGCTTCAAATGGAGCGCGCCGGCGTTGTCGGTCCGGACTTGAAGAATCTTGTTGGCCCCGGCTCGCCAGGTGCCGCCTTCGCGGAGCGAATGCATTTCAGGCGGGTTGTCGTCGGAGGTGATTTCCACGTTCGCCGCCGCGCTGGCCGAAACCTCCAGGCGCAGTGGAAAGCTGCTCACGTCGGGCAGCAGCTCTGCCACCGGAGGTTTTTCCTCCGCCTTTTCCACCTTTGCCGGAGCCGCGGGCTTTGGCGCTGGCGGCGGGGCCGGTGCCGGCTTTGATTCTGGGGGTTTCGATGGGGCTGGCGCAGCTTCGGAACCCGCGGCGGCTGCTGGCTGGCTCGCGGCGGGGCTTGTGTCGGCGGGCGGTGCAGCTTCCGTTGTCCCCGGCGTCGCCTGCGTGGGAGATGGACTCGGTTGCTGTCGAGCCGCTAGTTCCGCGGCCTCGCGATCTCTTTGTTGCTTCAGCACCCAGGCGCTGCCTGCCAACGCAAGGACCAAAAGCACGGCCAGCACGCCCACCCACATTTTCGCGCTGGAGCGCGGCGGCTCCGCTGTTGGCATCACGCGGCGTGGAATCTCCGGTGCCGGAGGCCGCGGAGCGGCTGCCGGCTGGGGCACCTGCATTGCAGACCGCCGCATTTGAGCGCTCGAGCCCAGTGGAACGGTAACGGCGGTCGAAATCGTACGGCCCGGACTCGTTCCCGGTGGCGTCGGCGTACGCATGCCCGAACCCGTCGCGGTTGGCTGGCCTGTGCGGAGCGCAGCCAGATCGGTCGCCAGTTCGTCGCCGCTCTGGTGGCGCGCCGCAGGATCTTTGGCCAGGCATTTCAGGATGATGGATTCCAGTGCTTGGGGGACGCTCGGATTGAGCTGGCGCGGCGCGATGGGTTCGGTGTGCACGATCTTGTAGGAGACGGCCGTGATCGTGTCGCCGGTAAAAGGTTTGTCGCCCGTGGCCATCCAATACAGAATCACGCCAAGCGAGAAGAGGTCCGCGCGCCCGTCGATGGGCATGCCCGTGAATTGTTCGGGGGCCATATAGGCCGGAGTG
>JASHRU010000397.1 GCA_030037225.1 Candidatus Acidiferrales bacterium | reverse complement strand
AGGGCGGCCTTCGCCCGGCGCTTTTCTCCAGGTTTCATGTAATAGCTGTGCTTTTTGATTTCTTTGATGATGTCTGCCTGTTGCACCCGGCGCTTGAACCGCCGCAGGGCGCCCTCCAGCGACTCACCTTCCTGAATAATCACTTCCGTCAAAGGAAAAACACCTCCCAACCACCGTAGAATTTGAAGGAAACAGCGAGGAAGTGGCTCTCGCGAAGCCTTAACGGTGTCTGAGTGCCCCGGTTCTATCCCTCTCCACAAGGCACTGTCAAGAAATTTTCTCACGGGTCAAATAAATCGCAAAACACGTAACCCGCTGTGGTCGGGCGCAATCGTGCATACCCCGCTCCCTAATCCGCGGCTCCTCTTCCCAGCCATCAACCCGTTGTTCTATCCCGCCCTTTTTCGGGGCGGCGCGCTCGCCGCCAAGCTCTCTGCAGCCGCCCCGATAGAATTCTTCACCCGCATTTCCGGGAACCGCACTAGAATGAACCGCCCCGCGAACCAGCGGACCAGTCATGGACCGGATGCGCGAAGCCATTGGCGTTCTGATGGCGGGCGGCCAGGGCGAGCGCCTGTGGCCGCTCACGCGTGACCGCGCCAAGCCCGCCGTTCCCTACGGCGGCGTTTACCGCATCGTGGACGTCACCCTCTCGAACTGCATCAACAGCGATCTCCGCCGCATCTTCGTCCTCACGCAATACAAGGCTCTCAGCCTCAACCGCCATATCCGCCGCGGCTGGTCCGTCCTCGCTGGCCATCAGGAATTTATCGACATCTTGCCGCCGCAGATGCGCGTCTCCCGCGACTGGTACCAGGGCACCGCCGACGCCGTCTATCAGAACATCTACTCGATCGGCAGCGAGCGCTCCAGTTTCGTCATCATTTTGGCCGGCGACCACATCTACAAGATGGATTACAAGCGCATGCTCAGCCAGCATGTTGATTCCGGCGCCGAGGTCACCGTGGCCACCCTCGAAGTGGACCCCGCCGAGGCTGCCGGACGCTTTGGCGTCGTGGAAACGGACGCCTCTGGCCGCGTCCTCGGCTTCCAGGAAAAACCGGAGCGCCCCAAGCCTTCCGCCACCAATCCTTCCAAGTGCAACGCCTCCATGGGCATTTATATCTTCAATTCCCAGCTCCTGATTCCCATCCTTGTCGAAGACGCGGAGCGCGCCGATTCCTCTCACGATTTCGGCAAGGATATTTTGCCCCGCATCATTGACCACTTCCGGGTCTTCGCCTACAACTTCATCGACGAAAACAAAAAAGAAGCGTTCTACTGGCGCGACGTCGGAACCCTCGACGCCTACTACGAAGCGAACATGGACCTCGTAAGCGTTTCCCCCATTTTCAACCTCTACGACACCGCCTGGCCCCTCTGGACCTGGCAGCAGCAGTACCCGCCCGCCAAATTTGTCTTTGCGGACGAGAACCGCATGGGCGTCGCACTCGATTCCATCGTGGCTGGCGGCTCCATCATCTCCGGCGGCCGTGTCCGGCGCTCGGTCCTGGGTTACGACGTGCGTGTAAACAGCTTCTGCGACGTCGAGAACGCCATTCTCTTCAACCACGTCAAAATCGGCCGCTATTCCCGTGTGCGCAATGCCATCATCGACCGCCACGTGCAGCTACCCGAGCACACCGTGATCGGCTTCGACCCCGAGGAGGATCGCAAGCGCTATTTTGTCTCCCCGGTCGGCATCACTGTCGTCACCCGCGAGGAATCCATGCTCGAGGAGCCGGAGTAGCTCCGGACTCGCTGCCCCAGGAGAACGCATGCCCACTCGGATCACTCACGTCCGCGCCCGCCAGATCCTGGATTCCCGCGGCAATCCCACTGTCGAGGCCGAAGTCACTCTAAGCGGAGGCGCCATAGGCCGAGCCGCCGTGCCTTCCGGAGCTTCCACAGGCGAGCACGAAGCGCTCGAGCTGCGCGACGGCGATAAGTCCCGCTACATGGGCAAGGGCGTGCTGAAAGCTGTCAACAACATCAGCGCGGAGATCGGCCCGGCCGTCGCCGGAATGAACGCCGCGGACCAAATTGCCCTCGACCGCCGCATGATTCAGCTCGACGGCACGCCCAACAAGGGCCGTCTGGGCGCCAACGCCATTCTCGCCGTCAGCATGGCCGCCGCCCGCGCCGCCGCCGCCCAGCTCGAGCTCCCGCTCTACAAATATCTGGCCCGCTACTCTTCCGATTCCAGCGCGGCCACTCTGCCGGTTCCGATGATGAACATTCTCAACGGTGGCGCGCACGCCGATAATTCAGTGGACTTCCAGGAGTTCATGGTGATGCCCGTAGGCGCGCCCAGTTTTTCCGAGGCCCTGCGCGCCGGCGTCGAGGTGTTCCATACCTTGAAGGCCGTCCTGAAAAAGCGCGGTCAATCCACCAGCGTCGGCGACGAAGGCGGCTTCGCCCCCAACCTCCGCTCCAACGAAGAAGCCATCCAGTCTGTGCTCGAGGCCATCCAGGCTGCCGGGTACAAGCCCGGCGACCAGGTGGCCATTGTGCTCGATCCCGCCGCCAGCGAGTTTTACGATAAGGCCTCCGGCAAGTACGTCTTCAAGAAGTCCGACAAATCCATCCACTCATCGGGCGACATGGTGGCCTGGTGGAAGGACTGGGCCCGCCAATACCCCATCGTTTGCCTCGAAGACGGCATGGGCGAAGAGGATTGGGACGGCTGGAAGCTGCTCACACGCGAGCTCGGCGGCAAGCTTCAGCTCGTCGGCGACGACATCTTCGTCACCAACACCAAAATCTTCGCCCGCGGCATCGAACAGAAAATTGCCAACGCCATCCTCATCAAGTTGAATCAAATCGGCACCGTCACCGAAACTATCGAAGCCATCGAGATGGCCCGCAAGGCCGGCTACGCCTCCGTCATTTCTCACCGTTCCGGTGAGACCGAAGACACTTTTATCGCCGATCTCGCCGTGGGCACTTCCGCTGGACAAATCAAGACAGGGTCCGCCTCGCGCACCGACCGCATCGCCAAATACAATCAGCTCCTGCGCATCGAGCAGGAGCTCGGCGCCGCCGCCCGCTTTCCCGGTCGTAGCGCCCTGGCCAGGTGTCCCTCCTAGCTCCCTCTTCCCATCCGCACCCCGTTCAGGCGTAGAATACGCCCATCTCTCCCTGCGGTCCGGTGGTCGGAATATGAGATCACGTCAGCTTTGGGCGCTCGCGTCCTTTCTTCTCGCGCTCGCTCTCATCGCTTCGGGCAACGACTCGTGGCGCACCAAGCCCTTCTCCCAGTGGGACGAAAAGGAAGTGCGCCAGATCCTTGAGAACTCTCCCTGGGCGCACCGCGTCAGGATGCTGGTGGTCAAGCCGGGCTTGCGGAGCGTCGCCTGTCCCTCAGGCAAACCGCCCTGTTCCCAGGACAGCTTCCCGCCGATCAACAGCTCTCCCGCCGAACACAAGAGCTCCATGACGGCCGCCGACATGCAGGCGACTCAGGATATACGCACGGCCACCCCGTCGTTGCCGCCGGCCGCTGGCGTGGAGGGCACCGCAGTCGTGCGCTGGGTCTCGTCCCGCACCGTGCGCGAGGCCATGTTTCAAAGCCGCGTTCAGCGCGGCCAGGCAAAGCCGGAGGAGTCGCAGCAATCCGGCTTCTTCGCGCCGCCCGACGCCTACATCGTTTACGTCGATCTTCGTGTCTCCCTTGCCGACGTGAAAAAGGTGCCCCAGTCCGGCGTGTTCACCGCCGCCATGGTCCAAAACTCCGCCCTGGTCCTCCGCAGCACCGGAGAGCGCATTTCGCCCCTCACCGTCAAATCGGCCCCACTCCCCGTCTTCGACGAGCGCAAGGAGGTGGCTCTCGGCGCTTTCTACGTTTTCTTCCCGCGCATCGTCCAGGGTAAGTCCGCGTTGCCCGAGACCGAAAGCCTGGTCCGCTTCGAATGTCCCATCGCTTCCGGAACGATTACGTCCGAGTTCGAGCTGTCGAAAATGGGGCGCGATGGCTCGCCCGATCTCTGATTCTCCTCGCCTGTTCCCCACTATCCCCTAAGCACGCTCCACGCACGCTACCCATTCTGTGCTCCGTTTTGTATGCTGGCTCTCTATGCCTCGGCCCAAACCCATCATTCTCACCGTTCTCGACGGCTGGGGATATCGCGCTGAAACACGCGGCAACGCTATCGCCCTTGCTCGCAAGCCCACCTACGACATGCTGCTCCAGAAATTCCCCAATACGCTCGTCCACACCTCCGGTCCGTTCGTCGGCCTGCCCGAGGGCCAGATGGGCAACAGCGAGGTCGGCCATCTGAATATCGGCGCCGGCCGGGTCGTGCACATGGACATCGCCAGGCTGGACCTCATGATCCAGTCCGGCGAGTTCGAACGCCAGCCCCTGCTGCTCGAAGCCATGGCGCGCGGCCGCGAGCGGCAGCTTCATCTGCTCGGCCTGCTCAGCGACGGCGGCGTGCACTCGCAGCTCGAACATCTCGTCGCGCTCGTGCGCATGGCCGCCCGGCAAAAAGTCTCCCGCGTCTTCATCCACGCCTTCACCGACGGCCGCGATACGCCTCCCACCAGCGGCGCGGGCTATCTCCAGCGGCTCGAGCAGAAGCTCCGCCAGTACGCCACCGGCTCCGTCGCCAGCGTCACCGGCCGCTACTACGCCATGGACCGCGACAACCGCTGGGAGCGCGTCGAGCGCGCCTACCGCGCCCTCGTCCATGGCGACGCTGCGCACCGCGCCTCCGATCCGCTCGCCGCCCTCCGCCAGAGTTACGAGCACGGCGTTACCGATGAATTCGTCGAGCCCATCGTCGTCACCCAAACGGCCGCAGGCCCGCCCCGTGGACTCATCCGCGAGGGCGACGCCGTCATCTTCTTCAACTTCCGCGCCGACCGTGCCCGCCAGTTGACCCGCGCCCTCGTCGAGCCCGGCTTCGACCGCTTCTCCGATCCCGCCCGCCCCAAAAATCTCTGCTTCGTCGCCATGACCCAGTACGAAAAAACCTGGCCCTGGCTCCGCTACCTCCTCGCGCCGGAAAAACTCGAACACATCCTCGCCCAGGTGTTTGCCGAGCAGAATCTGCGCAACCTCCGCTGCGCGGAAACGGAGAAGTACGCCCACGTCACTTACTTCTTCAACGGAGGCGTCGAAAAACCCTTTGGCGGCGAGGAACGCATCCTGGTTCCCTCGCCCAAAGTTCCCACCTATGACCTGAAGCCCGAGATGAGCGCCGAGGGCATCACCGACGCCGTCGTCAAAGCCATTGAGAAGGGCGACTTCGACGCCGTCATCATGAACTACGCCAACGCCGATATGGTCGGCCATTCGGGTAAGCTCGAAGCCGCCATCAAGGCCGTCGAAGCCGTGGACGTCGGACTCGGCCGCATCTACCAGGCGCTCCGTCCCCGCGGCGGCGCCTGGATCATCACCGCCGACCATGGCAACGCCGAAACGATGATCGATCCGGTCACCGGCGGTCCGCACACCTACCACACCACCAATCCCGTTCCCCTCATTCTGGTCAGCACGGAAGACCGCCTCGCCCTTCGTTCCGGCGGCGCGCTTCAAGACATTGCTCCGACCATCATCGGTCTCATGGGCGCCGAACGCCCCGCCGAAATGACTGGCCGCGATCTCGTCGTGCGAAATTAAAGAAGGGATGCTCCGGGATTGAAACCACCCTCTCCATCCCAAACTAAGCTTCTCCTCTGCGTCTGGCACCCGTTCACACTCTGGCGCGCCCCTGCCTGGCTCGCCGCCCGCCTCCGCGAACGCTATCCCGGCATGCGCGTCGTCCATCTGCAGGACTACTCCGGCATCATCGAGGAGCTCCCGGACACCGACATCTTTGTTGGCTGGTCGCTCCGCACGCAGCAACTCGCCGCCACGCCGAAACTAAAGTGGCTGCACTCGACCGCCGCTGGCGTTGCCCAGCTCATGTATCCCGAGCTGCGCGCGAGCGGCATCGCCGTCACCAACGCCAGCGGCGTTCACACCATTCCCATCGCCGAGCACGTGCTCGGCCTACTCCTCGCCCTCGCCCACCGCTTTCCCTCCGCCTTTCGGCATCAGGCTGCGCGCCACTGGGGCCAGCAGGATATATGGGACGAGCCCATCCGCCCGCGCGAGCTTCGCGGCGCAACTCTTCTTGTCATTGGCCTCGGTGCCATCGGAACCGCTGTTGCCCGCCTGGCTCGCACACTCGGCATGCGCGTCCTGGCCGTTACCCGCTCCGGGCACGCTGCGCCCGAACTTGCCGAGCGCGTCGTCCCCTCCTCCGCGCTCGATTCGCTCCTCCCCGAGGCCGATTTTGTTGTGCTCGCTGCGCCCGAAACCTCGGAGACGCGCCACCTCGTAAACTCGGCTCGCCTCGCCGCAATGAAACCCGCCGCCTATCTCGTCAACGTCGCGCGCGGCTCGCTCGTGGACGAAGCTGCCCTGGTCGCTGCCCTTCGTGAGCGCCGCATCGCTGGCGCCGCTCTCGACGTTGTAGGCGAGGAGCCCCTGCCCGGAACGAGCCCTCTGTGGGCCCTGGAAAATTGTTTGATTACCCCGCACCTGAGCGGCGCGAGCGATTCCCTGTGGGAGCGTCAGGCGGAATTGCTGCTCGACAATCTGGACCGTTGGTTTTCCGGCCGCGATCTGCGCAATCGCGTCGATCTCACCCGCGGCTACTGAAGCTCTTCTCCTGCTTCCTTATTTCTCCGCTTCTCTGTCTCCTTCCGCTGCTGCCTCACGACACCGGTCCCTTCGGCGCTGTGTATCCTTGGCGCGCATAAACGATCAGCTTCGTCAGTTTCCCTTTTGCGTCCTTCATCTGCGCTGGCTGCCCGTCCGAACCCACCACTTCAACCCTGATTTTGCGGTATTTTCCGTCCCGAGCCTGATTCGACGGCATATAGGCCAGGCTGTACTGCGATCTCAGAATGTTGGCGATGTTTTGCATGATCCCGGGAATTTCGCCTTCAAACGACGGAAAGAAGGCTTGCCCTCCGGTCAGCCGGGCAAACTCCCTCATCTGATTCTCGGCCTGATAGTAGTTCAGTCGCTGGATCGCTCCGCCCGTGGGACGGTTGTTTTCGATGTAATTGAGCAGCATCTTGCCCACACCCACGCTGAAGACCACTACGTCCGTGTCCTTCACGCGCTTGTAACATTCGTCCAGCGTGTGCTTGCTGAATGTGTCGATCCCCGACGCCAGCAGCACGACCGACTTCCGCCCCTTCACGTCTCTCATGTTGTCCAGGGTTTCCATCAGTGCGTCGAACACGTTGGACTCGTGAAAACCTCCGATGATCATCTGCGAGAGGTAGCTCATCACGGCCCTTTTGTCCTGTGTGAAATCCACCTCGATCCGCGTCCGCATGTCGAACGAGACTAGGGCGATCCAATCATCCTTCTTGAGCTGCTGTACGAACTCGTAGCCCCATCTCACCGCATTTCGGGCAAACAAGCCGTAGCCGCGTGTGCTGAACTCCACCAGCAATACCGATGTGATGGGCGCCTCAGGAGTGGAGAAGTTGGTGATGGGCTGCGGCACGCCGTCTTCGCTCACCCGGAAATTTGCCTTGTTCAGCCCCGTAAAGATATCGCCCTTTTCATCCGCCACCACCACGTCCAGGTTCACCAGCGGAACTTCCACCGTCATCGAATACTGGTCCGTTGGTTTCGTTTCCCCCGGTCCGGCGGGCACCGTTACCGGCGGCTTTTCCTGCGGATTATCCTGCCCCCCCTGCTGCTGTGCGCGCACCGTTCCCAGAGGCCCGGCCCCCAGGACGAGCAGGCCGCACAGCACGGCGGCGATCACGGCACGCAGCAATACAGGTCGCATCAAAGTTCACCTCTTGCCATTGGATGCTGCCACGGCCCTCTAGGCTGGTCAACGCCTCGCCCCGCCATGACCATCCCGCGTGATAGCATTCTAGGTTCGGCGTTTACATCCCATTCGATGGAGGCTGCATTGTCTTTTTCCCGGAGGATCCCGTTCCTGTCCCTGCTTGTGGCGATCTGCGTTTCGTCCGTCGCCTCTCAAAATCCTCCCGCAGCGGCTTCTGTGGATTTTGAGAAGCTCGCCATCGAAGCTACGGATTGGCTCGCCGGCCTGGTGCGCATCAACACCACCAATCCTCCAGGCAATGAATTGGCCGGTGCGCGCTACCTTGCCGACATCTTGCAAAAAGAAGGGATCCCCTCCGAAATCATCGAAACCGCTCCTGGCCGTGGCGCCCTGGTTGCCCGCCTCAACGCCGGGGCCTTTCCCGATCCTTCGCGCGCTCTGCTCCTGCTCGGCCATATGGACGTGGTCGGCGTGGACCCCTCGAAGTGGACCCACGAACCGTTCAGCGCGGAGATCGCGGACGGCGCCATGTGGGGCCGCGGCACCCTCGACGACAAGGGTCCTGTCGTTTCCAACCTCGCCGCCTTCCTCACCCTCAAGCGCGCCGGGGTGCCCCTGAATCGCGACGTCATCTTCCTTGCCGATGGAGATGAAGAGCAGGGCGGCGACGTCGGCATCCGCGCTCTGGCCGAAAAGCATTGGGACAAGATCGCTGCTGCCTTCTGCATCAACGAGGGCGGAGACACGGTCGTGAAGGATGGCAAAACCTGGTATGTAGGCCTCCAGGCCGGCGAAAAAGTTTCCATCAACTACCGCGTCACCGCCACCGGCACCTCCGGCCACGCCTCCGTTCCGCTCAAAGACAATGCCGTGGTCCACCTTGGCGCCGCCATCGAGAAACTGGGCAATTGGGAGACTCCTGTAAAGCCCACCGTGCTCACCAAGCGCTATTTCGAGGGCCTCGCCGATATCGAAGATCCCGAACTGGCCAAATGGATGCGCGTGCTCGACACTCCCGAACGGCAGGATCACGCCGCGCGTATTCTCTCCGCCGCCAATCCCGTCTGGAGCTCCATGCTGCGCAACACCGTCTCTCCCACCATCCTTCAGGCGGGCATCCGCGCCAACGTCATTCCTTCCGAAGCTCGTGCCATCCTGAACGTCCGCCTTCTTCCGGGAGAGCTCCCTGGCGAGTTTGCCGACGATATGCTCAAGGTGGTCGCCGATCCTCAGATTCGCATCGATATCGACGCCATGAATTCGCGTCCCTCGCCTCCTTCCGATATTGAAACAGATTTCTACCGCTCGATCGTCCGGGCGTCGCGTGTCGTTTTTCCCGGCGCGCCTGTTTTGCCCTTGATGTCTCCAGGGTTCACGGATTCCGCCGAGCTCCGCATGCGCAACGTCACCTGCTACGGCCTCGGTCCGTTTCCCCTCACCGAGCAGGAAGAGGCCCGCGTCCACGCGGACAACGAACGCCTGCCCATCGCCTCGATCCGCCCTGGCATCGAGCTCGTCTACCGCGCCGTGGAGGATTTCGTCCGTGCCCCGTAAGCCGCCCCCGCCCGCCGGGCTCACCCTGCGCCGCGCCAAGATCGTCTGCACCATCGGCCCTGCATGCCGTTCACCCGAGATGCTCTACCGCCTGCTCGCTAGCGGGATGAACGTCGCTCGACTCAATTTTTCACACGGCACCCACGACGAGCACGCCGCCGCCATCCGCGCTCTCCGCCAAGCCTCGCTCCGCCAGCAGCGGCCTTTGGCCATTCTGGCCGATTTGCAGGGACCGAAAATTCGTACCGGCACTCTGGCCGGCGGCCGTCCGGTTCGCCTCGAGGCCGGAGAACAGTTCGTCATCACCACAGCCAATGTGCCGGGCGACGCGTCTCGCGTTTCCACCACCTTTTCCCGCCTGCCGCGCGACGTCCGGCCGGGCGATCGCATCCTGCTCGCCGACGGTCTCATCGAGCTGCGCGTCCGTGCCGTCCGTGGCCGCGACGTGGTTACTCGCGTCCTCAACGGCGGTGAACTCGGCGAGCACAAGGGCATCAATCTGCCCGGAGTGAACCTGAAGATCGCCTCGATTACGCGCAAAGACCGCGAAGATCTTGCCTTCGCTCTCGAGGCCGGAGCCAATTATGTGGCCGTCAGCTTCGTCCGCACCGCCGCCGACGTGCTCTCCGCCAAGGCGCTGATTCACCGCGCTGGCCGCGACACGCCTGTGATCGCCAAGCTCGAAAAGCCCGAGGCCATCGAAAACCTCGAAGATATCTTGCGCGCCGCGGACGGCGTGATGGTCGCGCGCGGCGATCTCGGCGTGGAGCTCGCGCCCGAGCAGGTCCCCGTCCTTCAGAAACGCATCATCGCCCTCGCGCGCGACCTGCGCGTTCCCGTCATCACCGCCACGCAAATGCTCGAGTCTATGACCGAAAATCCCCGCCCCACGCGCGCCGAAGCCTCCGACGTCGCCAACGCTGTCTT
>JASHRU010000036.1 GCA_030037225.1 Candidatus Acidiferrales bacterium | reverse complement strand
CGGACCATGGGGAACAACCGGGTTGGGAGCGGAAGCGACGCCTCCATCCGGACCTCGACAGATAGGTTCCCCCTCTTTAGCAGCACGTTCGACCCCTCTTTATTTTCCACCCCTTCGTGAAGACTGCGCGGCGCGGATTCGGAAGGGGTACGCAGCAGATACGGAAAATCCAGCACACCATCCAGACTAAAAATTGCGGGGCTGACGCCCACTTGATTTCGGACGGTATAGATACTTTCGCCCGACGCGACGCGCACCTGCGAGAAGTCCGAAACAATTGTCTCGTCCCTCCAGGAAATCGGCGTCTTCCAGATCAGCGTGTAGGTTCCCTCCTTCGACCTGCCCTTTGTATCGTAAGTGAAGATTCGGGCGACCAGGCGGAAGGGCGGACTGCCCTCGGCGCGAATGTCGGTGAGGTCGTGCGCCTGCTTGAAGAGCGCTTCCGCATCGCTGGAATCGTCGGCAATAGTGCCAGCGGGAATCGGATACGCGCACAGGCAAAGCAAGATTGGAAAGGCGAACACCGGACGGCCGCGCATACTCAAGCGGAAATATACACCAAAAGTACTGCGTCCGATGAAAGTGATGGCGCCGAAGGAGGCAAGGACGCCAATCGAATGCAGACGCGCAGTTCGACTTCGCCCGGCGATGCTTCGTGCACTACGCCGTTATCCATTCGCGCGCGTCCGCTGCGAACGGTTTATAATCGTTGTGGGAGAGATTGCATCCAACTGGCTATGTCCTCTACCGCGATTCCAACGACTCCATTGCCGGCCACGCTGGGAGAGTTGCGCCGCAGCTCGTGGTCGGAAGAACGGCTGGCCGGGCGCAGCGTCAAGCAGGAGGCGCGCGAGAACCTGCTGCGCATGCTGGCGGCGGGCGAAGCGCTCTTCCCCGGCGTGCACGGCTACGAAGATACGGTGGTGCCGCAGATCGTCAACGCGCTGCTCTCGCGGCAGCACTTCATCCTGCTGGGCCTGCGGGGACAGGCGAAAAGCCGCATCCTGCGCGGGCTGGTGGCGTTTTTGGATGAATACCTGCCCGTGGTGGCCGGCTGCGAAATCAACGACAGCCCCTACGCGCCCATCTGCAAGGCCTGCCGCGAGCGCCTGGCGCGTTACGGCGACGAGACGCCCATCGGCTGGCTCCCGCGCAGCGAGCGCTACGTGGAAAAACTGGCCACGCCAGACGTGACCATCGCCGACATCATCGGCGACGTGGACCCCATCCGCGCCGCGCGCGGCGGCCGCGACCTCTCCGACGAGCTGACCATGCATTACGGCCTGCTGCCGAGGGCGAACCGCGGAGTCTTCGCCATCAACGAACTGCCGGACCTGGCCGGAAAAATTCAGGTGGGATTATTCAACATCATGCAGGAGGGCGACGTCCAGATTAAGGGCTACCCGTTGCGGCTGCCGCTCGACGTGCTGCTGGTGTTCACGGCCAACCCGGAAGACTACACGGCGCGCGGGAAAATCATCACGCCGCTCAAAGACCGCATCGGCGCGGAAATCCGCACGCACTATCCCGCGTCGATCGACGAGGGCCTGCGCATCACGCAACAGGAAGCCTGGACCGAACGCGGCGAGCACATCCCGCTGGAAATCCCCGGATACGTGCGCGAAATCATCGAGCAGATCGCCTTTCTGGCGCGCGACGACAAGCGTGTGGACAAACGCTCCGGCGTGAGCCAGCGGCTGCCGATTTCCGTGGTGGAATCGGTGGCCAGCAACGCGGAGCAGCGCGCCGTGCGCCTCCAGGAGCGGCCGGCGGTGGCGCGCGTGGCCGATATTTACGCCGCGATGCCCTCCATCACCGGAAAAATCGAGCTGGAATACGAAGGCGAGCTGCGCGGGGCCGATACGGTGGCGCGCGAACTGATCCGCGGCGCGATCGGGCGCGTCTTCGAACGGCACTTTAGCGGCGTCAACCTGGATAAAACCGTGGAATGGTTCCAGAATGGCGGCGAGCTGAAACTTTCGGCCGCCATGCCCGCGCGCGACCAGCTCGCGCTGATGAAGAAAGTGCCCGGCCTGCTGGAACGGCTCGACCGCCTGAGCGTGCGCGAGGGTTCCGCGCCGGCCGTGACGGTGGCCGCGGCGGAGTTCGTGCTCGAAGGGTTGTGGGCGCACCGCCGGGTGAGCCGGAGCGAGGAGCGCGGCTACCATGCCGAGGCTCCGCGGCCGGCGGAAGCCAGGGAGCCGGAGCCCTATTCCGGGCGTCCGCCGAGGCGGCAGTTCAATTGAGCGCGCCGATCATGTTCACTGTGTGCCGCCGCAAGAATCGCTGCAAGAACCTGCAAGAACGGCTGATTTTCTGAGCCTTTCATGAAGATTACGCGATATTCGAAATACACCGGAGAGCCCGCTGACGCGGTGGATCTCGAAGAGCTGATCAACCGCCTCTCCGACTATTTGCTGCAGAGCGGATTCGAGTCGCCCTACTCGCGCTGGGGCGAATTCGACCCCGAGCGCACCACGGAATCGCTGCGGCAGGCCATCCTGCGGGCGCTGGAAGACGGCGAGCTGCTTTCGAAAGAGCTGCTGGACGCGCTGATGAACGATCCCGAGCGGCGCCAGGAGCTGGAACGGCTGCTCGACCGGCTTGTGGAGCGGATGACGAACGAGGGATTCATCAACCAGCAGCCCATGGTCACGGAACCGGGCCAACGCGCGCCGCGCGGACGCGCCGGGCGGGAGGCGGAGAGCCGCGTGCGGTTCGAAATTACCGACAAAACCATC
>JASHRU010000396.1 GCA_030037225.1 Candidatus Acidiferrales bacterium | reverse complement strand
TGGGCGCCACCGTGGTCGCCATCTGGCTCGACGAAGAGCAGATGAGCGTTGCTCACGTGGGCGATAGCCGCCTCTATCGCATGCGCCAGGGCCAGTTGGAGCAGATCACGCAGGATCATTCCCTCGTGGCCGAGCAGGTTCGCCGTGGCATTCTCACCCAACAGCAGGCCGAGAGCAGCCAGATGCAGAGCGTGCTCATCCGCGCGCTGGGCATCGATCCCATGGTCGACGTGGATGCGGAGGAACAGCCCGTCCTTCCCGGCGATGCTCTCATCCTCTGTTCCGACGGCCTCAACCGCATGGCCACGGATCCCGATATCGGCAGCGTCCTCAACACCTCTTTGAGCGCCCGCGAGGCTTGCGAGCGACTAATCGCTTTGGCGAACGACAACGGGGGAGAAGACAACATTACGGTTATCGTAGTTCGCGTAATCGAAGGGACAAATGGGTGGCTGGCGCGCCTGTGGCGCTGGCTATGCGGTGAATAGCGGAGGAGCCTAGCAATGTCAAAGCTGATCCTGAAGTACGAAGCGGCGGTGCTCAAAGAAGTGGAGGTCGGCGCAAATCCGATCGGCATCGGCCGGGCGCCGGACAATGCCCTGCACGTGGACAACCTCGCCGTGTCGAGCCACCACGCCCGCATCTTCAACGACGGCGGCAAGCTTGTCGTCGAAGACATGAACAGCCTCAACGGCACGTTCGTGAATTCCCAGCGCATCACGCGTGCCACGTTGAAGCCCGGCGACATCGTCACCGTCGGCAAACATTCCATCGAGGTCCGCGGCGAAGCGGAAGCCATCGCCGGCGCCCCCGTCCCGGCGGCGCCCGCCAAGCCCGCTCCGCCAAAGCTTCAGGAGACCATGGTCCTCGACACCAAAAAGCGGCGTGAACTCCTCGCCCAGGCGATGGCTGCGGGCGGTCCTCCGGCGGACGCGCAGGGCTCTACCCAGACGCAAACCCAGGCGCCTCCCACTCCGCCTCGCCAGCGCATTGCCTGGCTGCTCGTACTTGAAGGCAAGACGGACCAGCGCGAGTATCCGCTCTCGAACAAGCTCACGGTCATCGGCAAATCGGGCATGGCCACAGTTCGCATGAAAGGCTGGTTCGCTCCCCAGGTCGCCGCACAGGTTACCAAGCGCGACGACGGCTACTACATCGGCACCGGCGACAAGGTACCCAAGGTGAACGGTCAGCCCATTACCGCGCCCACCAAGCTCAACGAAGGAGATTCCATCGAGCTCGAGCACCTGATGGGCCGCGTGAAACTTAGTTTCGCGTATCGGGATTAACTCAGGCTCTTGCACTCGGTTTCCAAGATGGCTCCGCCCCCCGCCACAGGACAACCGGCCGGCTTCTTTCAGAAGTGGTGGGGATTTCGTGTCCCTCTCGCGATCAGTCTCGGCATTTCAATCATTTTTCTGCTTCTCTACTACTCCGCTCTGTTGAGCGAGCGCACCAGCGCGGCCGCCAGCGTCCTGCGCCGCTTCGAGCTCTCCACGGTCGACACGCGCTTTTTGGTGCGCCAGAGGTTCGCCAAGGCTTCCCCCGATCCCCGCATCGTCATCGTGGAGATCGACCAGAAGGCTCAGGAAACACTCGGCCGCTGGCCCTTTTCCCGGAAATATTTCGCGGACATGCTCGACGTCCTGCGCGAAGACGGCGCGCGCACCGTTGGCTTCGACATCACCTTCAGCAAGCCGGACGACTCCGCCAAGCCCATCCGCGATGTTCGCGAAGGCCTTCTGGCCCAGGAAAAAGCCGGCCAGCCGGTCGATCCCAAGGTCATCGCCGAACTCGCCCGCATCGAAGGGCAGTACAACGTGGACCAGCAGTTCGCCGAAGCCATCAAACGCTTCGGCCCGGTCGTCCTCGGCAACTTCTTTTTCATGTCTCCCGAAGAAGCCAAAACGCTCGACAAAGCCACCATCGAAAACTACGCCCAGATTATCGGAGACTTTCCCTTCCCGCAGGCCCGCAGCGCGAAATCCGCCCAGGGACAGCAGAGCTACATTCGGATGATGGAGAACTACGAAGAGCTCGGGATGGCGCCCGTCGCCGCGGAAGCAAATTTGAAGATTCTGAGCGACACGCTGAACGCCGGCCACGGCGGTACCGGCTTCTTCAACGCGATTCCCGACGCTGACGGCGTGGTCCGCAAGGGCATCCTGGCCATGCCCTTCGGGCTCTCGCCCAACAAATCCGAGTGGGACCTCTACGCCTCGCTCGACGTCCAGGTGGTGCGTTCCTTCCTCGATCTGTCCAACGACCGCATCATCCTCAGCTTCGGAGAAAACGGCATTGAAAACATCGAATTCGGCAGCTCGGATATTGTCCAGCCCGACGACGTCGGCCGCGTGAACATCAATTACCGCGGCCCCGCCCGCACGTTTCCCTACGTTTCCATCGCCGACGTGGTTAACAAGAAATTCCCTCCCGGAACCTTCAAAGACAAGATTGTTCTCGTCGGCGCCAGTGCCGTCGGCATCGCCGACCTCGTTACGACCCCCTTCAGCGCCAAGAATTATCCCGGAATCGAGATCCACGCCAATATCGTGGACAACATCCTGAACCAGCGCTTCCTCGAGCGCGAGACGCGCGAGTTCCTTTTGGATGTCTTCTTCATCTTTCTGTTCGGATTGCCGCTCGGACTGTGGCTCGCCACCACGCAGCCCGCCTTTCTGCCGGCCACGTTGTTGCTCTGGATTCCCTTCGGAGCCTTCGTTCAATGGGCGTTCGACCGCGGCTGGCTGCTCAATGCCACGCTTCCCGCCCTCACCCTTCTCGCCAACACACTGGCCGTCGCTCTCTACCGCGTGCTCATCGAAGAAAAGGAAAAACGGAAGGTGCGCGGCGCCTTCCAGCAGTACGTCAGCCCTGAGGTTATCCGCCGCGTGCTCACCCGCCCCGAGAGCGTCACTCCTCGTAAGCAGGAGATCACCATCCTGTTCAGCGACATCCGCGGCTTCACCAGTATCTCGGAAAAACTCGATGCCCAGGCCCTTGCCGATCTCCTCAATCAATACCTCACGGAAATGACCCGCATCATCTTCCGCAACCAGGGCACGCTCGATAAATATATAGGCGATGCCGTGATGGCCTTTTGGGGCGCCCCGTTCGAAGACACGGCCCAGGCCAGCCATGCTGCCCGCGCCTCCTTCGAAATGCTCCAGAAACTCGAAGAGCTTCAGCGCACCTGGGCCCCCAGGGGGCTGCCGCGGCTCGACATCGGCATTGGCATCAACAAAGGCGTCGCCTCCGTCGGCAACATGGGCTCGAACCTCCGTTACGGCTATACCGCCCTCGGCGATTCCGTGAACCTAGCCTCCCGCCTCGAGGGGCTGAACAAGGAGTACGGCACGCGCGTGCTGCTCAGTGAATTCGCCTACAAGGACGCCCGCGTTCCCGAATATCTCTATCGGGAAGTGGATATCATCCGCGTGAAGGGCAAGGAGCAGCCCGTGGTCATCCACGAGCTTGCCGGCCTGCGCGACCAGAAGGATTTGCAGGAAAAAGTCGAAATGTACGGCCGCGCCCGCGCCTACTACAAACGCCGCGATTGGCGCCAGGCCAGCACCCTCTTCTCTCAACTCCTCCAACACTGGCCCGACGACGGGCCCGGCCGCATCTTGGCCCATCGCTGCGAGGAATACTTGCTCGAAGAGCCCGAGCCCCAGTGGGATGGCGTCCACGTCATGAAGCACAAGTAGAACAGGCCTCCGAAGTTTCAGAACAGCCTGTGCCTCCTACCTTCCCGAGCCGCTCATTTCCTCGCGTCAGTAGGATTCGCCCTGTTTCGTGCGCCGCCGCCCGTAGCACAGACTTTCAGTCTGTGCGCCGTTCAAGTGGCCTGCACCAGACCATCAGCGCAACAGTTGGCCACTCCGCGGATCCATCCGGGTAAGCTGCCCATTACCTCGCCCTCGCCCAATGCCGGTCCCGAGCCTGCCTTGTGATAACATTTCTCTGTTTCAGACCAGGCCCGAGGGCCAATCGAGGACCACGACGTGCCCGGACACATCAGCCCAAAGGAGTTGAAGCGCGACCGTTTCGTCGAAACCGTTGAACACGGCGCCGAGTACGCCTTCTCTCACGCCCGCAATCTCTGGATCACCGTCGCTGTGGCCGCCCTGGTTTTCGCCGGTGTTTTTGGCTGGCGTTTTTGGAGCGCCCAGCAATCCCAGAAGGCCAGCGTGGCGTTTGACGCGGCCATGAAGAGCTTTGAAGCTCGCATCCGCGCCCCCGGCGAGCCGGAAGAGCCCGGCGAGGTCACCTACGTTTTTGACAAACTCAAGTATCAGGAGTCCCGCAAGAAATTCGATGAGGTCGCCCAGAAATATTCCCTCACCCAGTTGGGAACTCTCGCCCGCTATTACTCCGCGCTTTGCACCATACACCTGGACGAAACGGACAAGGCCGGCAACGAGCTTCGCGCCCTCGCCTCCGGCAGCAATGCCGAGGTCGCTTCACTCGCCAAGCTCTCCCTCGCCGAAATGGCCGTCCAGGCCGGAAAGCCCGACGACGCCGCGAAGTTCCTGACCGACCTGATCGATCACCCCACAGCGCTCGTTCCCAAGGCTCGCGCCCAGATGGCCCTGGCCGCGCTCTATCAGAAATCCAAGCCGGCCGAAGCCGCCAAGATCTACGAGCAAGTCAAAAAAGACTTTCCGGATACTCCGCTCGCCGAGGAGGCGGACCGGAGACTCTCGGAAATGGGCCCCGTCTCCTGATTCGTGCCGCCCGCCCCACGCGGGCCTGCCCGCCGCAGGCGGGCGGAGATTCCACCAATGCTCCTCGCCGGCTACGCCATGGACGCCCGCCACTCACGTGGCCGGCGCTATCCAGAGCCTTCCCATCCTTATCGCAACGACTTCGCGCGCGACCGCGACCGCATCATTCACTCCCGCGCGTTCCGCCGCCTTCAGGAAAAGACCCAGGTCTTCACCGTCCGGTTCTCCGACCATTTCCGCAGCCGCCTGACGCACACTTTGGAGGTCTCCCAGATCGCCCGCACCGTCGCCGCCGCTCTCGGCCTCAACCAGGACCTGGCGGAAGCCCTTGCGCTCGCGCACGACATCGGCCATCCGCCGTTCGGCCATGCCGGCGAGGCCAAGCTCGACGAGCTGATGCGCGCCCATGGCGAACGCTTTGACCATAACCTCCACGCCTTGCGCATCGTCGAGCTGTTCGAGCAGCGTTATCTCGATTTCCCCGGCTTGAACCTCACCTTCGAGCTGCGCGAAGGCATCATCAAGCACTCGCGCTCGTGGACGCCTGAGGAATTTCCCGAAGCCGCCGAATACGAGCCCGCCCTCCGCCCTCCGCTGGAAGCTCAGCTCATCGACCTCGTGGACGAAATTGCCTACAACACCTCCGACATCGACGACGGCTGGGAATCCGAGCTCCTGCCCCTCGAAATGATCCTCGAGGAAACGCCGCGCCTCTCCATCATTTATCGCGAAATCGATCGCCTCTATCCCGCCGCCCGCGTCAAGCTGAAGCTGCTCGAAACCATCAAACGCGTTCTCGACCACCTCGCTTCCGACCTCATCTCCACCACGGAGAAGAACATCGCCTCCCACAACCCTGCGTCGCCCGACGACGTCCGCCGTTTTCCCGTGTCGCTTGCCGGTTTCAGCCCCGATTCCGCTTCCTGGTCGGCTGGCCTGAAAACCTTTCTCCATCGCCGCCTCTACGACCACCCCGACCTCGTCGAGGAGCGCGACCGCTGCGTCGCTGCCCTCGAGCAGCTCTTCTATTTCTATTCCGAACATCCCGGCGAGATGCCGCCGCTGCACGCAGCGCTGGCCGAGGAACAGCCTCGCCATCGCGTCGTCTGCGACTACATCGCGGGCATGACTGACCGCTTCCTTATGAAGGAGCATGCCCGCACCGTGAACAGCACAGCCCCTTCGTAGGCGTATTTGCTGCGTATCCGATTCGCACACCCCGCCGGGCGTTCAATTTGACTCGCTCTTCCGCCCGCCTATAATTACCCTTCGCTCGCGCGGCAGGCGAAAGAAGGACGGCCCAGAGCCATGTTCCTCGACGTTAAGGAATTGGCGGTCCGCAAGCTCCGCATCCACAAGTTTTATCCTCCCGGCACAATCGATTACCACACCGAGGAGTTCCAGCAGACCGAACCGCTCGAGGTCCGTGCCACCGCTGAGCTGGTGGACGGCGAAATCCGCCTCCGCGGCGAGCTGCACACGCGCATCGAGCTGGTCTGCGCCCGCTGCCTCGACCCCGTTACCGAGGAAATCAGCCGCGAGTTCGACCTCTTCTACCGCCCCATGGACTCCATCCGCACCGAAGAAGACGCCAAGCTCGATACCGACGAGTCCGAAGTCGCCTTCTTCGAAGGCGCCGGCTTCTTTCTCGCCGACGCCCTGGCCGAGCAGGTCAATCTGGCCATCCCCATGAAGGCCATCTGCCGCAGCGATTGCCGCGGCCTGTGCCCCCAGTGCGGCGCCAACCTCAACCACGAGGAGTGCCACTGCCAGACGCACGCGGCCGATCCGCGCCTGGCGCAGCTCGCCCGCGTCAAACAGACCTGGTGCAAGAAGCAATAGCGTTCCGCTCCCGCTCCCTGTAGAATGGTTGTTTCCCGTTGTTCCCTGACAGGAGTTCGTATGCCTAATCCGAAGCGCAGGCACTCCAAGATGCGGAAGAATCAGCGCCGGGCCCACGACCACCTCGTGCCCTACTCGCTTTCCGAGTGCCCCCAATGTCACGAGCGGAAGCTGCCCCATCAGGTTTGCCCCCGCTGCGGCTATTACAAGGGCCGCGAAGTCGTTGACACCACGGCCTGAGCCGCCGTACTTTCCAGACTGCTTTCCCATTCCCCGAGCCCCAGATGACCACCATCGCACTGGACGCCATGGGAGGGGACCACGCCCCGAAGGCTGAGGTCGCGGGTGCGGTTCTGGCCGCTCGCCAATTCGGCCTCCGCATCCTCCTCGTCGGCCAGCAGCAGGCCATCAAAGAGGAGCTCGCCCAGCATTCCGCCGGCGGATTCGAGCTCGAAATCGTTCACGCGCCTGAAGTCATCACCATGCGCGATTCCCCGCTCCAGGCCTATAAGCGCAAGAGGAGCAGCTCTGTCCACGTGGCCGCCAAGCTCGTCCGCGATGGCCAGGCCGATGCACTGGTCAGCGCCGGAAATACCGGCGCCGTTATGGCCGTCTCTCATCTCACCCTCGGCACCCTCAGCGCCGTGGACCGGCCCGCCCTCGCCGCCCCTTTCCCCACCACCAAAGGCAAGGTTTCCGTCATGATCGACGTCGGCGCCAACGTGGATTCCAAGCCCGTTCACCTCGAGCAGTTCGCCGTCATGGGCGAAACTTATTACCGCGTGATTTTTGGCACCCGCCGTCCCCGCGTGGCTCTGCTTTCCATCGGCGAGGAGGAAATGAAGGGCAACGAGCTCACCCGTGAAGCCCACAACCGCCTCAAGAAGATGCCCCTTAATTTCGTCGGCAACGTCGAGGGCCGCGACGTCTTCGCCGGCGATGTGGACGTCATCGTTTGCGACGGCTTTATCGGCAACGTGGCCCTGAAAATCAGCGAAGGCCTCGTTGAATACTTCACCCAGACCCTTCGCACCGCCCTCAATAAAGACCTGCGCACCAAAATGGGCGCTCTCCTCTCCCGGCCCGCCTTCAAGGGCTTCAAGGAGAATCTCGACTACTCCGAGTACGGCGGCGCGCCCCTGCTCGGCGTCCGCGGCGTCACCGTGATCGGCCATGGCCGCTCCAACGCCAACGCCATCAAGAACGCCGTCCGCGTTGCCGGCGAGCTCGCCCGCGGGCGCGTGAACGAAAAGATCGAAGCGGAGCTGGCCGGCACCGTCGCCGCACTGCGCCAGACTGCCGCTCACTGAAGCGGGACGCCGATATGGGCCTTTGCGCATTCCTCTTCCCCGGCCAAGCCTCGCAGTACTCCGGCATGGGTCGTGAGCTATCTGACAAATTCCCCGCCGCTCGCGCCGTCTTCGAAGCGGCCGACCGCGCGCTCGGCTTCTCCATTTCGCGAATCTGTTTCGAAGGAACGGAAGACGAACTCAAGCTCACCGAAAACACGCAGCCCGCTGTCGTCACCGTTTCCATTGCCGCCCTGCGCGCCCTCGCCGAGCATGGCGTTACGCCCGCCTATGTCGCCGGCCACAGCCTCGGCGAGTATTCCGCCCTGGTCGCCGTCGGGGGCCTCGCATTCGCTGACGCGGTCCGCGTGGTCCGCCAGCGTGGCCAGTTCATGCAGGAAGCGGTTCCCGCCGGAGTGGGCGCCATGGCCGCTATCCTCGGCCTGTCACCCGCTCAGGTGGACGATGCCTGTCGCCGAGCCGCCCAGGGCGAAGTCGTCTCCCCCGCCAACCTCAATTCTCCCGAACAAACCGTCATTTCCGGCCATGCCGGCGCCGTCAAGCGCGCTGTTGAGTTCGCCTCCCAGAGCGGTGCCAAGCGCGCCGTGATTCTTCCTGTCTCCGCCCCCTTCCACTGCGAGCTGATGCTGGCCGCCCAGCAGCGCCTCGAGCCCTTGCTCCGCTCGACGGCTTTCAGCCCGCTGACAGTTCCCCTCGTCACTAATGTTGCCGCCGAAGCCATTGAAACAGGCGATGAGGCTCGCGAAGCCCTCATCCGTCAGGTGACGCTCCCGGTTCGCTGGGAGCAGTCGATCCGCACGCTGATCGAGGCCGGTGTGGACATATTCGTCGAGGTCGGGCCGGGAAAAGTTTTGAGCGGCCTTCTCCGCCAAATCGACCGCTCCGTTCTCTGCGTCAACGTCGAAGACGAAAAAAGCTTGCACGCCGCCGTCGAGAAGCTGGCCCAGGCCCGCACACCCACCGCCGATGCGGATTAGCTCATGTTCAGCCTGAAAGACAAGGTCGCTCTGGTCACAGGCGCGTCGCAGGGCATCGGCCGCGCCACCGCCCTCGCCTTGGCCCAGGCTGGCGCGCGCGTTGCGCTGGCCGCCCGCAACGAATCGAAACTCGCGGAGCTCGCCGCCGAGATCACCGCCAACGGCGGCGAAGCATTTTCCGTTCGAATGGATGTTGCTCACGCCAATCAGATCAAATCCGGCTTTGACGCCGTCCGCGCCAAGTTCGGTGGCCTGCACATCCTCGTCAACAACGCCGCCGTTACCCGCGACGGCCTCAGTATGCGCATGAAGCCCGATGACTGGGACTCCGTCATCCAAGTCAACCTCACCGCAGCTCACATCGCCATCCAGCACGCGCTTGCCGTCATGCTCCGGCAAAAGTGGGGACGCATCATCAACATTTCTTCGGTCGTCGCGGAGACGGGCAACGCCGGCCAGGCCAATTATGTTGCCGCCAAGGCCGGTCTCATCGGCCTCACCAAAGCCATCGCCCTCGAAGTCGCCTCGCGCAACATCACCGTCAACGCCGTCGCGCCCGGCTTTATCGCATCGCCCATGACCGACCCGCTTTCGCAACAGGTCAAGGACGCGCTGCTGGCCCGCATTCCCCTCGGCCGCCTGGGCCGGGACAATGAAGTCGCCGCCGCTATCGTCTTTCTGGCGAGTGAAGAAGCCTCCTACATCACCGGCCACGTCCTCGACGTCAACGGCGGCTTGCACATGGGCTAACGCGATGCGCGGAGAGTACCTGCGTGTAGGGGCACGACATGTCGTGCCCCTACGAGGAGGGGGCAGATTGTAAGCTCCCTGCCCGCGGCCTTGGGCAGCCCCGGATTCCAGCGGTTTGGTTGACCTCTCGAAGCGCTGTGAATACAATGCCGTGGCGCTTTCAGAGGGGCATCCGACTGGATTTCCGGCCGCAGCCGGAGGCGCACAGGGGAGGAGAGGCGAATGGCCAGCACTGAAGAGCGCGTCAAGCAAATTATCGTCGAGCAGCTCGGCGTATCTGAGGAAGAAGTCACACCCACCGCCCATTTTGTGGACGACCTCGGCGCCGACTCCCTCGATCAGGTCGAACTCGTCATGGCCCTCGAAGAGGCCTTCGGGGTCGAAATCCCGGACGAGGACGCCGAAAAAATCACCACCGTCAAAGACGCCATCGACTACATCGAAAAGCACGCAGCCAA
>JASHRU010000395.1 GCA_030037225.1 Candidatus Acidiferrales bacterium | reverse complement strand
TTCCTCCGCGTCCTGGGTGCGCACCTGGATCGTGCCGCCGGAGTCCGCCACGCTCCGGGCGTTCTCCGCCAAGTCGCGAGTCGCAGCCGGATTTCCTTCAACGGAGATTACGCGCTCGAATCCGGCGGCCAGCGGCAACGAAAACAGTCCCACTCCAGCGTAGAGTTCCAAAGCTAAGGATCCGGCCGCTCCGGCGGCGGCACGCTGCGCGAGCGCGCCCACCAGAAACCGGTTCACCTGAAAAAAGGATAGATGTCCGACGCGATATCGTCGGTCTCCTACGCGGTATTTCAAATATCCCGGTCCGAGGAGCTCGAACCGGTCGCGGCTGGCGTCGTGCAAAAGCAGGCTTTCGATTGCAGGAATAGCCTCACTCAGCAGGCCTCCCAGCACCGCTGCGGTGATGCCTCCGAAGTGGGTGAAAGAAGCCCCCAGCAGAATTCGCTCGTCTTCACCATCCGCGAATGCTTCCACCTCTGCCAGCGCCGCCGGAATCTCGCGCCGGCCCACCAAACCGTGCAAGCGCGCGAGCGTATCCTCTAGCCGCGGGCTGAGAATCGGGCATTGATCCACTGCACACAAGGTCTCCGAGTTCGCTTCGACATAGCCGATTTCGGGGCCAGCAGTCGCGGGCCGCACCTTCCACTGAGCCCGGTTTCTGTACCCGAAGGGAGGCGAAGCATGCACCTCGACCGGTCCCGCCCAGCGCACGGCTCCGAGCCTTGCGAGCGTCTCCAGCAAGATCTCCCGTTTGTAGCTTAATTGCGCGTCGTAGGGCAGATGCTGGTAGTGGCATCCTCCGCAGCGGGTGAAGTAAGGACACCTCGCGGCCACGCGCTGTGGTGATGTTTCCAAGAATTTTTCCACGTGCCCGCGGGCAAACTTTTTTTTGTGCGCGTCAAGTCGTACGGTCACCGTTTCTCCAGGTGCCACGAAGGGAACGAAAACGGCCACGCCCTCCGAGTGGCCCATGCCCTCTCCCCCGTACACCAGTTTTTCTACTTTTAATTGCACGGCGGAACGCTCGCGAACATCCTACCAAACCCCGGGCAGCAAACGGTGCTTCACGCCCGACACCCACTCGCTGTATCCGGGAAGATTTTTCATCAAAAATGCGTCTTCCGAAAAGACCCAGTGAGAAATAGAGAAAACGAGCAGAAGGAGGACCACCGCCGCAGGACGTAAATCCTGCCTTCTGCGCCGGAGACCGATACACCAAGCGGAATCCCGGATCCCCAAGACTGGAGTAGGATCAACCAGTGATTCATGGCGCGCCCATCCCGAGCTCCTGAGCAGTTCCCGGAATATCTTCGTCAGACTTACATGAAATAAAAGAGACTTAATCGTGGGAGCCCGTACGCTTCCATCAGCAAACGCCGCAAAAACTGCTGTTCCAGCATGCTCAATTGCGCCGCTGTCATCCGCCGCCGGTATGGCGCGAGATCCCGTTCCATTTGTCTACGACTCTCGAGCACCGTCGCTTCGTCGGCGTTCGCCAGGAGCGAAGCGTATAGCCCGTCTTCCATCACCGTCAGGCGCCGCTCCAGGTCTTCCAGATCTGGTTGCGCCTGGCCACTAAGGCTTACGCGGCACTCTTCTAGGCGTTTGACTGTGTCGGCGACTCTCGTCGCCAGCGCCTGGCTATCTGGACGCGGCGCAAGTCCGGCCCGGCTAGCCGCATCGCGTAAGCGCTCCGTGTTGCGTGCTAGATATGCGGCCAGCTCCTCCCGCGAAAATGGCTGTTCGGCAGCATGTTTTTTTTCTTCACGATCAAGTCCGCGACCGGCAGCGGCATCCTGCGCTGCCACTGCTGCTTCCAGCACCGCGTCCACACAATACGCCAGGCTCTTCAGCGGACGCCCGCTCGAGCCGCGCCGTGACCGCGCATAGCTCTCGAATGCAGCGTCTATTCCTTTCAACACCACTTCGAGTGGGACTTGGGCTTGCTGCCAGCTTTCCATGATGGCCCAGTCCAGGGGAGATACTAATAACTGTGCGCCGCGCTTCCGCCAAAAGTACTCCTCGATTTCCGTGAAGTAATTGAAATAGTTGAAGGTTGCCACGCCCGCAATTCTAGCCCCAAACTCGGCCAGCAACTCGCCGCGGCTACTTGCCCGATTTGCATCGTATTTCATCCAGGCGTAGTTTCTACACGTCATGGCTCATCGAGCTGCGGTTCAACATCTAGAGCGCGTTGATCCCGTGATGCGACGTATCATCGCGCAGGTCGGCCCTTGCCTGCTCCATGAGCGCGTGCAGACGAACCGCCTACGCGCCCTGGTGATGGCCATCATCTCGCAACAAATCTCCTGGCATGCTGCACGCACCGTGGAAGCGAGGTTTTGCGCACTGTACGGCTGCGACAGCAAAGATCGTCACGCCAAGTTTCCAAAACCTGAACAGATTCTCGCCACGCCCGTCCGCAAACTTCGCTCCGCTGGTCTTTCACGCCAGAAGGTCCGTTACATTCGCGACATCGTCGCCCGCGCCTCCTCCGGCGAGCTCCCACTCGCTCGCCTCGGGCGCATGAACGACGATGTGATTATGAAACGCCTCACCGCTGTGAAGGGAATCGGCAGATGGACGGCTGAGATATTCATGCTTATCTCGCTCGGCCGCCCCGATGTTTTGCCCGTTGACGATCTTGGCATCCAGCATGCCATTCGCAAGGCTTATGGCCTGCGCCGCATGCCCTCGGAGA
This sequence comes from Candidatus Acidiferrales bacterium, assembly GCA_030037225.1. Classification (GTDB taxonomy): domain Bacteria; phylum Acidobacteriota; class Terriglobia; order Acidiferrales; family UBA7541; genus JOPF136. The sequence continues at coordinate 4,191 of JASHRU010000395.1, read as the reverse complement.
AGAAAATGCTCGAACTTTCTCAAGCGTGGAGGCCCTATCGGAGTGTAGCTGCGTGGTATTTGTGGCGCTCGCGGCGCGACCAAACAACGCCGAAGAAATAAATGCTGCTACTTCTTGGGTCGTTTTCCGCTTCGTCGGCCGACATCTTTGCGTCCGGACACGCTGCTCTCGCGATTCCTTTCCCAGATAATCCGTAACCCGTCGAGGGTGAGATGCTCGTCCACCACTTCAATGTGTTTCGATCCTTTCGCTACAAGGGGAGCCTGTCCTCCGGTAGCCACCACACGCGTCCCGCTGCCGAGCTGCTGCTTCATCCTCGCAACAATCCCGTCCACCAAGTCCACGTAACCGTAGAACAGCCCTGCCTGCATCGAGGCCACCGTGTTGGTCCCGATGATCTTGCCCGGGTCTTTGATTTCCACGCGCGGCAGCCGGGCGGTGCGGGCAAATAGCGCCTCCGCAGCGATTCCTACGCCAGGTACGATCACACCGCCGAGGTACTCACCCTTCTCGGAAATCGCATCGAAAGTGATTGCGGTTCCAAAATCTACAACCACGCACGGACCAGCGTATTTGGTATGCGCTGCCACCGCATTGACGACGCGATCCGCCCCGACCTCTGATGGATTGTCGTAGAAGACGGGCACCCCTGTGCGCACCCCGGGCTCGACGAACAGCGCTTTCGTTCCGAAATACTTCTCCGACATTTCTGCCAGCGTAGAGTTTAATGGCGGGACTACGGAGCTGATGATGATCCCCTCCAACTCCCTTTGCTCGAGCCCCGCGTTTTGGAACAGGCTGCGCGCGAGGATGCCGTATTCATCCACCGTCTGGCTCCGGGCTGTCGTCAGCCGCCAGTGGGCGGCCAGCCTTTCACCGTTGTAGACGCCCAGGACCGTATTCGTATTTCCGATGTCAATGGTAAGCAGCATTCTTCAGGCCTCGCGCACGTCTCCGGCCAGAACCGGCTCTGTCTTTCCGTTTTCGCGCGTGACGCGCAGCACGCCGTTTGGCTCCAAACCCGCCGTTGTGGCCAGAAATGTTTCCTTCGCGGTCGCGACGCGTACCCGCTTCCCCTCACAAAAACTGGACACCTCCGCGAAGCGGCGCAGTATAGCGTCGCTCCCCTGCCGCAAGAATTGATTGTAGTAACCGTCCAGCCCGCGCAGCATCCGCACTACCAGATCACCGCGCGAATGCGTCCGCCCCGTTGCGATCCGCAGGGACGTCGCGATTCCCCGCAAGTCCGCGGGCAGCGACTCGTGGTTCACATTCACCCCGATCCCCACCACCACATAATGCACCCGGTCCGGTTCGGCATGCATTTCCGTCAATATGCCCCCTGCCTTTTTGCCGCCGAGCAGCAGATCATTCGGCCAGCGGAGATCGGGCACCGCGCCCGTTTGCTCCGCAAGCGCGTCGCGCGCTGCCACTCCAGCGACTAGGGTAATTAACGGCGCCTCCGCTGGCGTCAGGGCTGGGCGCAGCAGCACGCTCATATAGATCCCATTCGATTTTTCCGAATGCCAGACGCGGCCCACGCGCCCCCGGCCCGCTGTCTGCTGTTCCGCAAGCACCACTGTGCCGTGCGGCGCGCCGTCGTGCGCCATCTCCAGCGCCACGTCGTTTGTCGAACCAATTGTGAAGAAATGATGGATGTGCTTTCCGAATGCCGTGCCCTCCAGTCGCCGGCGCAGCACGCCTGGCATCAGCACGTCCGCGGCCTTCTGCAGGTGATAGCCGGTTCGCGCATGGCCTTTCACGTCCACGCCGAGGGCCCGCAGTTTGTTCACCCAGTGCCGGACCCTGTGCCGGCTTACGCCGATTTGTCTGGCCATACGGGTACCGCTCACGACGATCATCGGATTCGCAGACAATAGCTGAAGCAGTTCGAGAATTTTTCGGTCGGTGGTTTCCGGAAGCGTCCGTGCGGCGGAGGTGTTGCCCATGGCGTGTGCGAGCTTACAGGCGCGGCCCCGATTCGACAAGCAGGGTCAAATCTGCGGCCGGCGCTGAGTGCGTCAGCGCGCCCACCGCGATGTAATCCGCTCCCGCGGCAGCGTACGCGCGCGCGTTGCCCAGCGTCACACCTCCGGATATCTCCAGCACGCAGCCGGGCCGCCGCCTCCTCGCCTCGGCCACCACTCGAGCAGCTTCATGGGGCGTAAAGTTATCGAGCAGCAGGCAATCAGCGCCCGCAGCAAGCGCTTCGCGCATCTCAGCTTCGTTTCTGACTTCGACCTGGACAGGCAATGCCTCGTCCCACCGTTCCAATGATGGCGCAAATGACTCATAGGCCGTCATTTCCGGGATTTCTTCGGGGCGGGGAAGAAACGCCCGCGAGCGCCGCACCGCCTCGCCTACGCTGCCGGCCGCCGCGATATGGTTCTCTTTAATCAGGATAGCGTCGTAGAGCCCCATCCGGTGATTCACGCCGCCGCCCATCCGCACCGCATACTTTTCCAGGCGCCTGAGCAGGGGCAGCGTCTTCCTCGTGTCGCGAATCTGCGTTTTGAAGCTGCCCACCGCGCGCACAAAACTGCGCGTCAGCGTCGCGACTCCCGACAGATGGCAGAGCAGGTTGAGGGCTGTTCGTTCACCCGTCAGCAAGGCCCGTGCCCCGCACTCCACCTGGGCCGGCACAGAATTCGGCCCGCCCTCGCCGCCCTCCGCGATTCGCGTTTGCACTTGTGCCGTCTGGTCCAGCGCTCGAAATACGCGCTCCGCGAGCGGCAGGCCCGCAACAATCACTTCATGCCGTGCGAGAATCTGCGCGCGGGCTCGCAAATCGGCAGGTACAATCGCCCGCGCCGTCGAGTCGCCCGCGCCGATGTCTTCATCCAGCGCCGCTTGCACAAAAAACGCAATTTCTGCTGCGTCCCAATCCATGGTGACGGGGATCACGGCGCCCGGCCCGACCATTTTTCCTGTGGGCGCCAACCTATCCCTCCAGTTGTCCCAACCGTACACGCAGTTTCTCTCGCTCCGCTCTTCGCTCCCCGAGGGCGATTTCCTCGGCGGTCACCACTTTCTCGGGTGCCTTACTCCGGAACGCCGTGTCCTTCAGCCGCGCCGTTTTTACCTCGATGTCTCTCTCGAGCCGTTCCAGTTCTTTCCGCACCTTCGCGGCCTCCGTCGCGCGATCTACAGCCTCTTCAAACGGAATCAGCAGCTCAAATCTCGCAGCCGATCGCACCGCGCCGCGCCCGGGATCCAGGTGTCTGCCCGGGTCAGCCAGCACCACCGAGCTAAGATTTCCCAAACGCAATAGCGCATCCGAGTGCTTCTCCATTAGCGACCGCGAAACGCCTTCTGCGAGCGCCAATTCCGCTGCTACTCGCCGCTTCGGGTCCAATTTCATTTCTGCCCGGATGTTGCGTGCCGCCGCGATAATCTCCTGGAGCAGTCCCATTTGATTCTCGGCCTCGGGGTCCACCCACTCTCTCTGTGCCGCCGGAAAGGCTTCCAGAGAGATTGACCGCGCTGCGCCACGCGGCAGCCGCATCCACAATTCCTCCGTCACGAAGGGCATGAACGGGTGAAGCATTCGAAGCGCCGCTTCCAGCACGGTAAACAGGTTCCGCCAGGTGGCTACGGTATCGTCCCGAGTGGCGCCCTCCAGCCGTGGCTTCATCCATTCGATATACCAGTCGCAGATATCTCCCCAGAAAAAGTGATAAACGGAATGCGCGGCCTCATGAAACCGGTATTCCGAGAGGGCGCGGTCGGTTTGGTCGATGGCTGCAGCCATTCGCGAGAAAATCCAGCGCTCCGCAAGGTCCAGCTCCCCGCCGGTGCGCCTGGTGAGCCGCCGCGCTGCGGGCCCGGCGACTTCTTCAAACGAAATCCCCGCCGCTTCCAGCTTTTCCAGATTGACGAACAGAAATCGCGCCGCATTCCAGATTTTGTTTGCGAACGCACGGCAACTCAGAATCCGGTCTTCGCTGAGGGCGATATCCGTTCCCGGGGCGGCCATGATCGCCAGCGCGAAGCGGAGTGCGTCGGTCCCGTGCTTTTCTATCAATTCCAGCGGATCTACCACGTTGCCGCGCGTTTTCGACATTTTCACGCCGTGGGGGTCGCGCACCAGCGAGTGGAGGTACAACTGGCGAAAGGGGATCCGTTCCGCCGACGGGCCTCGTGGCGCGAGCTTGAGCGCCATCATGATCATGCGCGCATCCCAGAAGAATA
>JASHRU010000394.1 GCA_030037225.1 Candidatus Acidiferrales bacterium | reverse complement strand
ATGGGCAGGCTGGCCATGAGCACCAGCAGGCCCTGCAGGATCGTGGTCTGGGTGAGCGACATGCGCGCGTAGATGCGGCGCGTAAACGCCGTGGCCATGCAGAGCTTGTGCGCCAGATAGCCCATGATCACGAAATAGATGCCGACGACGATGGCGCCGAAGATTCCGGCGCCCAGCGGGCTCGAGATTCCGAAGATAGTATGAAGGTCGCGATTGACCTCGAAGATAAGGCGGTTGTGATCCCACGTCTGCGAAGGCCAGAACCACTGCCAGCCGGGCCCGCGGATGAGCGTGCCGATGGAAATCATCAGCAGCCAGAGGCCCATGAAGCCGATGAAGTAGGTCCAGATCGCGAATTTGCGCTGCTTGTAAGTGTAATAACCGTTGCCGAGCGGGTTCTCGTCGATGTAGGGAATGACCATGAGGCCGACGATGATGAGCGTGGGCATCACGACGCCGGCGATCCAGGGGTCGAAATAGACGAGCATTTCCTGAAGGCCGAGGAAATACCACGGCGCTTTCGCCGGATTCATGGTGAGGTTGGGGTTCGACGGTTCCTCGAGCGGCGCATTGAGCGTGATGGACCAAACCATGAGGATGACGGTGACAATGAGCGCGGCGAGAAACTCGATGCGCATCAGGTAGGGCCAGGTGTGGACCTCGCGGTCCCAGCCGGGCTTCCAGGGGAAGATCTTGCGATGCGAGGTTTTCGCGAGCGCGGGATCGCCTTCGAGCTGGGCGATGAGCGCGTCGGTCCGCTTGGCCTGCCGCCACCAATACCAGGTAAAAAACGGAACGAGGAAGATCATGGCCACGATGGGAATATTGTCCGGCGTGGAAATGATTTCCCAGAGCTGGCCCCAGTCGCCCCACATGGCAAAACCCCCGAAAGGCGAAAATCAAAATTCGAAAATCGCAGAACGAAAATACAAGAGCGCACAGGCTAAAAGCCTGTGCTACTGCTACCGCATGCCGCTGGGCTGCATAATCACCGGCCGCGGGCCTTTCGGATCCTTGATTTCGGATTCGAGCATCACCGGCGAGGGCCCGGAGATGCCCCCATCTTTTCGAACCCGCCAGAAATGAACGCCCATGAAGATGGCGGCCATCAGCGGAATGGCGATGCAATGCCAGATGTAGGCACGAAGGAGCGCGTTGGCGTCCACAATCGAGCCGCCGAGAAGCGCGAAGCGCACGTCGTTGAAGGGCGTCATGCCGAGCTGGCGCCCGAACGGGCCTTCGTGTCCTAACAAGGGAGTGGCGCGGGCCATGTTGGTGCCCACGGTGACGGCCCAGAACCCGAGCTGATCGTCGGGCAGAAGATAGCCGGTAAAAGAGAGCAGGAGCGTGAGCACCATCAGCAGCACGCCGACGCACCAGTTGAATTCGCGCGGCTTTTTGTAGGAGCCGGAGAGAAAGACGCGGAAGGTGTGCAGCCAGACGGTCATGATCATCAGGTGGGCGGCCCAGCGGTGCATATTGCGCAGAAGCTGGCCGAAGGGAACGTCGTGGTGGAGATAGAGGATGTCGCGATAGGCCTGGATTTTGGTGGGGTGGTAATAAAACATCAAAAGGACGCCGGTAAAAGTGAGGACGATAAAGAGATAGAAGGTGAGGCCGCCCATGCCCCAAGTGTAGGAGTAGCGGACCGCGTCGCGATTCACCTTGGCGGGATGGAGATGGAAGAAGACGTTGGAAAGGACGGATAGGGCGCGGTTGCGTGGCGTTTCGTCGTGCTTGACACGGAAGACGGAACGAAAAGCCTGGGTTTTTTCCGGCTCTTTCAGGGATTCCAGGTCGGCCTTGGCCTTCTCCGTGAACATTTCCCTCAGATCACGGGCCTCCTGCTGGACTTTGTCCAGAAGGCCGGTTGCCTTGCCGCCGTTTGAGGACTTACTGCTCGGTTCGTCTGGCATGCTGAGCCTCAAGAAAATCGGAATTCGAAAAACAAAAACCGGTCAAAACACAAACTCAAAGGCGCGCCGACAGAAGTCCACGCGCCACTGAAACCTAAACGTTCGTCAAGAATGCGCCCTTGTCATTGAACTCGTTGCGGCCGGCCTTGAAATCCTGAACGTACAGCCGGCTGCTATCGACGATGATTTTTCCGGTAGCGTCCAATTCGATGTGGCAGCGGTCCATGGGACGCGGCGCCGGCCCTTCGAAGTTGATGCCCTCGCTATCGTAGCCGCTGCCGTGGCAGGGGCACTTGAATTTGTTTTCGCTGGGCTTCCAGTCGGGGGTACAGCCCAGATGCGTGCAACGCGCGTAGATGACGAACAGGCGCTCCGTATTGCGAACGACCCAGATGCGGTAGTCCTTCTGGAACTTGGTATCCACACCGAGAGCAAAATCGGAAGGATAGCCGATGGAGAACACGGTGCTGGGCTCGAAGAGGACGCGCGGAAAGAAGAACCGCAGGAACATCAGGAAATTGACGCCCAGATAGCCCCAGACGCAGGCCCAGATGATGCGGCGGCGTACGTCAACCGGCTTGTCGGCTTCTTTTTTTTCCTTTTTGGGGGGTGCGGAAGTTTTTGCAGCGCCGGAGGTTGCGGCAGCCGCTGGTGGTTTGGGTTCGGGTGATTGTCCTTGATTCGCTGTGGTCATAGACCCCGCTTGGAACCATACTGCCAGGACGCGGAAGAGCCAAACGCTTCCGACCTGCCGGCGGCCTGGAAAGCGCCGCGGCTCGAACTGCCACCAACTCAGTCCGGTGCCGGGAGCACCGAAACAACTGCGCCCAACCACCGAACAGACCTATATACCGTCGCGCGAAGGGGAATGTCAAGGAGAGGCAGCACAAGCGGAAAAGAAAAATTATTGCTGCGAGCAATGGGGGAACTGCCGCGGGGATAAGACGCCGCGTGCTACAGGTCGAGGGCACTGGGGAGCGGGGGTCGGATATACTGCCTGTCCTCCGAACGGAGCGAGGGGCGAAGGGACGAGACCGGGCAGGAGTGACAAAGGCCACCAATTATACGGACACGGGGCACGACATGTCGTGCCCCTACGGGGAGCGGCGGGCGAGGGATTGGCTGGGACCAGATGAATGAGGTAGTAAAACACACGATTCTGATCGTCGGGGCGCTGTTCCCGATTGTGAATCCGCTTGGAGGGACGCCGATTTTCCTGAGCATGACACAGGACTACTCGAGCGCGGACCGGGCGTCGCTTTCGCGCAGGATCGCGTGGAACAGCTTTGTCCTGCTGGTGGCATCACTGCTGGTGGGGACGCACATCCTGACATTTTTCGGGATTTCGCTGCCGGTGGTGCAGGTGGGAGGCGGGCTGATCGTCGTGTCCACCGGCTGGACGATGCTGAACTGGAAGCAGGGAGCCGAGAACACGTCGACGGCACAGAGACATGCCGGACAGAAGGACGTAATGCAGCAGGCGTTCTATCCGTTGACGCTGCCGCTGACTGTGGGGCCGGGATCGATTTCGGTGGCGATTACGCTGGGAGCGAACCTCCCCAGACATGCGGGGATGAACGTACTGGCGATCGCCGCGGCAGTGATAGGAGCGTTCGTGACGGCACTGACGGTGTGGATCTGCTACGGGTCGTCGGAGCGGCTGGCGCGGCTGATTGGGGAAACGGGGATGGGAGTCATTATGAGGCTGTCGTCGTTTCTGCTCGTTTGCATCGGAGTGCAAATCATCTGGAACGGAGTGAGCGCACTGATGAAGACGCTCGGGTAAACCCGAAACTGAAAAACCGCCGAGGAATGGATGCCCTCAGGGGGAGAGGCGAAGACGGTGGAGAAGATCCCGGAAGCGAGGGTCGGAGCGGAGCGGGTCGAATTCGGGATCGACGATCACAAACGTCAAGAGCGTGGAACGATCCGCGTAAGCCTTCTCGAGCATGGCGAGGGCCTGTTGCTTGTCGCCGAGCCCGACATAAACCGTGGCGAAGTTGTATGCCGGCACGTAGGTGCGCTGTGAGCGCGTCTTGAGCTGGTTGAGGAGTTCGCTGGCTTCCGTTTTCTTTCCTGACACAGCGTAGGCGTGGGCGAGCTCGGCGAGCGGATAAGGAAAGTCCGGCACGGCCTTCCTGGCGGCTTCGAGTTCCCGGACAGCCGCGGGCAGATCGCCTCTCGCCTCGTAGGTGAGGCCGAGCCACATGAGGGCATACCAGGCGTCCGGTGCAAACTCGAGTGTCTTGCGCAATGTGGCGGTGGCCAAGTCCGGCTGACGGGCCATGTAAAACGCACCGCCGAGACTTGCGCCGATGTCCAGGGATAGCGGGTCGAGCTCCAGGGCTCGCTTCCCCATGGCAATGCCCTCTTCGGTTCGCCCGACCGTGATCAGACCTCCGCCGTAATACTCGTAAGCCGGGGCATATTGAGGGCCGAGCTCGATGGCGCGCTTGAATTCCCTTTCGGCCGCACTCCAATCGTATTCATAATAAAAGTGAACCAATCCCATCTCGACGTGGGCCTCGTCGAGTGAGTCGTCGAGCGCCAGCGCTTTCTTGGCGGCCTCGCTCGCCTGCGGCATGGAATCACGCGGGGCCAGATAGAAGTCATCGGCGACGAAATAGGCGTAGGCCAAACCGGCGTAGGCCAGGGCATAGTTCGGGTCGAGGTCCAGAGCTTTGCGGAAGGCCTGAATCCCATTGTCGACCCCCTCGCGGGTAAAGTGCTCAGCGAAGAAACGGCCTTGCAGATAGAGGCGGTACGCTTCGGCGTTTGTGGTGGAACGCTTGGCCAGGCGCGCTTCGTCTGCCGTGTCGAGTTTGCGGCGCAGCTTCTCGGAAATGTCGCGGGTGATGTCGCGCTGCACAGAAAGCAGATCGCTGAGTTTGCGGTTAAATTCCTCGCCCCACAGATGGGCGTTGTTCTCCACGTCCACGAGCTCGACGCTGATGGAGAGGTCGTCGCCGTGCTGGATGATCCGGCCAGTGAGAACGGACTGGACCTTCAGAGCGCGGCCCGCCGCCTGAGCGTCGGTGGCGCGGCCGGCATAGGGAAGCACGGCATTGCGCGACATAACACGAAGATTCGGGAGCTCGGAGAGGTTGTTGATGAGCGCGCTGGTGATGCCTTCGCTGAGATACTCCGTGCTCGGGTCCCCTCCGACGTTAGCGAAGGGCAGGACGGCGATGGAGTCGATGCCGGAGGAGCGCGCGGAGAAAAGGAAGCGGTAACCAATGAAAGCGAGCACGGCGAGGAGGGCGGCAGCGGCGACGGCCAGGAGGGCACGCTTCGGCATCGTTTTGGGGGCCACACGCGGAGGAGCAACCTCCGTGCGTCCGGAAGCTACGGCCTGCTGCAGGCGCTGGAGGTCGGCGCGGATTTCCGCGGCGTGCTGGTAGCGGGCGCGGGGGTCCTTTTCGAGAGCCTTGCCGATGATGCGCTCGAGTTCTGCGGGAATTCCAGAAATCAGGCTCGAGGCAGGCGGGGGCATGCGATTCAGGATGGCCTCCTGGATGACCGCGGAGGTGTGGCCGGGAAACGCGAGCCGTCCGGTGGCCATTTCATAGAGCACGGCGCCGAAGGAAAAGATGTCGGTGCGCGAATCCAGCTCCTCACCGCAGGCCTGCTCGGGGGACATATAGGCGAGAGTGCCAAGAGCAGAACCGGGGGTAGTGAGCAGGGCTTCGGGAGGCGCAGTCGGCAATTGAGAGGCGCCGGTGAGGGTTGGCTCGACCTTGGCCAGACCGAAGTCGAGAATCTTGGCGTAGCCGCGCGGTGTAACGAAGATGTTGGCAGGCTTGATGTCGCGATGGATGATGCCGGCCGTGTGGGCGGCATCGAGCGCCTCAGCGAGCTGGATGCCGAGCGCGAGCACCTGGTCAAGGGGAAGCGGCTTGCCGTTCACGCAATCGCCGAGAGTGCGGCCCTCGAGATATTCCATGGCCAGAAACGGCTGGCCGCCGTATTCGCCAATCTCGTAAATCGTGCAGATGCCGGGATGATTGAGGGCTGAGGCGGCCTGGGCTTCGCGCCCGAAGCGTGCCAGAGCCTGGGGATCGCTGACGAGGCTTTCGGGAAGAAATTTGAGGGCCACGAAGCGATGCAGTTGCGTGTCTTCGGCCTTGTAAACAACTCCCATGCCGCCGCCACCGATTTTCTCCAGGACGCGATAGCGGGAAATAGTTTCGCCGATCATGAAGGGTTCGCGCGTGCGGCCGGACGGAATGTTAGGGAGCGCGGGAAGGCAAGTCAATGATGCCAAGTGCCCGAAAGACGGAAAACGCGAAAGGGCAAGAACGGAGATTTCGACTTGAAACGCGCCTGCGGACGGCGGGGTCGGCGCTATGGTTTCGGCGCCAGGGACGTGCGAACCAGGTCGGCGAGGCAGGCGATGAATTTGGGATGGGTGCCGACGGCGGGCATCATGCGGAACCGGGTGATGCCGGCGTGTGCGGCGGTTTCGCGGGCCTCGATGTTGATTTCGTGAAGGGTTTCGACGTGCTCGGTGACGAAGGCGAGGGGAACGACGAGGACATTCCTGACGCCTTCGCGGCCGAGGCGCGTGAGCGTCTCGGTGGTGGAAGGTTCGAGCCACTTCATGCGGCCGACCTTGCTCTGAAAACAGAGGACGTGAGGGTTGAGCCAGGCGCCGCGCTCCATGACGGCTCGGACGGTGGCTTCGATTTGCTTGGGGTAAGGGTCACCCTTTTCGGCGAGCATGACGGGAATGCTGTGGGCACTGAA
>JASHRU010000393.1 GCA_030037225.1 Candidatus Acidiferrales bacterium | reverse complement strand
CTGCAGATTCTACGCCCCAAACGGTGCGCTGAAGGGAGCCGGCCGTTGCCTCCATCTCGCACCACGTGCGACGCACTCCAAAACTGAGCGGACCTCCGATTTCAGAAATCCGCCCTGATATGTCATTCTGCTGTGTCGAGTGGCGCGGGGCGGGCATGAAAACGGAATCCGCGATCGAGAAACCGAAGCCGAAGTTGCGCGAAATGCTTCCCGAGGTGTGGGCGCTCGTGCGTCCGCGCCGGGCGCTGCTGGCGCTCGGATTTGGGCTGATGGTGGTCAATCGCTTGGCGGGCCTGGTGCTGCCGGCCTCGACAAAGTTCCTGATCGACGATGTGCTGGGTAAGCGGCACACTACGCTGCTGTTGCCGCTAGTAGCGGCTGTAATTCTTGCCACGCTGGTCCAGGGCGTTTCTTCCTACTCCCTCACACAGATTTTGTCCAAGGCCGCGCAGCGGTTGATTGCGGATATGCGGCGGCAAGTGCAGAAGCACGTCAGCCGCCTTCCCGTCGCGTATTACGACGCGAACAAAACCGGCGTGCTGGTTTCGCGCATCATGAGCGACGTGGAAGGAGTGCGAAATCTCGTCGGGACAGGCATGGTGGAATTTGCCGGTGCGCTGCTTACCTCCGCCTTCGCGCTGGTGATTCTGGTGCGCATCAGTCCGACGATGACGCTGGTCGCTCTGGTGTTTCTGATTGTGTTGGGCGTGGCCATTAAGCAGGCCATGGGCAAGATCCGCCCCATGTTCCGCGCCCGGCCGAAGATCCAGGCGGAAGTCACGGGCCGTCTTACCGAGTCCTTGGGCGGCATCCGTGTGGTGAAGGGCTATCACGCGGAGGGCCGGGAAGCGGGCGTCTTTTCCGCGGGAGTGCAGCGCTTGTTGGACAACGTGCTGAAGACTTTGACCGCCATGTCGCTGATGAATCTTTCCTCCAGTGTGCTGCTGGGTATGGTGAGCGCGACGATTATGTTCATCGGCGCGCGGCAGATCCTCGCCGGCACAATGACGTTGGGGTCGCTCGTCACCTACACCGCGTTTCTGGCCATGCTCGTATCGCCGATGTTCCAGATCGTGACCATCGGAACACAAATAACGGAAGCGCTCGCTGGACTAGAGCGCACGCACGAGGTGCTGCGCGAGCGCCCGGAAGATGACGACCCGCGGCGCACTCGATTGCTCGGGACTTTACGCGGCCTCGTGGAATTCGACCGCGTGAACTTCGCTTATGAAGCCGGCAAACAGGTGCTGGACGGCGTGAGCCTGCTTGCCGAGCCAGGAACGGTGACCGCGCTCGTAGGTCCGTCGGGCGCAGGAAAATCGACCGTCATCGGATTAATCGCGGCCTTTTACGTAGCCACGGCTGGCGAGGTACGCGTGGACGGCGTGGACCTCGCCACTGTCCGGCTCGACTCCTACCGGCGCCAGCTCGGCGTCGTCCTCCAGGAATCGTTCCTGTTCGACGGCACGATCCGCGAAAATGTCGCTTTCTCGAGGCCGGAGGCTACCGAAGAAGCCGTTCTGGCTGCCTGCCGGATCGCGCGCGTGGATGAGTTTGCGGAGACATTTGCGCAACGCTACGACACGGTTGTTGGCGAGCGCGGCGTGAAATTGTCGGGAGGTCAGCGCCAGCGAGTTTCGATTGCCCGCGCCATTCTGGCCGACCCGCGCATTCTGTTGTTGGATGAAGCCACCTCAAGCCTCGACTCGGAATCGGAAGCGCTGATTCAGGAAGGGCTGGCGTACCTGATGCGCGGACGCACAACGTTTGTCATCGCGCACCGGCTATCTACGATCCGCAGCGCGGACCAGATTCTGGTAGTCGAGGGCGGCAGGATCCTCGAACGCGGGCGGCACGACGCACTGCTGGCGGCCCGCGGACGCTACTGGGACCTTTATTCGAAGCAGCATGGAATCGAGACGAATATCTTTCTGGCTCCCGGCGAGGGAAGGGAAGAGGCCGAGCCGGCTGCGGCCTCGGCGGAGGTCGCCGACGTTGCCGAGAGCGCGAGTGCGCTGGCCGAAGGCGTGCGACTGCTCCGCCGTCAGGACGGATAGCGGCGCGATTCTTCGCGAATGTTGATTCTCGCAATCGATACCACGTCACCCTCGGGCAGCGTAGCACTGTTGCGCGACGGGAAACTCGTGTTGCTAGTCGCTTCGGAGGAGGCTGAGCCGTACTCCACACGGTTATTTCGCGATGTGGAGCGGGTCATGCGCGAGGCAGATGCTCGGATGCCCGAAGTCGAGCTGTATGCCGTGGCATCCGGTCCCGGCTCGTTCACCGGCGTGCGCGTGGGGTTGGCGGCGGTGAAAGCATGGGCGGAGGTGTATCGAAAGCCTGTGGCCGCTCTCAGCGCGCTCGAGGCCATGGCTTCGCAAGCCGCCGGCGATTCGTTGATTGCCGGAATCGCGGACGCGCATCGTGGCCAGCTCTTCGCCGGCCTTTACGAACGAATGGAGGGCACGCTGCGACGGCGAGGCGATGATGTTGTCATGCCTCCGGCGGAGTGTTTCGCGTACCTGGCAGAGCAGGCCGCGGGGACGCCGTTTGTAATCCGCACGACGGCCGCAGGAATCGTGCGGTCGGCCTTGGCTGGCTCGACGGCAGCAGGCGCACGCGTGGACGCGGCGGACGCGGCGCTTGCTCCGGCAATTGGCAGGCTCGGTTACGCGCGCGCCCTCGAAGGCGACGTAGTGGATTCCCTGACGCTCGACGCGCATTACGTGCGACGGTCGGATGCGGAGCTGTTGTGGCACAACCGCAAATGAGCGGGGTGGCGGTTCGCCGGCTCGAGCCACGCGACCTTCTCGCGGTGCTGGCAATCGAATCGGAGGCTCTTCCTTGGGCGACCCGGTGGACGCAGGAGTCGTATCTGTCTCCCGCGGAATCCGAAATGCGCGCGTGGGTAGCAGAGCAGAACGCTCTTATCGCAGGATTCGTGCTGGCGCGGTACGCGGGCAGCGAAATGGAGCTGTTGAACTTGGCTGTCGCGAGAGCGGCACGACGTTCAGGTGCGGGCCGGGCGCTGGTGCGAGCGGCGCTCGCAGAGGGCCAGAGCCGCGGCGCCGCGCAGGCCTTCCTGGAAGTGCGCGAATCGAACTCGGGTGCGCTGGCCTTCTATGAAGCACTCGGATTCTCAATCGCAAGCCGGCGGACGGATTACTACCTTGAGCCGAAAGAAGACGCTCTGATTTTATCCCTTCCACTACCCCGTACGAGTTGAACAGGAGCCACGCTTGTCCGACTATTGCGGCGAGGTGAACGCTGTGTTACGCTTCGCACATGAATTGAACTTTCGCCGCCCTTCAGAAGGGAGGACGCATGGCCGTCTCACCCCAGGAAGTGCGCGAGTTCCTTATGGCGCGTGACGCCGACTTCCAGCGACTCGCCCAGGAACACTCGCAATATGAAACCCAGCTCGACCGGCTCTCGCACCAAACCTACCTGAACTCGGAAGACCTCCTCCTGGAAATCGAACTCAAGAAACGAAAATTACGGGTAAAAGACGAGATGGAAATCCTCGTGGCGCGCCGCCGCCGCGAATTCGACAACCGATAGAACGGTCCTAGGGGCCGACCTCGGTTACAATACAGTAGAGGTATCCGTGTGTTTCGTCCGGCCTGCAGGGCATGGTCGCTGAGGGTTACAAATTCGCTGCTGCGCCTCTGGCTGTTGCGCTGGTGGCTGTCGCCTGTGCACGAATTTTCGGCGGGGCTTTGTGGTTCGACATCGCCGCCGTCGTGTTCTTGTTGCTGGGACTATTTGTGCTGTACTTTTTCCGGGATCCGGAGCGCAGGATTCCCACGGAACCGGACGCGGTCGTCTCCCCGGCCGATGGGCGTGTTGTGGTGGTCGCGCCGGAGGACCTGGAAGGGCGCGCCGGGCGGCGCATCAGCATCTTTCTCTCGGTTTTCGATGTGCACGTAAATCGCGCGCCCGTCTCGGGAACGATCGCGTCGGTCGAGTATCGCCGCGGAAGATTTCACGGAGCACTGTTTGAGCGTGCCTCGGCGGAAAATGAGCAGAACATTATCCGCCTGAGCACCCCACGGGGTGACATAGTGTTCAAGCAAATTGCCGGGCTCCTGGCAAGGCGCATCGTATTCTGGAAAGAGTGCGGGGCCGATGTGGGGATCGGAGATCGAGTGGGGATGATTCGGTTCGGTTCCCGGGTGGATGTGTGGCTGCCTGGGAGCGCGGAGGTTGTGGTGCAGCCCGGTGACAGGGTGCAGGGCGGTTCGAGTCTTCTGGCGAGATGGAGATGAACGGCGCGAAACATTCGTTTGTTCCGGGCAGAGCTTCGCGGCTGCGGCGAGGGGTGTACCTGTTGCCCAGCCTGTTTACGGTGGGCAACCTGTTGTGTGGCTACTACGCGATTCTTATGTCGCTGCAGGGCACTTCGCAGGATTTCGACAATGCCTCGAAGGCCATCGGGCTAGCCATTCTCTTCGATTCTCTGGATGGGCGGATCGCACGGATGATTGGAGGCGATTCCGAGTTTGGGAAGCAGATCGACTCGCTGGCCGACGTGATCAGCTTCGGCGTCGCGCCCGCCCTGCTGGCATTCGTTTGGGGAATGCACGGCCTCTCGGAAAACGATCCACTGGCGCGGAACATCCTACTGATGGGCTGGATTGTGACGCTCGGGTTCCTGCTCTGCTGTGCGTGGCGGCTGGCGCGCTTTAACATCCAGGGGATGATGCCGGGAACGAGCAATCGGTATTTCGTTGGCATGCCTACTCCGGGTGCGGCCGCCATGATCGCCGCGATGGTGCACGCAAAGAAGTTTCCGCTCGACGACATGAGGCTGTCCGCGGGGTGGTTGGTGCTCGTCGCTGTGCTCGCCGTGCTGATGGTCAGCAAATTGCGTTTTTACGGGTTTAAGGACTTGAAGTGGCAGGCGCGACAGCCATTCTTGCTCGTGGTCCTGCTGGCATTGATCATCGTCGTGGCGTTCATTTATTCCGAGCAGGTACTCTTGTTGAGCGCGACCGCCTATACGATGTCCGGCCCGCTGCTTTGGCTCTATCGGGCCCTGCATCTGCGCGCGTCTTCGCGCTCGCTGGAGACGCCCGCAGGACGATGAGGCTCCCTTCCTCGTCGCCGCTACGGATTACGATCACCGGGGCCTCTTCTCTGCTCGGGAAAGAGGTCACGGAACTGCTCTCCTCGAGTGCTCTTCCGGCGCATGAGGTACGCTTGTTGGACGATGCTGCGCTCGAGGGGACTCTGACCGAAGCGGGCGGCGAACCAGCGGTAATTCACAAACTGGTACCGGGAAGCTTCGAGGGCGCTCGGTTGGTGTTTTTCACAGGTCTAGAGGAATTTACGGCACGGCACTGGGCAGAGGCGGAACGCGCGGGTGCAGCAGTGATCGATCTTTCCGGTGGTCTATCCGAGGTGCGAACAGCCGTTCCCTCGATTCCCTCGCTGGACCCCACGCTTGCCTCCCCGCGCCCGACCTCCTCCCGTCTCGTGCGCTCACCCTGCGCAGCCGTGATTGCTGCGGCGACCGTATCGGTTGCAGTGCGCATGCTTCCCGTGCGTAGGATCGGGGCGATATTTTTCCATCCCGTCTCTGAGCGCGGGCAGTCCGGAATCGACGAGCTTGAGGCGCAAACAGCCAGCTTGCTCTCGTTCCAGCCCATCGTTCGCGACGTCTATGACGCGCAGGTGGCGTTCAACCTCCTGGATCGCTACGGCGAAGCCTGCCGGGAGCGGCTCGAGGATTTGCGCAAGCGCGTGGCGCGCGATCTTTCCGAGTACCTCTCCTATCGCGCGCCGATGCCCGCAATTCAGCTCATCCAGGCGCCGGTGTTCTACGGCTTGGCGTTTACGGTGATGGTCGAATTCGACGGTCCGTTTCCGGAGGAGTCCATCCAACAGGCGCTTCGGGGGATGGGCCTAGTGGTCGGCAAGGATTCGCCTTCAAACGCCTCCGCCGCAGGCTCAGCGGATATCAGCGTGACGCTGCGCACAGATGCGAACCTGCCGATGATTTGGTGGATTTGGGGCGCCGTGGACAACGTGCGGCTCGCGGCGCAGAATGCGGTCCGCATTGCGGAGCGAATCTGTGCGACGGAGCAATGACCGCGGCGGAACGCGCCGCAGCACCTATTCTCGCGGAGGGCCGAGCGTTTTTCTCCTCCTTCTGGTTTCTCTCGCTCCGTCCTGCGGCTATCACGTTGCCGGCCGCGGAAACGCCCTGCCACAGGAATGGAGGGTCATCGCCATCCCGGCGCTAAAGAATAAAACCTCCAACTATCGCATCGAGCAGAGATTTACGCAGGCACTTGTCCGCGAAATGATTTCGCGCACAAAATACCGCGTGGTGCCCAGCGAAAAGGACGCAGACGCGGTGCTAGAAGGCGAAATTAGTTCACTCGAAACCACGCCAGTGCTTTTCGATCCGGTGACCACGCGCGCGACACTGATGCTCGTCTCGATTTCACTGCGTGTGCGCCTCGTGGACCGCGAGTCCGGCAAGCCCGTGTACCAGAACGCGAAGCTGGTCTTTCGCAATGAGTACGAAATAGCCACCGACATTCCCAGCTTTTTCCAGGAGGAGGGGCCAGGGCTCGACCGCATGGCCCGGGATTTTGCTCGCACCGTAGTTTCCGCACTGCTGGAGAAGTTCTGATGGCGGAAACAACGCCGGAACGTGTCTTTCAAATGCTCGCCGCGCCCCCGGGGCGCAAACCGAGAGTCGCCGGAGTCGTGCTGGCGGGCCAGGACGCATACCTGCGCGATTTCAGCCGCAAGGGAATCGTGACGGCGTGTTTCCCGGAGGGCGCGCCGGAATGGGCCGTGGTGCGCGTGTCGCTGCGAGATGAGGGTCTTGAACGGGTTCTGAGTATGGCACAAAGCTATCCGATGCTCGCGCCGCGCCAGGTAATCTTCGCGCAGGATCTCGAAGCCTTGGAAGAACTGGAGGAAAAGGCACGCGAGGCAGCGCTTGAAAGATTGGAGGCCTATTTGGACGACCCCGCCCCATTCACCGTCCTGGTGATGGAGTCAGCCGGGCTCGACCAGCGAACGAAACTATCGAAATTATTGGCGAAGAAGGCCTTCATCATTTCGCTGGACCTGAGAGACGATTCGCGCGCAAAGATTCAAGACGCCATCGCAGCCATCGCGCGCATGGCCGGGGATGCGGCGGTCGAGATCGAGCCCGAAGCCGCGGCGCAGCTTGCGGATTGTCTCGATGGCGCGCTCGAGCGCATCGCGCCGGAGGTGGCCAAACTTGCCGCGCACGCCGGCGAGAGCAACCGCGTAACGGCGCGGGATGTGGCGCTGCTGGTTCCCGCTGC
>JASHRU010000392.1 GCA_030037225.1 Candidatus Acidiferrales bacterium | reverse complement strand
GTATGAGGCGGGGGCGGTGAAGGGAGGCAAGGAGGAATTTTATTTTGACCAGCCGCAGATCGTGGAGTGCGTGCGCGCGATTTTTCCGCACTTTGGCGACGCGCCGTGCTGGTACGCGCGGCGGCATACCATACAGTTGCTTTCATTCCGCCCGCGAGCATGGCCGCGGCCGGCCGCGCCTGGAGTTCACGGAGCGCGCAGCTCGAAGCTGGACGTGATTTGGATTTGGGGATGGAGCGAGCGGTACACAGGGCATTTCGGCGCAAAAACGCCGTGGACGCGCGCGACTGTTTCGCGCTTTTCTTCTGGAGCGGAGATCACAAACGCGACGTGAATGCGTTTGATGATTAACACACCTTCTTCCGCTTCGATTTCTCCGCTTACGGTACAGGATGCGCGGCCTTCGTCCGGCGAGATTCCGCGCGCTGCCAGCGCGCCGGCAAAGGTGCCGAGCATTCAACCTCCGGCGGCTGCAACCACGTAATCGATAGTGGCGGCGTGAGGCTCAGGGAGTTGGTCGGCAGGGACGCCGTAATGCCTGGCGATGGCCCCGTGAACACTGAAGAAGACGGGTTGCGGCTCGCCCGGAAGAGTGGCGACGCGCAATGTGCCCTTCTTGCGCTGGATGTGAACCGACGAACGGTAAACTACGGGGTCGTCAGACATTGGCCTCTCCTCTGGGTCCGCGGCGGGCCAGCCCAGTTTTCTGCGGGCGCTGGCCTCCGGCGGGATTCTTCTTGGTTTCGAACGCTGGCAAGGCTTAGCTGCCGAATCCCCCGCTCAAGTCCGCCGAGATGCATGCCGATAGATAGAAGGAGGCTGCCATCGGCCGAGGGCGGCGAAGCTATCTTAGAACGCTCCAGGGATTCCAGTATCACTGCATTCATCTCCCTGGTGCGAAGGAAGGGACTTGAGTTTCGCAGCCTGTGTGTGGAGTCGAGGCCTCGATGGACGCGAGAAGAAATCGGACGGGAACTTGGGGCACGGCCATGACTCAACGGAACCTGGCGGGGGCGACGATTCTGATCGCCGACGACGAAGAGGCAAACCGGGAGATTCTCTCCGAACTGCTGCAATACGAAGGCTATCGCACGATTGAGGCGGCGGACGGTTTGCAGGCGCTGCAGTTGCTCCAATCGCAGCACGTGGACCTGGCGCTGCTGGACGTGATGATGCCGGGCTGCACCGGATTTTCTGTGTGCAGGCAGGCGAAATCGGACCCGGCGACGCGGCTGATTCCGGTGGTGCTGGTGACGGGGCTGAACAAAAGCGAGGACCGGATCAAGGGCATCGACGGGGGTGCGGACGACTTCCTGAGCAAGCCTGTGGACCGGGCGGAACTGATGGCGCGGGTGCGTTCGCTGCTGCGGCTGAAGCAGTTCACCGACGAGCTGGAGAGCGCGGAAACGGTGCTGTTCAGCCTGGCAATCAGCATCGAAGCGAAAGATCCGTACACGGTTGGCCATTGCGACCGGCTGTCGATTTATGCGGAAGCGATGGGAAAACGCGTGGGGCTGACGCAGGAGCTCCAGATTGCTCTGCGCCGCGGGGGAATCGTGCACGATCTGGGGAAAGTGGCGATTCCAGAACATATTCTGAGAAAGCCTGGAAAACTGACGCCAGAAGAGCGGAAATTGATGGAAGAGCATCCGGTGATCGGTGAGAGGATCTGTGCGCCGCTCAAATCGTTCCGAAACGTATTGCCGATCATCCGGCACCACCACGAAAAGCTGGACGGAAGCGGGTACCCGGACGGGCTGAAGGGGAATGCGATCCCGCTTACGGCGCGAATCCTGAGCACGGTGGACATTTACGATGCGCTGACGACCGACCGGCCGTACCGGAAGGCGTTTACACGGGAGCAGGCCTTGGCGGCGATGTATGAAGAAGCTCAGCGCGGATGGTGGGACCCCGGATTGATCCGCGAGCTGGAAGTGGTGCTCGACGGGGCTGAAGCGGAACTGATCCGTCCGAACGCGGGGCATGGAACCCTGCTTACCAGCAAGCCTTCCTAAGACAAGCGAGGCGAAACAGCCGGAGGCACTCGAGAATTCAGGCGAGTGGCGATTACCGCAGGTGTGTTCACGTGGAGCCGGGAAGAGAGCGAAAGCTTGCGAATTTTGGGAGCCAAATACCAGATCAGCGCACCAACGAGGGCGGCAAGGAGCAAAAGCACAAAAATGACGCGCCCCCAGTGCCGCCTGCGGGTGGGTTGCCTGGCGGCATGAGCCTTGGGCATCGTGCCGGAATAGTGGCTCGAGATCTGGGCGGGTGGCTGGATCGCCGGGGACTCGGGATGCCGCGACTTGTCGATTTGAGCAGTGGCTTCCGGGTCGCTGGGCGGGCGCGCTGCGGGTGGCGGCGGGGGAGGTGGCGGTGGCGGAGGCGCTGCCGCTGCAGGACGCGGAGGAGGAGGCGGCGGAGCCGCAGCAGGAGCGGCGGGCCGTGCCGCTGGGGCGGGGGCCGCAGCCGCCGCCGCAGCAGCAGGCGCTGCGGAAAGCTGCTCTTTGAGGGCGGCCTCGAGCGCCAAGTGCATCTCGTTGGCGTCGGCAAAGCGTTTGGTCGGGTCCTTTTCGAGCGCGCGCAGGATGGCAGCAGAGAGCGCGGGGCTGAGTTCCTTGCGAAACTGGCGCGGGTCGGGCGGGGGAGTAGCCGCGTGGGCCATGAGCATCATGACCGGCTTCTTCTCTACGAAGGGAGGGCGGCCGCAGAGCAATTCGAATAGGATTACGGCGGAGGCGTAGAGGTCCACGCGGCCATCGAGCTGGTCGCTGGGGATGCCTTTCACCTGCTCGGGCGACATGTAGGCAGGCGTGCCGATCATCACTCCCGCGGCGGTCTTCGCGGAGGCATACAGTTCTCCCTGTTCCTTTACTTTGGCGACGCCGAAGTCGAGAAGCTTGGCGATTTCCTTCCCCTCGGACGACTTGGCCACCATGATGTTGTCGGGCTTGACGTCGCGGTGAATGATGGTGAGCTTGTGGGCCGCGCCGAGGCCGTCCACGAGCTGAATCACCAGGTTCACGGCGCGGGTGATGTCCATTTTTGTGCCCGCAGGGACGAGTTCGTCGAGGTGGGGCCCGTCCACGAATTCCATGACGATGAACGGTTGGCCTTCCGCGGTCTCGGCGTAGTCAACCACCTGGACGTCGTTGGGGTGGTTGAGGGCCTTCATGATGAGGGCCTCGGACTTGAAGCGCTGGCGGAAACCGGGCTCCTGAACGAGCCGCTCGGCAACCACTTTGATGGCCCAAATATGGCCGTCGGCAACGCTCTTGGCCTTGAAAACGGCGCCCATGCCGCCCTCGCCGACCTTGGAGATGATTTCGTATTTTCCGCCGAGCACGGTGCCGGCCGCGATATCGGTGGCGCTATGGAGATCGGTCCCGTCCTTGGCACAGGCGGTCTGGTCGTCGGGATATTGGGCCTGACAAACGCGACAGATTTTCATTTTAGCGGAACCAATATACGCAAGTTGGGGTGAATGGGACAGGAGAAAGTGTCGATATCTAAGTAACAGAAATCTTAGCCGGCCTCTCGCCGCTCGTCAGCATCCGAGCAGGATGCGCGCCTTTTGCGTCCCGAGCCAGTTGTCGGGGCTGACCCTGCCTGTCCCGAGCGCAGCTGAGGGAAGCGAGTCCGCCGCGGCGGACGAGTCGAACGGGCCAGCGATTTATCCGGCCAGCCCCGAACCTTCGGGACTGACCCTGCCTCGCCGCGCCGTAGCCTCGGCGTAGGCGGTCCCCAGCTGTCATCCCGAGAAGTCCGCGACGAGGGATCTGCTTTTCCCCCGTT
>JASHRU010000391.1 GCA_030037225.1 Candidatus Acidiferrales bacterium | reverse complement strand
GGTGAGGCGCGGCCATGCGCGCGCCCCTTTCTTCCACCCAGCCGATGCGCAACTCGCCGCCCAGGCGCGCGACCTGGGCCGCGACGGCTTGCATGGCGCGCTGGGCGCGCAGGAAACCGCTCTTCGGCTCGTAGAGCGCGAACTCCGCGTCGTCAAAGGCCATTTGCGGAAACCGGCGCCCGCACTCGACGGCGGAGAGCCTCTCATACGGCTCGCGGAGCGCATCGAGCGCGGCGAGGCTGGCGCGCAGGTAATCGTTTTCTTCCCGAAGGAGCCACAGCATCCCGCAGGGCTCGAAGAGGGGGACGTTCCATTCCGCTTCGCAATCGCGCCAGATTTTGCGCGCGCGGTGCGTCCACCGGCTGTAGAGCGATTTTTCGCCATAGGCAAAGCGCAGGATGCGCGCCTCGCCGCTCGAGGTGCCGCGCGAGTTGCCCGCGCCCCACGCGTCCACGAGCACCACACGCGCTCCGCAGCGGGCGAGATGCCACGCCGTCCAGCCGCCAAACGCCCCGGCGCCGATCACGGCGACGTCGGGCAGGCGCGCTCCCCGCATTTTATAGCGCCGGATTTCAGCCCGGCTTTCCGGGCTAGTTCTTTTTGCTTTCAACCGTTTCTTCATCCTATCGCTTGCAGCAAATCCTCAATCAAATCCTCCGCATTTTCCAGTCCCACGCTCATGCGCAGCAAATTTTTCGGTGCGGTGGAACCGGGCCCCTCGGCTGAGGCGCGATGCTCGAGGACGCTTTCCACGCCGCCGAGGCTTGTGGCATTGCGCCAGAGCTTTACCTTTGAGGCCACGGATACTGCTTCGTCCCAGCCGCCTTTCACGAGAATCGACATCATGCCGCCAAAGTTCTTCATCTGCCGTTTGGCGACTTCGTGTCCTTTATGCGACGGGAGGCCGGGATAGAAGACCTTTTCGACATTCCTGCTTTTTTCGAGGGCTCGAGCCACGGCCAGAGCGTTGGCCGAGTGGCGCTCCATGCGGCAAGGCAGCGTGCGGAGGCCGCGGAGCACGAGCCAGGAGTTGAACGGCGAGCCCACGGCGCCCAGGATCAACCGCGTGTGATAGAGCTTTTCGTATAGCACGTCCCGCTTGCGCAGAACTATTGCTCCGCCTTGCACGTCGCTGTGGCCTCCGCAGTACTTGGTGGTGGAGTGCAGGACAATGTCGGCGCCCAGCTCGAGCGGGCGCTGGAAGACGGGCGTGGCGAACGTGTTGTCCACCAAGATTAAGGCCGCAGGCGCTTTGCTCTCGCGGACGACCCCGACAACGGCCGCGATGTCGGTAACGTCCATGCGCGGGTTGGAGGGCGTTTCGAGCCAGACGAGTTTTGTTTCGGGACGGATCGCCTTTCCCACACTCTCGACTGATGTGGTATCGACAACGCTGGCCGCGATGTTCCACTTGGGCAGATAGTCCTGCTGGGCCACGCGCACGTGGACGTACACGTCTTCGGGAAAAATCACGTGCGAGCCGGGGTCGAGGGTCTGGAGCATGGCCGCGGCCGCGCCCATGCCAGAGCCGAAGGCAAGCGCCGCGGGGGTTTCCAGTTTCTGGTGACCGGATGCTTCGTGGAACTGAACCAGTCCTGTTCCTGCTTTGCCGAAGCGCGGGCATTCGAGCTGGGCGAGCGCCGCTTCCAGGCGGTCCTGCGTGGGATTTTCGTCGCGCACATAGGTGTAGCCGTGCAGGATTTCGGTGGCGGGCCCGTGCTCGAACGTGGTGGAGAGATGAATGGGCGGAGCAATGGCCGCAGTAGCGGGATCGGGCTCGCCGCCGGCGTGAATGGCAATCGTTTCGATGTTCATAGGGCCACCTCGCGCATCACTGTAGCGAAGGCGTGGCTGCGGCCCAAACGCCATAATGGCTGCGCGAATAACGAAAAACGAAAATCGAGATTCGGAGGAAGACCACCCGACAAATCCACACGATGGGCTCTTGAGTATGGATTTCGCCCCCCCCCACTCCCCGGGGAATGCGCAAATGAATGAAAGCAAAGGGGTTGCACGAAACTGAGTTTGTAAGATATTGAAAATAAAGGGGCGAATTTTGAAGGAATTCGAGAGGAGTGCGGAATCGTCTGAATCGAAAAGGGTTGGACGAGTTTCGGGGCGTGCGGCGCCCGAGAGAGCGGGTTCAAGAGACACAGGCATGCAAGCGAGCATGCTGAAAAACCTATGAAAAGAAGCGACTTGCAGGTGATGCGAACAGAGCTCAGTAGCAGAGCGTGGTGCGTGTGCTATGCGGAGCTAGTCCCGTCCCCGGCGCGGATCGCTGTGGCGCGTGTCATGGACATTTACCACTAGATACAGTATAGCACAGTTGAAGGACGGAATGCAAGGGGAAAATGACGAAAAAACGGCTCATTGCCGCCCATTCGTGATTCGAAGCTAGTGCGTTGGCCAGATGACGACCGCGTTGTTCGGCCCGTCGCCAGTCTCAAAGTTGCGCGCAGTGCGGACCATGCATTCTATCGTCAGCTGATGAAGGGGCGAGAACTGGTTCCCCTCTGAGTCTCGTGACACGAACACTTCGAGCGATCCGTCCAACTCCTGCATTTGGCTCAACAACTCAGCGAGCTTCATTGGTCGTCTCCCTCTTTGCCGCCAGGTTGAGGTGCCACTTGGTACCGTCGAATGTGATTCTGTGATTGCGCTTGAGGTATTGCTGGGCCGAACGGACGTGGTGCTTCCATCTTTTGCCGAAGTTTACGTCACCAATGACCCGATCAATGCTGTCGTCGCAAATGTCCGGGTGAAGCTTCTGGATGAGCGGATGCAATTCGACTGTGCTCAACGGGCCTTTCGACAATAGGTACTCGATTGTGTCGCTGAAGATTGCCTGGTTTGACTTCCCCTTCGCACGCAGCTGCCTGACCCTTTCTTCCGTCTGTCGTAGCCGCCTGCGAAAGAGGGCTCCCGCATCCTTCATAATCTTACGTTCGCTTGTCCGAAAGAGGGTTCGCAATTCTAACATTTCAGCAGCGAGGCTTTTGGCATCGTCAATCGATATATCGGCCGCGAGACGCGAATAGCCATCAAAGTCAGCACGGATTTCTCTGATTATTGAGCGCTCGCGTAGCGCAATCCCGTATTCGCAATTTTGCCTAAGTCCGCCGTCCGTGAGGTTCCCAGAAGTGACGATGGCGCATGTATGGTCCGCGACGTAGACTTTTGCATGGAGCGAGGGCAGGTGGAGCAGCCGGAAGTGAGCAGCGCGTCGTCCGAACTCTGCAAGGCCGTCTAATTCCAGGGAGCCGGTGAGCACGCTGTCTGCGCGTATGTTTGTCAGACAAACGACGCGCAAGGTTTGGATCGTCCCGAGTTGCTGAAGCCGGTCGGCCATCCAGGTTGTTGTAGCGCGGGTTATAAACGGACACGCTAGTAAGAGGTCCTCGCGCGCCAGTGAGAGAAGTTCGTCGAAATTCGTGTCCCAAGGGCTCCTAACAAGTTGTGCATCTTCCTTGCGCATGTAGGTGTCGCCAAGGCTAAGGTTGAATCCGGCGAAAAGCTACCACTTGAAGTCTCTCGTGCGCAACGTCGAATGCGTGGACAACATTCGCAAAAGGCGGCGGAAGTGCCCACTGTCAGCAAACCGTCGACCGTGGCTAGCCGAGCGGGGCGGCACGGGCGCGCGACGTCGGGACCGAAGCCCAGTAGCCTTGCAGGCTTTGATGCGGGCTAGGCAGTGGCGACGACGCGGAGACGTCCCTGGCGGCGCGTACGTGGCGCGCGCTTGACGAGAATTTCGACATCCCGACCCAAGAGGGTTAAGAAGTGCATGAGCCGCTCGGCGGAGAAACCCGAGAGCTGACCCCGCAGGAGGCGCGAAATCTTGGGCTGATCGATCCTCAGTATGCGGGCAGCGCGAGTCTGGGTGAGCCGGCGCGCGCGAATCGTCTCCGCGATTCGAATCGCGAGATCCGCTTTGGCAAGCCTCTCTTCAGGGTTGGGCAGTCCGATATCCGCGAAGACGTTGCCGCTGCCTTCTTCGATCTCCATGCGCTTTGTCATGAGCTCGGGACTCCCTTCTGAGCCTTGAGCCATCTGGAATGTTCTTGCTCGGCTCGCTTCAGCCGTGATTTGACAAGATCGATCTCCGATTTCGGTGTGCGAATGCCACTCTTGGACTTCTTTTGGAATGCGTGCAACGCGTAGATTCGTCGCGCGAATCGCACCGTATATACGGCCCGATACGTTTCGCCGGCGTGGTCTTCGATAATCTCCAGAATTCCTGCCCCTCCAAACCCCCGGAGCGGCTTGGCGCTGGGATGTTTTCCGCCTTGCTGAGCCACGTATAGCGCATAGCCGATTGCGTCCTTGACCTCTTCTGGAAAGGCAGCCAAGTCCATCCTGGTACTTCCCATCCAGATGACCGGCTTGATTCCAGATGCAGCCGCCATGCCTACATTATGCCTAAATGGGCATACGAGGCAATGCCGAGGTACGGTCTGCGGGAAAATATCTGAGCTGGCACAATGAGAGAATATATCTGGGGTGAGCCGGGCGAAGGCAGACAACGACGAGGCAGGGTCACAGAAAGCAGATCCCTCACCCCCATTCGCAGACAGCGCGACTGAGTTCGGGATGACAGGCGGACCCCGAATCCCGTCCCGAAGCTTCGGGACTTCGGGATCGGGGCAGGCGCTGGCGCTACGGAAGAAGGCGCGGCTGGGTCGGAAAAAGCAGATCCCTCACCGCCATTCGCAGACAACGCGACTGGGTTCGGGATGACAGCGCAGGAAGGAGGGCGCGGCTGAGCAGCGCCCCTACACTTT
>JASHRU010000035.1 GCA_030037225.1 Candidatus Acidiferrales bacterium | reverse complement strand
AGGACTTGCCGGAAGCAATCCACTGCAACTCGAGTTTGACGTCGCCAGCCGTCTGGAAGCGGTCGTCGGGACTCTTCTGCAGGCAGACCGAGACAACATGCTCAAAGGCAGGGGGCGTTTCCGGCTTCAACGAGCTGAGCGGTTCGGGATCTCTTTCCAGGATCGAGGAGGCCACTGTGATCTGGCTCTTGCCCTGGAACGGCCTGCTGCCCGTAGCCATTTCGTAGAGGACGGCGCCGAAGGCGAAGATGTCGGACCGCGCGTCGGCATCCCTTCCCTCGATTTGTTCCGGGGACATGTACTGGATGGTGCCGACGATGGTGCCGGCGGCGGTGAGCGGGCTGAGCGGAGTGGGTCCGCTGACGGTCGGGGCGGCGGTGAAGGATGGGGCGGAGGCGGCGGCCGGGCCGGAGGCGGCAGCGAGGCCGAGCGGTTTGGCGAGGCCGAAATCCATGAGCTTGGCAGCGCCCCGGGTGAGCATGATGTTGCCGGGCTTGAGGTCGCGATGAACGATGCCCTGGCGATGCGCAAAGGCGAGCGCGTCGGCGATGGCGATGCCGATTTTCAGGATTTCATTGAGCGGCAGGGCGCCTTTGCGGAGCCGGTCGGCGAGCGTTTCTCCTTCCAGAAATTCCATGACGAGAAAGTCGGCGCCGTCCTGCGAACCGACGTCGTAGAGCTGGCAGATGGAGGGATGGTTGAGGGCGGAGACGGCGCGTGCTTCGCGCTCAAGGCGCTGGCGCAGCTCGGGGGAAGAGGAAAGATGGCCGGCGAGGACTTTGATGGCGACCTGGCGATCGAGGCGCGTGTCGAGGGCGCGATAGACTTCGCCCATGCCGCCGGCGCCGAGGGCGGACTGGATTTGGTAGGGACCTAGTTTTGCGCCGGGAGCAAGAGACATTGGAACATCGTAGATGAGAAAGCCGAAAATCGAAAAACGAAAATCGGAGGAGATGCGAGGCTGATCCGGGGGCGTGGGAGGGGACGAGTCAAGGCTAACGGCGATGCACCGGGACCGGAAGGGCGGAAGGACAGGAGTGTCCGGCCCGCTTACTCGGGGAGTGTCAAGCGCTGGAGAAGGGCTTTGTAGCGGGGGTCGGAGCGGAACGGGTCAAGGGCAGGCTCGCTCTTAATATCCACTATCCAGAAAGCGTGCTCGGCGACACCGGTGTCGAGCCAGCGAAAGACCTGATCCCTATCGCCCAAGAAAGCGTACCAGTATGCAATCTGCGCAGCATCCGTGGGAAAACCCTCGGCGCGACGCTTGAGGTATTCCTCGAGGATGGCGCGGACTGCGGCCCGAGCGCCCCCCTTCGCATACCCCTTTGCTGCAATTTCCTGGAGAGCGAGCTCCTGGGGCTGGTTGAAGAGCGTCGCCGATTTCTTCCACGCGTCGAGCCAGCAGTCGTACCGGCCCATCTGAAAACAGGTCTCGGCGAGAGTAAGGTGGAGCACGGCAAAGTTGGGGTCCATCTCGATCGCCTTCTGTAGCTCGGCGACGGCCTGATCGTACATGCGTGCTGCGCGGTAGGTATCGCCGAGGGCTTCCTGGTACTTCAGATTCAAAGGCTCCAGCTCTACCGCACGACGATTCTGTGCAATCGCTTCCTGATAGCGGCCCTCAGCGGCGAGAAAGATCCCATACCACTGGTGGGCATTGGAGAGATTGGGGTTCAGTTCGAGCGTTTTTTGGAATTCGCGCTCGGTTGAGGTTGCATCCCATTCGCTGCTGTAAACAGAGGCCATCGCGAGATGGGCTTCGGGCAATTGCGGCGCCAGGGACAATGCCTTCTCGGCAGCTTCCTTCTCATGGGGCAAGGTCTCACTCAGGGGCAGAGATGAGTAGGCACGGGCCACGAACCAATAGTCGGCCAGGCCAACATAGGCCATGGCGAAGTTGGGATCCTTGGCGATGGCCTGGTTGAAGAGGTCCCGGGATTTATTCAGTGTCTCTGCTGTGCGCTTTTCCCAGTAATAGCGGCCCTGGAGATAAAGCTGATAGGCCTCGGGGTCGGCCGTGCCGCCGAGGGCGACCGCGGGTGCGGGCTGCTTCCCTTCCCCAGCCGGCGGTTTTTCGCCGAGGCGGGCGGAAAGTTCGCTGGAAATCTCGCGCTGGAGCCCGAGGACGTCGGACATTTTGCGGTCGTATTGCTGGCTCCAGAGGCTGCGGTTGTTGCGGGCGTCGGTGAGCTCGACAGCGAGGATAAGCGAATCGCCGCGCGAGGTGACCCGGCCGGTGACGACTGCGGCCACATTCAAATCCTTGGCGACAGCTTCCGTGTCGGGATCCTTGCCCTTGTAACGCATTACGGAGCTGCGCGGGCGGACGGCGAGGCCGGGAATCTGGGAGAGGCTGCCGATGAGGTTTTCGGTGAGGCCGTCGGTGAGGTACTCGGTGTTCGGATCGGCGGTGACGTTGACGAAGGGCAGCACGGCCACGGAATCGATCCTGGCCGCAGCGCGGTGGGAATAGAAGTAGAAGACCGCAGCAACGGCAAGAAGGGCGACCATGGCAGCCGCAACGTACACGGGAATACGGCTGCGCGCAGGCGCAGCGGCGGGCGTCGCGGTTGTGCTCGCAGGCTCGGGGAGGGCGACGGCCACGGCGGACTTGCCGGATTCGGATTCGCGCTTCAGGCGCTTCAGGTCGGCGCGCATGTCGGAGGCGTGCTGGTACCGGGTTTCGCGGTCCTTTTCGAGGGCCTTGCGGATGATGCGTTCGAGCTCCGGCGGAACATCGGGATTCACGCGTGCCGCGGAGGCTGCTTCCTTGCGGAGGATGGAGTCGAAAATCGCGGCGGAGGTGTCGCCGCGAAATGGGAGTATGCCGGAGACCATTTCGTAGAGGACGGTGCCGAAGGAAAACAGGTCGGTGCGCGCGTCGAGGGGTTTGCCGAGGGCCTGTTCGGGCGACATGTAGGCTACGGTGCCGAGAGCGGCGCCGGGGCTGGTGAGATGTTCGGCCTCGACGCCGAGGGTGGGGCCGGCGCCTGCGGTCATGTCGCCGGCGACCTGACCCGGGGCGGCAACTTTGGCAAGACCGAAGTCGAGGATTTTTGCCTGGCCGCGCGTGGTGACGAAAATGTTGGCGGGCTTGATGTCGCGATGGACGATGCCCTTGGCGTGGGCGGCGTCGAGGGCGTCGGCGATTTGTATGCCGAGATCGGTGACCTGATCGAGGTCCATGGGACGGCCGGCGATGGCGTGCTTGAGCGTTTGGCCTTCGAGATACTGAAGGGCAAGGAAGGGCTTGCCGTCGTGCTCGGAAATTTCGTAGACGGTGCAGATGTTGGGGTGATCGAGTGCGGAAGCGGCGCGCGCCTCGCGAGTAAAGCGCTCGAGGGCCTGGGGATCGCGGGAAAATTCCTCAGGAAGGAACTTGAGCGCGACATGGCGGCCGAGTTTGAGGTCTTCGGCCTCGTAAACGACGCCCATGCCTCCGCCGCCGAGTTTGCGGAGGACGCGGTAATGCGAGATGGTCTGGCCAATCAAGCGAAACAATGCTAAGCGGAAAACCGAAAATCGAAAAACGAAAAGCGGGAGGCTGTGCCACTTGGACCAGTCTCGGGCCCGCATTTCTCCCAAGCATTTTCACCGAGACCGGGGCGGAGCCGCAGCGAGCAGGCTGGGTAGTAGGGGCACGACATGTCGTGCCCCTACAAGATGCGCGGTGAGCCGGGCAGTGGATGTTGAGAAACGAAAAACCGGAAAAGGGGAACGCAGCCAAGAGCGGCCCCGCCAGCAAGGCAGCGCTAGGCGAGATCGGCGAAGAATTGGCCCATGCGGCGGAATTTCTGGTAGCGGCGTTCGAGGAGGTCGGCGACGGAAAGGGCGCCGAGTTCGGCAAGAGCGCGTTCGAGGGCGTCGCCTACAGCCTGCGCGGCGGCGGCAGGGTCAAGATGGGCGCCGCCTTCGGGCTCGGGAACGATGCGATCGATCAGGCCCATGTTTTCGAGATCGTGGGGAGTGATGCGCAGGGCGCCGGCGGCGAGTTCGGCCTTGGTGGCGTCGCGCCACATGATGGACGCGCAGCCCTCGGGCGAGATCACGGAATAGATTGAGTTTTCCAGCATGTGGACGCGGTCGCCGACCGCGATGGCCAGCGCGCCGCCCGAACCGCCCTCTCCGGTAATCGTGACAAGGATCGGAACGGGGAGCCGCATCATCTCGCGGAGATTGCGGGCGATGGCCTCGGCCTGGCCGCGCTCTTCAGCGTCCATGCCGGGATAGGCGCCGGGGGTATCGACCAAGGTGAGGATGGGGCGGCGGAATTTTGCGGCGAGGCTCATGAGGCGCAGCGCTTTGCGATAGCCTTCCGGCTTGGCCTGGCCGAAATTGCGGGCCAGGCGCTGCTTGGTGTCGCGGCCTTTTTGATGGCCGATGAGCATCACGGGACGCCCGCGGAACCAGCCGAAGCCCCCGACGATGGCGGGATCGTCGGCGAAGGAGCGGTCGCCGGAGAGCTCGTGGAAGCTGGTGAGGAGGTGCTGGACGTAGTCGAGGGTATAGGGACGGCCGGGATGGCGGGCAAGCTGAGTGCGCTGCCAGGGAGAAATATTGTCGTAGAACTCGCGCTTCAACTGGGCGATGTCGCCGCGGAGACGCTCGAGGTCCGTGCGGGAGAGGGCGTCGCCGGTGGCTTTGCGGAGCTGCTCGACGTCCTGCTCGAGGTTGTCGAGGGCGCGCTTTTGGTGGTCCATGTCCATGGGCGGGTGGAAGAAAGGGTAACAAAAGCAGTGGCGGGTGACGAGTGGCGAGTGGCGAGCGAGCACGGGAATAGATAACGTACAGGCACGCAGTGCGCGAAAGGCAACGGTGCAACGAAGAACCTGCCGCAGGGCTGCCCCTGCAGTGGAAGAGGGAGAAAGACGCCAAGCGGATGGGCTGCCTCAATAGGGGCACGACATGTCGTGCCCCTACGACTAATCGGCGGCAGAGGCGGTGGTAGTGGCGGCGGCAGGAACCAGCTCGACGGCGGAGTCGCCGAGAAGATCGCGGACGCGAGAGAGGAGATCGTCGTCGGGACGAATGTGAAATCTGGTGAGCTGGGTGCCGACGGTGCCGTCGGCGGTGGAGACGACGAAGGCGACGCGGCAGGGGCCGGGACGGCTGGAGAAAAGCTCGCGGAGGAGGTTCAGTGATTCCTCGTCGATGGATTCGGTGTCGATGTGGAGGCGGAGGAGGCCGGCGCCGGGCGAAGCGGGGTCGGCATCGAGCGACCTCGCTTCGGCGAGAATGACGCGCGTGCCAACGTCTTCGACGCTGATTTTGCCTTTGACGACGACGGTCGAGCCTTTGCGGAGGGTGCGCTCGAGGCGCGCGAAGCTTTCGGGGAAAACGAGAACTTCGGCCATGCCAGTCATGTCCTGGAGTGTGAGAATGGCCCAGCGCTGGCCCTTGCGGGAGCGCATGGCGCGTTCGGCGGCAACAATGCCCGCGATCGAAACATCGGCTCCATTGGATTTTTCTTCGAGGGCGCCGAGGGGACAGACGGCGAGCTCATCGAGACGCGCGCGATAGCGTTCGAGCGGGTGGCCGGAAACGTAGAAGCCGAGCATTTCGTATTCGCGGGCCAGGCGCTCGTGTTCGGGCCACTCTTCGATGTCGGGGAGGACGTCGGCCGATGTGCCGGGGGCGGTTTCGTTGGCAGGGCCGGCGGCGAAGAGGCCGTGCTGGCCGACGGAGCGCTCGCGCACGATGCGCTGGGCCTGCTCGATGGCGGGATCGATCATGGCCATGAGCTGGGAACGGCGCGCGCCGAGCGAATCCATGGCGCCGGCGCGAATCATGGATTCGAGCGTGCGTCGATTGAGCAGGCGGACGTCGGCGACTTCGCAAAACTGGCTGAGCGAGCGGAAACGGCCGACGGCCTGCCGGGCGTCGAGGATGGAGCGGGCGGCGCTTTCGCCGACGTTGCGGATGGCGCGAAGGCCGAAGCGGATGGCTTCGCCGGCGGGAGTGAAATCCATGTCGCTCGAATTGATATCGGGCGGAAGGACGGTGATGCCGGCCGAGCGTGCCTCGCCGATGTATTTCACCATTTTTTCGGTGCTGCCGGTTTCCGAGGTGAGCAGGGCGCAGAAAAACTCCACGGGATAGTGGACCTTCAGCCAGGCGGTCTGATAGGCCAGGAGCGCATAGGCGCACGCGTGGGATTTGTTGAAGCCGTAGCCGGCAAATTCCTCCATCAGGTCGAAGATGCGCTCGGCTTTTCGCGCGGGGACTTTGCGGCCGGCGCAGCCAGCGAGGAATTTTTCACGCTGGGCGGCCATTTCTTCCTTTTTCTTCTTGCCCATGGCGCGGCGGAGCAGATCGGCTTCGCCGAGCGAGTAGCCAGCCAGGCGCGAGGCGATCTGGATGACCTGCTCCTGATACAGGATGACGCCGAAGGTTTCCTGAAGAATGTCCTGAAGCTCGGGGAGCTCGTAAGTGACTTTCTTCCTGCCGTGCTTGCGGGTGATGAAGTCGTCGATCATGCCGCCCTGGATGGGGCCGGGACGATAGAGGGCATTGAGCGCCGTGAGATCCTCGAGGCGCGAGGGCTGGTAGCGGCGAAGGATGTCGCGCATGCCGTGAGATTCGAATTGGAAGATGCCGCTCATTTCGGCGCGGTGGAAGAGAGCGTAGGTCTGGGGATCTTCGAGCGGAAGATCAGCGAGATCCAGCTTGATGCCGCGATGCTGCTCGATGAGCTTGACGGCGTCGTCGAGGACGGTGAGCGTGGTGAGGCCGAGGAAATCCATCTTGAGCAGGCCGAGCTTTTCGAGGGCGTTCATGTCGTACTGCGTGGTGATTTCGTCGCGGTTGGACTTGTAGAGTGGGACAAGCTCGACCAGCGGCTGGGGCGAGATGACCACGCCGGCGGCGTGTGTGGAGGCGTGGCGGGCGAAGCCCTCGAGCCGGCGGGCGACGTCCATGAGTTCCGTGTAGCGTTCGTTGGATTCGATGGCAGAGCGAAGCTGGGAAGATTCGGCGAGCGCCTTATCGAGCTTGATGTTCAATTCGGCGGGAACGAGCTTGGCGAGGCGGTCCACTTCGCCGAAGGGGAGATCGAGCGCGCGGCCGGCGTCTTTGATGGCGGCTTTGGCGGCGAGTGTGCCGAAGGTGATGATCTGGGCGACGTTTTCGCGGCCGTAGGTGTGCGTGACGTAGTCGATCACTTCGCCGCGGCGGCGCATGCAGAAATCGATATCGATGTCGGGCAGCGAAATGCGCTCGGGATTCAGAAAGCGCTCGAAGAGCAGGCCGTACTGGAGCGGGTCCACGTCGGTGATGCCGAGCGCGTAGCTGACCAGGCTGCCGGCAGCGGAGCCGCGACCGGGGCCCACGGGAATGCCCTGCGAGCGGGCATAGCGGATGAAATCCCAAACGATGAGGAAGTAGCCGGCGAAGCGCATCTTTTTGATGACTTCGATTTCGTAGGCCAGCCGTTCGGCGTATTCCGCAAGCGGATGGAGGAGCGAGCCGGCGGAGGCGAGGCGCTCGAGGTGCTCGCGGCGAGCGGCGAATCCTTCCGCGACGACGGACTCGAAATAACTGTCGGCGGTGTGGCCGTGAGGGACGCGGAATTCGGGGAAGGGATTGTGCACGGGCTCGATTTTGACGTGGCAGCGCGAGGCAATCTCGACGGTGCGGGCGAGCGCATCGGGCAGCTCGCGGAAGACGCGGAACATTTCCTCGGCGGTTTTGAAATAGAACTGATCGTTGGCGAAGCGCATGCGGTGGGCGTCGCTGACCGTCTTGCCGGTCTGGATGCAGAGGAGCACATCTTGCGCGCGGGCGTCGTCGCGGGAGAGATAGTGGGCGTCGTTGGTGGCGACGAGCGGGATGCCGGTGTCGCGGGAGAGGCGAAGAAGATTGGGATTGACCTTGCGTTCGATCTCGAGGCCCTGGTCTTGAATTTCAAGGAA
>JASHRU010000390.1 GCA_030037225.1 Candidatus Acidiferrales bacterium | reverse complement strand
TTCACCGCGCCGAACCCGCCGGCAAAGGTATGGAGGGCTGACCCGCCCTGCTGCCATTGCCAGATCACGCCGGCCGGTTGTCCCCCCGATTGCCACAGCACGTTCCAGAACCGGTAGCGCTCGAACGCCGCCGCGGACATTTCCTGCCCTGCGCCGTGCTGCGGCAATTCCTGCGCCCGCGCGCGCGGTACGAGCAGGAGCAGCGCGATCACGGCTGCCAGCGCCACAACCGCGAGCAAGAACATCCGCTCGCGGCGCGTCCAGCGCCGTGGACCGCCCAGAACGATGGCGCGCCCGCGGCCCTCCTCTTTTCCCAGCAGGCGCAGTGCGGCCCGCGATTCGGCCTCCGTGTCCTTAAATTGCGGATACTGCACGCGCACGCCGGCCAGCTCCGCCCCGAACTCCTCCGCGTCGAAGAAAAACCGCGGGCGGTCCCACAATCGCGCCAGATGGCCGGATTCGAGCAGCCAGCGCTGGAGCTGCTCCGTGTTGCGAATCTCAATCATTGCCGGCATCTGGGAAAAGAAAAATCGCAAATAGACAAACGATGGGAGCCCGCTCCGCTAATTCACGGCTCGCGATTTTCGGGTTTCGTTGTTCGGTCATTCACAGATGAAGCTGAACGTCGCACTGGCCACGTCGAGCACGGTGAAATACGCGGGAATGTCGCCGATCTGGAAGAGCTGGCCCGGAGGATACGCCGTCAGCATGGTCGATTCGCCCTGGAGCTTCGTGAATCCGGTGTCTGTGGCCGAGGGCGCGAACACCTGGTAGCGCGTGGTCCCTGCCGCCCCCTGCTCGCGAATCGTGATCGTGCGGCAGGCCACCGGCACGACGAACGGGTCGTGCGACGAGACATTGTCGAATGTCACTGTGCCGGTCTTTGCCATTGAGCCTGGTGGGACAGGCTTTCAGCCCGTCCTCTCTACGCCGCGACCGTCACCGTAATCGCTCCGCCGCCCGACTGGCTCACCAGCCGCGCGCGCACGAAGCGTCCCCGCACCAGGACCTGCCGCCGCTCGCCGTTGACGTTTGTGCTCGTGTCCACGGTCGCGTAGTTCGCGTCGGCGTCCTGGTCTGCCGACTGCAAGACCACGTTCACCGCCGTCGGCGCTGCGGCGTAGCTGATCTGCCAGGAGATTTGCCGGCTCTGGTCCGCTGTCGCGCCGGTGAACGAAGGCAGGGCAAATTGAATGCTCGATTGCGGCGGCGTGGGCGCCTCCCCGTTGAAGGCGTACACCACGTCGCCCGTATCAATCGTAAAAGGTGCGGCAGTTGTGCTGTAGTCCGGCATGGGAGCCTCGCAAATGGAAATTCGACCGCTAGAACCTGCCCCGCCACGGCGGACAAGCTGCAGCAGGCAGGGACGACCCCGAAATGCAAATCAAACCTGAAGTCCCTCACTAGCCTGACGCGCTGCGCAGCATGTGCGCCAGCATGGTGCGCGCCCAGGCCGCTCCGTCGTAGAGCTGCATCGCCAGGTACTCGCCCGTTTTCGCGGAAAGCCCGCGCAGCGGCATCACGCGTGTCAACCGCAGAACCCGCGGATAGACTAGGTAATCGACGACTCCCTGGGCGATCAGTTGGCGCTTCTCCGCATACGTAATGTGAATATGGCTTCCGTCCGAGCAGGAATGCGCATGCACCTCGCGCTGTGTCCAATGCACGGGAACCAGACAGATGGGATGTCGCGTCCTCACCCAGACTCTCCCGCACCTCGCTCGCGAACTTGCCGGCCTCAGGGGGACTTCCCGCCGCAAATGGGCCTGCTCCCCGCGAACGCGCCTGCCTGCCGCAGGCAGGACACACACACCTCTGCGCGCTCGATGCGCCGCTGCGTTTTACGCCGCCGGCGAGCCCGTCGCGCGTCCCGAACCCTCGGGATCGGACGGGCATTATGCGGCGTCCAGGAATCCTACTGCCTTCCCTGGATCTCTCCCGAATGTGGTCCCCGCCGGATCAGCCTTTCAGCGGGCGCCACGTCCAGGTCTTCTTCCTCAACTTCCTTCCACCGGCCCCACAGGGGCGAATCGTCCTCGTCCAGGAGGCCAAATCGTGTCACTTCCCGCGCGGCCGGGGGGTCCTCCGGGTCGCCACTGCACGCGCTGCACATCGACGGTCACGTCCGCCCCGCAGCTCGGGAGTAACTACAGGCGTGGGACTGATTCACCAGCCTTGTATTCCCCACTCTGCAAATACCACTTGCACAATAGTTAGGCTGTGTTACCCTCCCGGCACGTGGCGCCGGGGCTGCCACGGCTCGATCCTCAGGGGACTCGCTATGGCCACTCACTTTGACGGACCTCCGGTGGACTATCTTCGCGAATGTTCGAGCACTTCTCTGCGCTACTTTGAAATGTCCAAGCTGGAACACGTTGCGAATCTCCGCCGGGAGCTTGCTGTTCTCCTCGATCAAATGATGGAGGAGTCGGCCTTGGCTCTTTTTGCCCGCTGGATGCTCGAGGGCCGCTCTCTTCCTCCTCACGCTTCCGGGAACTCCAACGGGTCCCGGGGCGCGGAATCGCACAAAGCGCGAGGCCTGCTGGCCGATTTCATCCGCGGCGCAGGTCGCTCCGGCGGATCTCTCACCTTCCAGCCCGGCCGGACGGGCGGCGCCGAGAAAGGCCGGGCGAATGGCCCGCCGGAAGCCGGTCCACCAGCGCGCAACGCCGCGGCGTTGGCTAGAGAGCATGCGGCACCTCACCGCCGGGCTGCGCGATCCGAGCGGCGGCTAACCCGCCGGGGTTCACGCCCGGCGCGCTCTCCCTCGCGGCCGTCAGCCACCCCGCAGTAGGTCTCGCCGTCGCGGCGCTACCGGTGAGTCCGGCCCGCCACGGTGCCTCTCCGACGGCAACGTAGTGGCGCGGTTGCCATCGGTCGCCGGGCCTGATTTTCCTTGGCTCCACGGGGTCTCCTATTATGTTTACGTGAAGTATTAGGTCTTATAAGCCGGCACTGCGGCGGCAAGCTGCGGATCAAACCGGGCGGGAGACGCTTCGGCTGGGTCTTACTGCGTCCCGGCAGCCTTGCGCGGCGGCCAGGGTTCCAGCAATTGCTCTTTGCGGTAAAGCAGCGAGTTGATGTTATACGTTGCCAGCTCGAAGCCGTGCCCGTGCGTGATCGCGTCCGTCGGGCAGGCCTCCACGCAGTATCCGCAAAAGATGCAGCGCGAATAATCGATGTTGTACACCTTCGCGTAACGCT
This sequence comes from Candidatus Acidiferrales bacterium, assembly GCA_030037225.1. Classification (GTDB taxonomy): domain Bacteria; phylum Acidobacteriota; class Terriglobia; order Acidiferrales; family UBA7541; genus JOPF136. The sequence continues at coordinate 5,083 of JASHRU010000390.1, read as the reverse complement.
CACCGGCGGAAATGCGCTGCGCCTCCGTGTTTTCCGCTGCTTCGATGTAAATGCAGTTCGCCGGGCACGCTGCGGCGCACAGGAAGCACCCCACGCACTTCTCCAGCCCGTGCTCGTCGCGTTGCAGCACGTGGATGCCGCGGTAGCGCGGCATGAAGTGCACCGGCTCGTCCGGATAGCCTTCCGTGGTCGTTTTGCCCAGCATGGTGCGGAACGTGACGCTGAACCCTTTTACCAGCGCCGCAACGGTTTCCACCGCTTCCATGACTATCGAGGGCATAGGCCACTAGGCTAGCAGACAGCCGCCGCGCGCGCCACTCAGCGGAAGCTGTCCAGAGCCGACCCTTCGTCCGGCATGCCGCTCATTTCTCCGGTGAGTTGCAGAACGTCAAACACCTCGCGCACGCGCCCCGGCGGGATCACCAACCGCATCACTCCGCCCTCGCGCCCCATGCTGACGAAGCTCCGCACCAGCGTAGCCAGCCCGGAACTGTCCACCTGCACGACCGCGGTCAGATTCACCACGAGTCTCCGCGTGCCCTCGCTCAGCTCCCTGCGCAGCGCCTCATTCAGCCGGTCCGTATCCGGCCCGATGGTGGCCCGCCCGGTTAGAGACAGGATCACCACGTCTCCCTCCGTCCGCCGTTCAATGCTCAGGGCCATAGCTGCTCCCTTCGCGATAGCGCTGCGTTCCTCTTTAGGGCCCAGGGAAGGTTATGGGTGCATTATAGTCCCACTTTCTCCGGTGCCAAGTCCCGTTCGTCGCTTGGGACCTTTTTCGCGAGCCCGCGCACCTGCAAATTAGGACACTCCGTGGCCATCTAATCTCTTGCTGAACCGCCCTCGCCGGGCTATCCTCACTGTCCATCGTGGGGTTGAGGCACTCTCCGTCTTGCGCGGTCCCTTGGGTCTTCTCTGATTCCGGTCTCGCTGCGGTGCCCGCCCTGCTAGAACGACCCATGCCGCCTGTTTCTTCCCCGGAAGACCCGGGCGGCGGGAGGTAATGCGATGGCGCGCTGGTCTTGGTTTTCCACTTTGGCACTGGTGTTGCTGCTGGTGGGGGCAACCACGGTCGAAGCGAATGGCTATGAGGTCGCCGGTTTCTACCGGGTCGAACAGGTAACGGACCTGGGCCCGCAGGTGCGCGTCTCGCTGTACATCCGCCTGCTCAACAATACGTCCCAGAATGTTTCCATCACCCGCCTTTCCCTGCACGACGCGCATGCACAGGGGAGACCGTCGCCGGTCCCGGGCTGGACGACCTTGCAACCGCGGCAAGTGACCACCGTGGAGAAAGAGTTTGTGATTTCGCGGTCGGAGTATCAGAGCTGGAGCAAAGGGGCGCGGCCGATGCTACAGGTTGCTCTTCAATCCGCGGGCGCTCATGAAGTAGCACGCGCCATACCACTCCGGCGTTTGCCTCCGCGGAGGCCGCAATGAACGCGCGCACACGATGGACCGCGTTGCTCGTCCTGCTCGCCGGCCTGGCGCTCCTGTCCCCTGTCGCTCAAGCGCAGGTCGGCACCATCAGCACCGTCGCCGGCGGCGGCCCCAACAATCTGCCCCAGCTTTCAGCTAACCTCAATGGCCCGTACGGGATGGGCTACGACGCGGCGGGAAACCTCTACGTCGCCGTTTACAACGAAGGCTTCGTCTTCAAAATTAGTCCGGCTGGAACGCTCACCATCTTTGCGGGCAATGGCGTTTACGGCTACGCCGGCGATGGCGGCCCGGCCACCAGCGCGACCATCGCCACCCCCGAGGGCCTCTGGGTCGATTCTCAGGGAAACGTTTACTTCGCCGACTTCGGTGACAACCTCGTTTGGAAGGTGAACGCCGCCGGCGTTATCAGCAGCGTGGCCGGAAACTTTGCGGGCAACGTCTGCGCAGCTGCCACGGATGCCTATGGCGACGGTTGCCCCGCCACCAGTGCATTGCTCAGCGAGCCCTACGGAGTTGTCGTGGATCCTCACGGAAACATGTATATCGCCGATTCAGGAAATGAAGTGGTCCGCGAGGTGCCTTGCTCGAATCCCGCGATCGCCTGCACACCTCCTACCGGCTTCGTGGCGGGAGACATCTACCTGATAGCGGGAGGGGCCGCGGAGATTTGCGAGAACGCCACGGACGTAGTGGGTGACGGATGCCCGGCCACGAGCGCCACGTTCGGGGAGTACGGTCCAGGCCAGCCCGCTCTCGATGCCTCCGGAAACGTCTACCTCCCGGACACCGGAAACTGTATGGTCCGCGAAATTGTCGTCGCAACCGGAATCATTCAAGCCATTGCGGGAGAGGCTGGGCAAGAATGTGCTTACAGCGGTGACGGCGGTTCGCCCTTGAGCGCCACCCTCGACTATCCCGAAGGCGTCTATTTGGACAGCGCCGGAAATATCTTCATCGCCGACACGTTCAATTACGTCATCCGTGAGATTTCCTCCCAGACGGGAACCATCCAGACGATCGCAGGCGACAACGCCCTGGGCCCCGGCTATACCGGTGATGACGGTCCCGCCACCAGCGCGCAATTTGAATATCCCCGGGGCGTTATCGTGGACAGTTCCGGCGACGTTCTCGTCGCCGACGAATACAACTACGTCCTCCGGGAAGTTTATTGCGGCGATATATCGATTACCTGCACTCCCCCTGCCGGGACCTCGGCGGGAGAAATCAATACGGTTGCTGGAAACACCTACGAGTTCTTTAGCGGCGACGGGTACCCTGCGACCAGCGGAGCATTGGACTACCCCGGAGCAGTCTCCGTGGATTCCGCCGGCGACATTTACATCGCCGACACCGACAATCAGGTGATTCGCGAGGTGATCGGGGCTACGACGAATCTGAGCACCTTCGCGGGAACACCCGCCGTATATAACGACATCTGTGACCCGCCTATCACGGGCTCCGCGTTCTGTTATCCCGGAGGCGTGCTGGTGGATGCTTCCGGAAATGTGTTCATTGCCGACAGCGAAGACGATCTCGTTTGGGAGGTTCCGGCCGGCAGCGGCCAGATCCAGATCCTGGCTGGAATATACGACTCCGAGATTTGCGACGGCGCCATCGACGATGCCGGCGACGGCTGTCCGGCGAATCAGGCTTACGTCGACTATCCGCTGGGATTGGCCATCGATTCCTCCGGGAATCTCTATATCAGCGATGCGTATGATGATGTGATTCGCGTTGTGTATTGCATCAACCCCGCCATCGCCTGCACGCCGCCCGCGGGCTACCAGGCCGGCTACATAAATATAGCCGCCGGAGTTTTGTATACCTACGGCTACAACGGCGACGGCATCGCCGCCACTGCCGCCGAACTGAGCTATCCAAGCGCCGTCGCGGTGGACACCTCTGGAAACCTGTATATCGCCGATGGAGGAAACGCTGTGGTCCGGAAGGTCGTGGCCGCAACGGGGATCATCAGTACCGTGGCCGGAACGCCCACCGAGTTCGGCTACACGGGCGATGGCGGGCTTGCCGTGAGCGCGACTACCAGCGGCCCGTACGGCGTAGCCGTGGACGCCGCGGGAAACATCTTTTTCTCCGACTGCGGATCGTTCGCCACAGACGGCGGGCTTTGCAACCAGGTCATCCGTGAGGTGGTGGAGTCGACCGGCGATATCAAAACCGTCGCGGGGGATATTAATCAGCCACCCGGTTTCAACGGCGATGGCGGTCCTGCCATCTCGGCCGCGTTGAACTATCCCTCCGGCATCGCCTTCGACTCTGAGGGCGATCTGCTGATTGCCGACACGGAGAACTACCGCGTGCGCCAAGTGAGCGGCCTTGCCGCCGTAATCGTGGCGAGCGCCACTCCGGCCACCGTGCCCTTTGGCAACGTGCCAGTGGGCACGACTGCCGCTCCGATGACCGTCACGCTGACCAACACTGGGGTCTTTCCGCTGAATCTGATGGGCCCGCCGATTATTACTGTGCTCACCGGCAACGCGGATTTCACTATCACCGGAGGCACCTGCGCCTTTGGCACTCCGGTGGCGTCCAACGGCGGGACGTGCACGGTGATCGTGAGCTACACGCCCACCATCGCGGGCTCGGAGACCGCCACACTCACTTTCACGGATGACGCCACGCCGGCCATGCAGACGGTGTCCCTCAGCGGAACGGGGACTCAGCCCACGGTGGGCGCGCTGGCCAGCCAGGCGTTCGGCACAGTGCCCATCGGCACGCCGAGCGGGACGGTCTCGGTGACGGTGACGAACTCCGGCTCCGCTCCGCTGAATTTCACGGCGATTTCGGTGGCCGGCACCAGTCCGGCGAACAACACAGACTTTACAGTCACCGGCGGCACCTGCATGGTGGGTACGCCGGCTGCACCATCGCCGGTGGCGCCAGAGGGAAGCTGCACGGTGACCCTGGTGTTCAAGCCCACGGCGACGCCGGCCGCAGGAGCGACGACTGTGGCGGAGACTGCGACGCTGAGTCTCACAGACAATGCTCCGGGCAGTCCGCAGACGGCGATGCTCTCCGGAACGGGCACGTTGCCGGTGGTCACGTTCGCGCCGACCGCGGCGGTGGGCGTGAACTTCGGGGCCTTGGCCCCGGGCACGACCAGCGCGCCCATGACCGTAACGCTGTCGGTGGGGGCGGGGACGGGCACTCTGCAACTCTCCTCCATCGCGATTATGCCGGGGACGGGAGCGGGGCCGAACGACTTCGTAATCGTCCCGGCGACGACCACCTGTCCGACCGACGGCGGCGCGGTAACCACGACCTGCTCCGTGACCATGACGTTCACCCCGTCGGCAGGCGCGACGGAGAACGCCACGCTGGTCATCGCGGGAACGAACCTGGTGGGCAGCCCGATCAGCATCCCGCTGACGGGAGTCGGAGCTACGACCGCCGCCGGGTTCACGTTCACCGTTCAGCCCACTGCGCTGGGAGGGAACGGAGCGGTGGTCACGCTGACGCCCGGAGAGTCGGCGATCTTCCCGCTGGTGATTACGCCGAACACAGGATTCATCGGGCCGGTCACGGTGGCGTGCGGGACGGTGACGCCGGCGACGAATACGGTGCTGTGTACGATACCGACGCCGACGGTGACCATCACGACGAGTCCGAGCGCGGCGAT
>JASHRU010000389.1 GCA_030037225.1 Candidatus Acidiferrales bacterium | reverse complement strand
TGAACTCGCGGGAAAACTCCAATACCGAACCGTGCCGCTGGTCCCGCGCTTTGGCCAGCGCCTTCATCAATACCAATTCTGCTTGCGCTGGAATGGCGAGGCCCGGGGCCGCAGCGCGGAGCGGCGGCGGCGCTTCCGAAACGTGCTTGTGCAGATATCCGATGGGCGTTTCGCTCCGGAAGGGGACGCGACCGGTGAGCAGTTCGTACACGATCACGCCCAGCGAATAGACGTCGGAGCGCGCGTCGAGTTCGTCGCTTTTCATCCCTAAACACTGCTCGGGTGACATGTAGACGGGCGTACCGAGCACCGTACCCGTCAGCGTATGCGCGGCGGACTCCCGCATCTTGGCCAGGCCGAAGTCCACTACCTTCACCACTTGGTCTCCGTCCTCTGAGCGCGTAAGGAAAATATTGTCGGGCTTCAGGTCGCGATGAAGAATTGCCAGCTTGTGCGCCGAGTTCAGCCCGCGCGCCACCTGCTGGAGTATGTCCGCGCACTCCGCCAGCGGCAGCGCCCCCCGCCGCTCCAGTACCTGCCGCAGCGTTTCGCCTTCCAGGTACTCCATGGCGATGTAGGGCGAGCCGTCGTCGGACTGGCCCGACTCGTAAATCGTCACCACATTCGGATGGCGGATGCGCCCCGTGGAGGCCGCCTCGTTCTGGAAGCGCAGGAGAAATGCCGGGTCGTCCAGAAGCCTTCGGAGGAGAACTTTAAGGGCGACCGGGCGATTGCCCACCGCAATCTGCTCGGCCAGATAAACGGTACCCATTCCGCCGGCTCCCAGCCGCCGCACAATATGAAAATGGCGCCCGAGTCCCGCTTCGAGTTCCGCCGCTGAAATCTCCCCGGCGCGAGGCAGGGCAGTGCCATCGCGCGGGCAGAACTCCGTATCGTCCGGATACGTCTTCTTGCATTTGGGACACGCGCGCATCAGCCCCCTGAAAGCGCCGGCATTTCTTGAGTCGGTAGCGGACTATAGAACAGATGCAGGAGCCTGTGAAGAGGAGCTCCGAACGCCTAAAGACCGCCTTTCACGTGGAGCTAGTGGTAAGATTCGCCAGCCATCTTCCCCTCCGAGAGTCGTCTGAACAATGCACACGAATCGAGCCAACCCCGCGCGGCTTGTGGCGCTGGTTTTCGTCGGCTGCCTTCCGTTCACCATGAGTTTCCGCGTCGGCGCAAACCAGGCGACGCAGCAGGCCACTCCCTTGCCTCCCAAACCCGGCGAAGTCCGGCTGAATTCGAAGGATGGACTGAAGTATGTCTGGATCCCCCCCGGAACATTCCTGATGGGCTGCTCTCCCAAAGACAGTAAATGTGACGGCGATGAAAAACGCGCGCACTCGGTGGCCATCAGCAAGGGGTTCTGGATGGGACAGACGGAAGTGACCGTAGGAGCGTACAAGCGTTTTGCCGCTGCTACGGGAACCGACATGCCGAACGCCCCGACCTTTAACTCCGGGTGGGCGAACGACAGCATGCCAATCGTCCGGATCGATTGGGAAGAGGCCCAGGCGTATTGTCGGTGGGCGGGAGGCCGCTTGCCCACGGAAGCCGAGTGGGAGTACGCGGCCCGTGCAGGGAGCACAGAAGCCTGGTATGGCGATCTCGACGACATTGCGTGGTACGAAAGGAACAGCGGAAACAGAACGCATGACGTAGCGGAGAAACGGGCAAACAAATTTGGGCTGTACGACATGCTGGGAAACGTCTGGGAATGGGTGTTCGATTGGTACGACGCGAACTTTTACAGCTACAGCCGCTCAAAGGATCCTGCGGGGCCGGATAGCGGTGATTCCCGGGTTCTGCGAGGCGGGTCCTGGGATTACAATCCCGCGATGGCCCGCGTCTCGGCCCGCTATTCTTCTGATCCGCGATACCGAAACTACGACGTGGGAGTTCGTTGCGTCGGGGGATCGAACATCCCCTGATTTTTCCCTCGTAAGTTGCCACAGGAGCAGACGCGCGTAGCCCGCCTGCTATCGCCGAGGGCCGCTAAATGCGCCGCTCCGTATTCGGAAAATCCTGCCACACCTTTACGCCGCAGAAGTGCGAGCCCTCCGTGCAGATTGGCGTGGTGATGTTGGCGCGCAGGTGGCACGGCGGCCCGATGTACCGCGCCAGCCCGGGATGCACGGCGCGAACCTGCTCCAGCTCTTCCATCGACGTCTGATAAATCTCTTCCTGCGCGTTGAAACAGGTGCGCATCGTCCATTTATGCAGCAGATGCAGCAGCGAGCCGCTCTCCACCAGCCGGATTGCCTTCGCGTTCGGCAACAGATAGAGCGTGTCCTCGCGCGAGACGCCGCGGTCGACCAGCTCGTTCTTCGCGCGCCAGGCGTCGGCCAGCGCTCTCTCGTATGCCTCGCGGGCGCGCGCGTTGCCGCGGATCAGCATCGGCATCACGGCATCCGCCTCGCGCGTGTCCGCAAGCGTCAGCAATGGCCGCGAGCCCGGCACCATGCGGTGCCGCTGGTCCTGGCTGTCCGCCGTGTGCGAGATTTTTTTTGCGAACGTGTAACCCGCGTTTTCGAGAGC
>JASHRU010000388.1 GCA_030037225.1 Candidatus Acidiferrales bacterium | reverse complement strand
TCGACCGTTTGTAATGCCCGATCATCTGCTGCAGGCTTGCCGGCGTGTTTTCGTCCGCGGGACTCCCGTCTTCGGTCGGCACCGCGATCGTGGCCACCGTGCTCGTGTAGATAAACTGTTCGACGCCGGATTGCCGCGCGATCACCAGCAGGTTCCGGGTTCCTTCCACGTTGCTTGCGTAGATTTCCCCGGGGTCGCGCGCCCACAGCCGGTAATCCGCCGCCACGTGGAACACCCGGCGCACGCCTTCCAGCGCGTCACCCAGGGAGTTGGGATCGCACAGGTCGCCGGTCACGCGCTCGCAGCGGATGCCCTCCAGCATGTCCACCCGGCTCGTTGGCCGCACCAGTGCGCGCACAGCTTCGCCCCGCTCCGCCAGCAGCCGTGCAACATGGCTGCCCACGAAGCCCGTGGCCCCGGTGACCAGCGTGGTCATAAAATGTTGAAGTTGCCGTCCTGGTAGGCCTGTTTGGGCGGAGGCGGCGCGGCCATCGGCTGCGGGCGTCCGTTTCCGTGGCCATTGCCGTGCCCGTTGCCGTTTCCGCGCGTCCTGCCCCGCTCCCCGTTCATCTTTCCGGAGACCTGCCATTGCAGCATCTTCCAGTTGTCTCCGAACTTCCGGTGCGAGCCCAGCACCGCCGACGGCTCGTATCCCACGTGCACCATGCAATCCGCGCATCGCGGATCGCGCCCGCGCCCGTACTTCTCCCACGGCGTCTTCGATAGAAATTCATCGAAACTCGCGTGATGCGTGTCCGTCATCAGGTAGCACGGGCCTTTCCAGCCTCGCGGGTTGTACGTCGGATTCCCCCACGCGGTACACATCAGTTCGCGCTCGCCCCGCAGATACTCCAGGTAAATCGGCGAAGTCATCAGATTGTATTTTTCCAGTAGATCGCAGGCCAGGCGGAACTTCTCGCGGATCATCTCCCGGTCCATGAAGATTTCCCGCGTCTGCACCGCGGCGTACGAATAGGCCGGCGAGATCATGTGGCCGTCTACGCCCAGCTCACACAGATACTCGTAAAGATCGGCGATCTCGTGTAAATCCGTCTCGCGGTAGATCGTGGTGTTCGAGCAAACCAGGAAACCCGCCGCCTTCGCCGCCTTGATCCCGTCGATCGCTTCACGGAAAACGCCGTCGCGTTCCACTGCCAGATCGTGGTTCCGCTCCATCCCGTCCAGATGCACGTTCCAGAAGAAGCTCGAAGTCGGCTGGAACTCGTTCAGCCGCTTGCGGATGAACATCCCGTTCGTGCAGAGGTAGATGTGTCTCCCGCGGTCCAGCAGTTCCCGTGTCAGCCGCCCGATCTCTGGATAAATCATCGGCTCGCCGCCGCAAATCGAAACCACCGGCGCGCCGCACTCCTCCGCCGCCGCCAGGCATTGCTCCACTGTCAGCATTTCGTCGATGGTCGATTTGTATTCACGGATGCGCCCGCAGCCCGTGCAGGTCAGATTGCACGCGTGCAGCGGCTCCAGCATCATCACCAGCGGAAACTTATCTTCCCGGCGGAAGCGCTTCCCGGCGATGTATCCGGTCAGCTTTGCCGTCAATTTCAGCGGAAATCTCATGATCCCCCTCGGCGGTCCTTCGGCTCCGTATGTTCGATGCCGTTCGTGCCCCGCGCGCCGTTGCCGTTTCGATATTTCAGCGCCGCTGCGTTCCATGCCGCCCGCGCCATGCCCCGCGCAGTCCCGTTCCCATTATTGCCGTTCGTTCCAGCCTTTGCCTGTCCGTTTGTCTGGCCATGTGCCGTGCGGCCGTTTCCGTTCAGCGTCTGCGCACGCCGCCGGCCCGCCTTCCGCCGTTCCGCTCTCCAGGCCTCCAGTGACTCCGGCGAAATCAACATCGAGCGGTATTCCCCCGTCCCCGATACCATGTTCCGGTACCTCGCCAAGCCGTAGAGCGGGAAATTGTGCCGGTAGAGGTGGTATTTCAGGTAAAACACCTTCGGAAATCCCGTCCCAGTGAACTCCGATTCCTCCCACGTGCCCTCTGGCGTCTGCGTCGTCAGCAGGAACTCGAGCGCCCGCTCCGCCGAGCGGTCCAGCGGCCCCGCCGAAGCCAGCAGTCCAATCAGCCCCCAGGAGGTCTGCGACGCCGTCACCGCCCCTTTGCCCTTCTGCTCCGGCTCGTCATACGAGGCGATGGATTCCCCAAACCCCCCGTTCGCCTGCTGCATCGATTTCAACCACTGCACGCCCCGCAGCGCGTACGGCTGCCGCGCCAGTCCCATCGGTTCGAGCGCTCGCAGCACGCCGCTCGTCCCGTACACGTAATTCACACCCCAGCGGCCAAACCACGAGCCGTCCTCGCACTGGTCCCCCTGCAGGAAGTGCAGAGCACGCTTCATCACGGGATGCGACGCCGACCAGCCCATCCGCGCCAGGCATTCGCACACCCGCGCGGTCACGTCTGCCGTCGCCGGATCGATCATGGCGTTGTGGTCGGCAAACGGAACGTGAGTCAGCAGCCGGCAGTCGTTGTCCTTATCGAACGCGCCCCACCCGCCATCCTTATTTTGCATCGAGACGACCCAGTTCAGCCCCCGCCGCAGTGCCGCTTCCATACGCGCCCTGTCCGGGAAGTCCACACGCTGCAAGGCCATTAGGATGAACGCCGTATCGTCCACGTCCGGGTAGTGGTCGTTGCGGAATTCGAACGCCCATCCGCCCGCTTCCACTCCCGCATTCTTTACCTGCCAGTCTCCCGAACCCAGAATCTGTTGGTCCAGCATCCACGACGCCGCCCGGACCAGTGCCGGGTGGTTTGGCGGCAATCCTGCCTCTTCCAGCGCCACCATGGCGATCGCCGTGTCCCACACCGGCGAGACGCACGGCTGTAACCGGATCATCCCGTTGTCTTCAATCTCGAACTTCGCCAGCTCGGCGATCTCCCGCTTCGTCATCGGGTCGTCCGGCCCGTAGCCCAGCGCCATCAGCGCGTAAATCGAGTTCATCATCGCCGGATAAATCGCCGCCAACCCCTCGCTGCGCTCCAGGTGGGTCATCATCCACTCTTCGGCCGCCCGCAACGCGTGCTTCCGCAGCGGCTTCCAGGGCAACTGCTCGATGAATTTCATCACCCGGTCCGCCAGCAGGAAAAAGTTCTTCCAGGTCACCACCCGCGTATCCCAGGCAAAAGCCCGGTAGCGATGCTCTGGCTCCCGGAACAACTCGTCCAGCTTCGCGCTCTCCGGTATATGCCACGACGGGCGCAGGGCGTAGAGAATGGCCATCGGAACCAGGATGCCCCGCGACCACGACGAGATTTCGTATAGGTTTACGTAGAACCAGCTCGGAAGCACCAGCAGCTCCGGCGGCATCGCCGGCACCATGCCCCAGTCCGCCGCTCCCACTAGCGCCAGGTAAAACCGCTCAAACGAATTGATCGACTCCAGCCCGCCCAGTTCGTGCACGCGCTTCCGCGCCAGCAACATGTGCGGCAGGTCCGGTGAATCTCCCGCTAGTTTCAGCCCCAGGTAGGCCTTTACCGTCGCATTCAGCTCCGAGGGCCCGTTTGCGTAAATATTCCAGCCCCCGTCCGCCAACTGGTGCCGCCGGATGTATTGCGCCAGCTTTTCCACCCGCTCGAGGTCGAACTTCCCTATCACGTGCAGGTACAAGATGTAGTCGGATTCGAGCGTTGTATCCGCTTCCAACTCGCCCAGCCAAAAGCCTTCCGGCGCCTGCGAGGCCAGCAGCCAGTCCACCGCCCGAGAGATGCTCTGATTGAGCCGCTCTTCGAGAGAGGGGAGCCTTGCAGGAGCTGGGGCCGCGGCGCCGGCCGAATGCGAGTTCCAACTAAAACTCTGGTTCGCTGTCATCTCGTGTAGATTTGTCGCCCTCGGATTAAGGATTCCCCTCAGCGCGTCGGTCTGGTCACTTCAGGACCTCCCGAACCGCGTTTCAAAGAGGGTCAGCAATTACAGGGGATTGTAGGTTCCCCCTCGGAAGCTCCTACAGCCATGGTAGCTGAGCCTCCGTCTCCCCTGTCACAAAAATTATCCCAGCCTTGGCCACTGCGGTCAACCCGGAAGATGCATTCAGGTTGTCGGAGGATGCACAGCCCGAAATAAGCTGTTTCGAATCAACACCAGCAATCCCTCTGGCACAGGCTCTCCCGGGCGTTGCTGGAACACCGGCCTCGATTCCAGCAGCCGGTTAGAAACCCCTTTCCACCGCGCCCCGGCTAGCGGCCCCCGGGTCACGAAGGCGTCCACGCGCTCCAGATTCCTCTGCGCCGATTCCTTAAAATCCCCTTTCGCAGGATCCAGGACCATCAGGTAGAGGTGCGGCCCTACCACCTCCAGCACGGCGTTGCTCTCGAACACCACATATTCCGACCCTTGCAGCTTCGGGCGCAGCTTCCGCGTCCCTTCCACGATGGACCCCTCCGGCGTCCGCAGCCAGAACGAGCGCCTCGCTCCTGCGGCAAGCACCCGTGAGCTTCCCGACCGCCCAGCCCTTTCTTTCTCTTCCTGAAGCACAATTCTCGGAGCCGCGGCCCTCGCCTTCCCCGTGGACGACTTCCCCGACCGCCCCTTATGCCCGTGCGGGCTCACTTTCACCACTGTCCAGCTAGCCTCTGGAAACGCCCGGATGATATCCACCACGAGCGCGGTTTTCCCTACCCCTCGCGCGTGCCCGCCGATCACGAGGTATCGTGGCATGTCCGAATTCACACCTGAGCTACTCTCTTTCCGTCCCTGCCAACCGCAGAAGCTGCTCTCCCACCTCGCTCAGCCTTCCCAGCCACGCGAGCTGCTCCAGGTATTTCCGTATCGGCCGCGCCGGCGTCCCCCACACCGGTTCACCGGCCGCAATTCTCTTCCCCGTCGGAATCCCCGCCTGCGCCCCAATAATCGCTCCATCTTCAATCCGCACGTGGTCGGCAATCCCCACCTGCCCCCCGATTACCACCTGCCGCCCCACCACCGCACTTCCCGCCAGTCCCGCCTGCGCTGCGATTAGTCCGCCCTCGCCGATGTGCACGTTGTGGCCGATTTGCACCAGGTTGTCCACCTTCGTTCCGGCTCCTATCCGCGTTTCTTCCAGCGCCGCTCGGTCCACGCAACTGTTACAGCCGATTTCCACCTCGTCTCCGATTTGCGCCCGCCCGATCTGCGGAAACTTCCAGTGCCGCCCCTCGCCCGAAACGTAGCCGAACCCGTCCCCGCCCACCACCACGCCCGCATGCAGCACCACATTCCGTCCTAGATGCACTCCCGGATAAATCACCACGTGCGGATAAAACGTACAGCCTGTTCCCACTACCGCGCCGCGCCCCACGCAGCAGAATGGACCGATTTGGCTCTCTGCCCCGATTTCCGCGCCCTCGTCAATCACCGCATACGGACCAATCGCCACGTCTTTGCCCATCTTCACCTTCGGACCGATCACCGCCGTCGCATGCACACCCCGCGCCGCCACTCGCTGTGGATCGCACAGCACAGCGGCTGCCTGCGCAAATGCCAATTTAGGATTCGCGGCCCGCAGCAGCGTCTTCTCCGCCAGATGAACGTCGTGTGGCACGATCACGCAGCGCGCCTGCGACCGCGCCGCCCTGGGCGCGTGCTTCGCCGCCTCCACGAAAATCAAATCCTTCCGGTCCGCCCGCTCCGGCGCCGCCACCCCTTCCACCGATGCCGCCGGATCCCCCTCCAGCACCAGATTCAATCGTTTCGCCAATTCCTGCGCCGTCATCATTACATCCTCCCCGCTTCCTGCAAGGCCGCGCCGCTAGAACGGATACAGCGGCGCCTCGCCCGGCGGCCTCGTCTTCCACCGTTTATGCACCCACAACCACTGGTCCGGATACCGCCGCGCGTACTCTTCAAACACCTTCACATACCGCGCCGTATTCGCCACCACATCTGCTTCCGCATCACCCGTCCGCACGAGTGGAATCGCCGGATCGAGCTGCAAGTGATAGCGTTTCTCCGCCTCGCTCCAATACACGTATCCTGGCATCACCGCGCAGTCCGTCCGCAGCGCGATCCGTGCCACTCCGCTCGACGTGCACGCCGGCACTCCGAAAAACGGCACGAACACTCCCTCTTCGAGTGAACTGTTCACGTCCATCAGCACGCCCACGTCGCCGTTCTCCCGCAGGATGCGCAGCATCTCCCGTACCGCCTCGTTCTTATTGATCGTCCGGTTGCCTGCCAGGCAGCGGTAGCGGTCCACCATCGCATTCACCCGCCGGTTCTCCACCGGCCGCACCAGAAAATTTAGGGGATGTCCATTCAACGCCTGCGCAAACGGCGCCAGC
>JASHRU010000387.1 GCA_030037225.1 Candidatus Acidiferrales bacterium | reverse complement strand
CGTGGTCTTCTGTGTTCCGCCGTTCTCTTCGCCCCACACGATCGTGACCTCGCTTCCGATCTCGACGTCAGGATCCACCACGCCGAGCGAGAGCATCGACCGTTCGTTGTAGCTGTAGCCGCTGTACATCGAAAGGCCGGCCAGTTTACCGTCGTGCAAAACCTGGTCATACGACGCGGAGGTGTAATTGGAAAGCGGCAGGTCAATGTACTTGTAGATCTCGCCCGGCTCGAGCAAGGAACGGAAGACCCTGACAACGTCATCGGAGTTCCAGGCAAACGTCACCTTTCTCCGATGTTCCCTGACGGCCATTTGCTCCAGCGCTTGGCGACCAATGAAGTCGTGATCGAACTTCACGAACGGCCCGTATCCCAGCTCGTACGGCGTCATGTAATAGTCTTCGATGTTCTTGGAAACGAAGCTGCCCCCCAGCGACCCGGAGCCTTCGTAGGCCGTGGCAGGAGACCACTCCCGGAATGCCTTCATATCTTCGCCCGTATAGACTGCGGGAAGAGGTGAAGGAATCCAGCCAGACTCGAGCGTATTTGTCGCATAGGCCCGCGCGCCCACCTCACACAGGCCGAATTCCCGTCCGGCGTCGACGATGGCGGCGCGAATTTCCTCGCGCTCCTCATACGGTCCCCAAACTTCCAGTCCCGGCGCTCCGGCCATCCCGTGCCGCAAGGCGCGCACCTGGCGCCCCGCGATTCGGACGGTGCCCATAGTGAAAAACTTGATCTCCGGAGCCGTCCCGCCGTTCAGCTTTTCGATAATCTGCGGGGCTTTCGGCCCTTGAATTTGGAACCGGTAACAGGTGCGCACCACGGCTTTGCCCTTGGGGTTCGACGGAGAACGGTCGTCCCGTTCGAGCTTCACCTTGTAACCGCCCGTCTCGGCGTGAAATTGGATCCAGTTGGTGGCCGGCGCGCGCCCCACGAAAACGTACCGGTTCTCTTCCAAATGAAACAGGATCCCGTCGCCGATCACATAACCGTCATAACTGCACGGAGCAAACTGTTTGGCCCGGTTTACCGGGAATTTCTCGAAGCTGTTGGTCCCGAGCTTGGAGAGGAGTTTTAGCGCGTCCGGACCTTCGATGTAGAGGTTTGCCATGTGGTGCGACTGGTCGTAAAGGGCAGCCGTCTCCCTCCAGGACCGCTGCTCGTCGCGCCAGTTTGAAAATTCCGAGGGCACCACGGGATACACGTATGCGCCAATCTTCGAATTGCGGAGCAGCGTCACCGCGCTCCCGACGCTCCTGAGCAAATCTTCCAAACTCTGCTGGGCCATTTTTAGATTCTCCCAGAATGGGCTTTCGAGCCTGTTGCGGTGCGGAATTGTACACCACGCGAAATGCGCGATATTTGCAGCCGCCTTTGTTTCGTGCGATTACCGGTGGGTCCACGCGTATAAAGCCAGAGCATCTAGACACTCCTGTCCACTACACCAGTTCCGCCGCTCACGCCCTCCCCGGCCCCTGCCAGGCAACGCCACGGGGCTTGGTGCTAATCTTAGACCAAGGATGGAGACCGTGTGGCAATAGCGGCCTTCGCTCCAGCAAGCCCGCGCCAGGCAAGGGGCCCTCGGGCCGGGAACTCGGCAGGCCACTACGGTGTCTAATCCACGTGGAGCAGATTCGGAGCTCACGCCCCGCATGACGGATTTAAGGGCGGGAGACAGGGCCCCGCAGTCCGAGGTTCTTGGCGAGGAATTGAGCGTCATGGCCCAGATGGCACAAGCCCTTACCTGGGGGCGGGACGAAGCCGAGGTGGTCACCGAGCTGCAATCCGGCTCTCCGGCCGCCTTCGAGGCTCTAATCCAACACTTTCACGGGCCGCTCTTCCGGCTCCTCTGCCAGATGCTCGGAAATCCCGCCGACGCGGCCGACACCGCTCAGGAAGTTTTCCTGAAAGCCTTTCGCGGAATCCGCGGTTTTCGAGGCGGCAGTTCTCTAAAGACCTGGCTCTACCGCATCGCCATCCGTGAGGGGCTCAACCAAAGGCGCTGGTGGCGGCGTCACCAATCCAAGGAAACCTCGTACGAAGCCAGCGGGATGGGCGACGAAGCCCTGGGCGCCGGAGCGGAGTCCGGTCCATTTGAAGCCTGCGCCGCGCGCGAAACGCAACAGGCCGTCCGGCGAGCGCTTGCGCGGTTGCCGCAGGCGTTTCGCGGCGCCGTGGTGCTGCGAGACCTCGAAGGCCTTTCGTATGAGGAGATCGCCGAAGTGCTGGATATTTCCATCGGCACCGTGAAGTCACGCATTCTCCGCGGACGCCGCACGTTGAAGGAGTTGCTCGAGGCCGAATTGGGAAACGCGGGAGCGGGCGCGAATTCCGCCGGAATCATCGCCGGCGAAATGGCGGGAGACGAACCATGACCTGCCGAGCAGTCCGTCGCAATCTTCCCGGCTACTTGGATGGCGCTCTTTCCACGCGCGATCACATGATGATCGCGCAGCACCTGCCGGGATGCGTCGAATGCCGCAGCCAGCTCGAAGGCTATTCGCGCATGGCTGCGCTGCTGGTCCGTGCGGAGCCTCCCGCACCCCCGCCGGACCTTTCGCTTCGAATCCGGCTGGCGGTCGATCAAGCGCGTCGGGACTCCGTTTGGCACCGCGTGCGTCGAGCGGCCACTCGCATGCTCGAAGACATCCTCGAACCCCTGGCTGTGCCGGCTACGGGTGGCGTGGCCATGTCGCTCATGTTCTACGCCGTTGTGCTGCACAGCCTGCTGTTGGGCGTTCCCCTCGGTGCCGTTCCGAACGATCAGCCCATCCCCGTGATTCAGCCTGCGCGTCTCGAGATGCTCTCAGCGCTGCCTGCCTCTGCTGGCCGGCAGCACATTCCCGACATCGGTTCCGACGTGGATCTCGTCGAGTTCACCATCAATGCGCAGGGACAGGCGGTGAGCTACGAGGTGCTTTCCGGCACGCCCGGCCGCGACACGCTGCGTCAGCTCGACCACATCCTGCTCTTCTCGCATTTCCAGCCACAGTTGAGCTTCGGCCGGCCGACGGCGGGGCGCGTGCTGGTCCGGTTCGACGAATACCACGTAAAGGGCTGATCCCCGATGCAGACCGCCGTGGGAGGCTGCGCTCCTCATCGAAGTGATTGACAGCCGCTTTCACTTCCTCTATATTTCCATCGTTCCGGAAATATGAATACGTCGAAAGCCGTCGATACCCTCGCCGCATTGGCCCAGCAAACGCGTCTGGAAATCTTCCGACTGCTCGTCCGCTACGCTCCTCTGGGGCTACCCGCAGGCCGGATTGCCCGCCAACTTCATCTTCCCGGCCCTACTCTCTCATTCCATCTCAACGTGTTGGCCGCATCCGAGCTCGTAGAGCCGCGTAAGGACGGGCGCTCCATCCGCTACTCCCCACGGCTCGTTTCGGTATGCGATTTGGTTGAATTCTTAACAGAGAAATGCTGCGATAGCGGGGTGTCCAAGCCGCCGAAGCTCCGCTGGAAACCCCGGCCTGCTGCGGGGAAGAGACCCAAATGAGTTCGGAAAACGTCAATGAGGTCGTCAAAGCGAAGTACGCTGCTGCCGCGAAGCGCGTGATTAATGCGGGCGGCACGGCGTGCTGCGGCTCGAGTCCCGCCTCCGCCACCTGCGGTTGCGACCCGGTCTCCTCGAATATCTATAGCGAATCCGAGGCCTCCTCGGTCCCGGAAAATGCCGTGCGAGCCTCTCTCGGCTGCGGAAACCCCACGGCGCTGGCGCAACTTGCGCCGGGAGAAACCGTGCTGGATCTTGGTTCCGGCGGAGGAATCGACGTTCTTCTCTCCGCGCGCCGCGTCGGCCCCACCGGCAAAGCCTACGGGCTCGACATGACGGACGAAATGCTGGCTCTCGCCGAGGAGAACAAGCGCAAGTCCGGTCTGACCAACGTGGAATTTCTCAAGGGCGAAATGGAAAACATCCCGCTGCCGGGGTGCAGCGTAGACGTGATCGTCTCAAACTGCGTAATCAATCTCTCCGCGGACAAAGACCGCGTCCTGCGCGAAGCCTTCCGTGTGCTCAAGCCCGGCGGCCGCCTGGCTATCTCCGACGTGGTCGTGCGCGGCGATGTGCCCCGCGAGATTCGCCGCAGTATGGAGTTGTGGGTGGGCTGTATCGCAGGCGCGCTGAGCGACTTGGCCTACCGCGAAAAGCTCGCTGCCGCGGGATTCGAGGATATCGAAATCGAACCAACCCGGGCATACGACCTGAAAGACGCGCGTCAGTTTTTCTCCGGTGCCGGCCTCGATGTCGAGGAGATCGCCGCTCAAGTCGAAGGCAAATTCATCAGCGCCTTCATCCGTGCGAAGAAACGCTCCTAGCGGCGCAGTTTTTTGAGATTTCAACCCGCGACCCGCGCGAGCATCCCTTCGAGATTGCCTCGCGTCTCATTCCCGGACATTCGCGAGAGCTGTTGCAGGGTGGTTGACTCACTGCAGGGCGCCCGGGTAGATTGGAAAAGTCGCTCGGGCCTGCCCGCCGCGGGAAGCAGACTTCATTTTGGGAGGAAGCTCCATCCGCCGCGCACCTTGTACGTTTGGACTTTTGCTGGGGATCGTGACGCTGGCTCCGCCGGGCGTGCCGCAGGAATCGCCGCTGGTGCCGCGGCAGGAGGTCATTTCCCCCGTTTCCGTTCAGCAGAGCCCGCAATTGTTTGCGGCCCTGTGCGCAGCGCGCGTGGGTGGATACGAATCCGGCGTTCCGGAAGGTTCGTCGACGCAGCTCGAGGCGGCGGTCCGGCGCGAAATCTCGAAACAAAGCGGCCCGGCTGTGGACGCTCTTCGCGAATTCTATCGCAACCATGAGCTCGAGGATCCCGGCGCCACGCTCTCGCGATACGTCTCCTACGGGTTGGTCATCTCGGCGCCGCCGCGTTTCCAATTCGTGGTCGAACAAGAAGACATTCCTCCCGATGCGGCCGCACTTGAGGGATTCACCGATTTGCTTGCCGCCTACTATCGCGAGGACAATATCGAGCAGCTCTATTCGCGCGTGCGGCCGCTCTATCAGCGGCCCGCGGGGGAGATGGAGCGCGTCGTCGCCGATCTGATGCTGCTCGAAAGCGGCTACACGCGGCAAATTCTTCGGCCCTCCGCCGAGCGGACCTTCACGGTGTACGTCGAGCCTTTGGTCGGTCCCCGCAGCAACTTCCGGATTTATCGCGGCCGCTACGAGCTGGTCATCGATCCGACGCGCGCGTCCGCAAAGGACGAAACCCGTCACGCTCTGCTGCATTTCCTTTTGGACAATTTGGCGCTGGCGCACCACCCGCCGCTTGCCGGACGCAAAGCGCTCCTGGACGTCGCTTCGCGAGCGCCCCGCTTGCCCACCGAGTACCGGGACGATATCGAGGCCCTGGCCGACGAGTGCCTGGTCAGAGCGGTGGAGCTGCGGATTCAACATTTGCCCGCGGTTCAGGCGCAAGCTGCGTTGAGCAGTGCGGAGGCCGACGGGTTCGTCCTTATCCGCCCCGTGTACAACGGGCTGGAGGTTTACGAGAAGGGCGAAGAGAATCTCAACGACTATTACGCAAGGCTGATTCAAAAGATTGATCTCAATGCAGAAGCGAGGCGGCTGGCCGGCATGCAGTTTGCCCCCGCGGAGACACAGTCGCCCCAGCCCGTTGAAGCGCGCGAGGCCGCTCCTCCACGCCGCGAGGTGCAGGTGAGTGAGCTCGAGGAATGGCTCGTGGAAGGAGAAAGTCAGCTCGCCGAGAAGGACACGCATAGTGCCCGCGCTACCTTCCAGCGCGTTCTGGAAAAATACCCCAATGTTCCGCGGGCACAGTACGGCCTGGCCGTGTCCGTAATCGTGGATGGCGAGGTGGACCGCGGACGCGCTCTGCTCGAGCAGGTAGTCGCCGAGCTTTCGAACCCCTCTGCCGCGACTCAGGCAACAGGCCTCGGCGAGGAACCCTCCGGCGGTGCGCAGAAGGGCTTTGCGCCCGACCCGGGCACGTTGGCTTGGGCTCACGTTTGGCTGGGCCGCATCTACGAACAGCGAGGGCGCAAGGAGCAGTCCGCGGTAGAATATCGTGCAGCACTTGCTGTCACCGGCGCGCCCCCGGGTGCGCGCGCCGCGGCGGAGAGGGGGCTGGCAGCGACGGCTCCCAAGGGGAAGTCTCCCTGATTCAGTGGCAAAGGCCTTCATGAGGCCGGCGAACGGCGGTGGATTTCGCTTCGTGGAGAGGGGAATGAACAAAAAGATAAATCTCGTATTCCGAACAGATATTCCTGCAGTCGCGCTCGGCCTGATGGGCTTGCTGCTCTGCAGTCCATTGTCGGGGGCAGGCGCGGCCGGGCAATCCAGCCAATCACAGGAGCAGTCCCAGGCCGCAAAACCCGCTACCTCGGCGTCCCCTGCGACCCCTGCGACCTCTGCGACTCCTGATAAGCCGCCCATCAGCAAGGAGGAAGACGACGACATCAAGGCCTTTGCGGCACTGACCACACCGCAGAGCAAGGAAATCATCACAGCGGGAGAGACATTTCTCGGTAAATATCCGACGAGCTTATACCGTTCCAGCGTGTATTTCCGGCTCGTGAACGCCTACCTGGGAGTAAATCAGGCGGCCAATGCCATAACGACCGGCGAGAAGGCCATTGTGGAAAACCCGGACAACGCAGACGTGCTGGCGCTGGTAAGCACGATACTTCCGCGCGTCGTCACTCCCAACTCGCTGGACTTCGAACAGAAGCTGGGAGAGGCCGAACGGTTCGCAAAGCATGCCATCGAGGTGGCCAACGCCGCGCCGAAGCCGGAGGGTCTCACCGACGAGCAGTATGCCACCTCCAAGAACCAGAGGCTCGGCATGGCTCACTATGGACTGGGGCTCGTGGCGTACATGCGCGGCAATGTGGCCAGCTACGTCGAGGAATTTGACCAGTCCTCCAAGCTCGATCCCGCCCCCGAGCCGCTTCTTTTTTTCCTGCTCGGTACCGGAGAAATGAAGCTTCAGAAATTCTCCGACGCAGGAGCTGCGTTTGACAGGTGCGCCCAGGATCCGTGGCAATGGCAGGATCGCTGCAAGAGCGGCCAGGAGCAAGCCAAGAAGGCCGCGGCCTCGCCCGCGCCCGCCAAGCCCTAAGAACCCGCGGTCTTCTATGCATGAGGGCGAATTCGCGGAGCTCCAACACCGGCTGGGCTACACCTTTCGCGATTCCTCCGGGCTCGAGCTGGCCATGACCCACAGCTCCCGCCACGGAGAATCCCGCGGTTCCGGCGTCCAGCAATCGAACGAGCAACTCGAACTGCTCGGCGATTCCGTGCTGGGCCTGGTGATCACAGACCGGCTCACTGCCGTTTTTTCAGGCTGGAGCCTGGGCCGCTTAAATCGCGCGAAGGCGCATCTGGTAAGCGCAAAAATGCTCTCCTCTGTCGCGCGGCGGCTCGAGCTGGGCCGGTTCTTGCAGCTCGGCCCCGGGGAAGATCGCACCGGTGGCCGCGAGAAGCCCAAGCTTCTCGCCGACGCCTACGAAGCCGTCGTCGCCGCCATCTACCGCGACGGCGGTTCCGCGGCTGCCGGTGAATTTGTCCTGCGGACTCTGTGGGAGCCGGCGCTGGCAGATGGGCTGGGCTTGCTTGGCGAGCCGGACGCGAAAACGGCATTGCAGGAACGGCTGCGCGAGCTGCATCTCGATCCCGGAGAATACCGGCTGGCGAGCGCCTCGGGACCGGAACACCAGCGGACGTTTCACGTAGAGTTCTGGATGGGAGGCAGGCCGCTGTCTTGTGCGGATGGCCGTTCAAAAAAGCAGGCCGAATTGGAAGCTGCGCGCCTCGCTTTGGAGTCTCTCGAAAAGATTTCCGCAAACGGGAGCTGAGGAAGACGGTGGCGGAACAGGCCGTGGTCCATCATCCGGCGAAAACGGCGGAGCCGCAAACCGCTCCCCGCCCTTCGATCATTCTCGAATATGCGGAGTCGCTTCTTGTCACTGTCATCCTGGCGCTTTACTTCACCAGCTTTATTCTTCAGGCCTACCGGATTCCCACGCCCTCCATGGAGCCCACGCTCCTGGTGGGAGACCATCTCTTGGTCAACAAATTCATTTTCGGCGGGCAGGGCGAATGGTTCGAGCGGGTGCTTCCCTATCGGCCCATCCGCCGGGGCGACATCATCGTCTTCAAGTTTCCGTTTGCCGATCACACGAACTACGTGAAGCGCGCGATCGGCCTCCCCGGCGATCGTATTCGCATCGTGGACCAGCTCGTTTACATCAACGGCCGCCTGCTGACCGAGCCGTACGCCTACCGTCCGGATGGCGCTTCGGAACCTTATGGCGACAATTTTCCGCCCGCGCCCGGCCCGAACGGCTACATCCCGGCGAGCATGGTCGAGAAGGAATGGCGCGCCGAGATGTTTCAGTTCATTCACAATGGCGAACTCACCGTCCCGGCGCACAAGTACTTCGCCATGGGCGACAATCGCGAGAGGAGCTGGGACAGCCGTTACTGGGGCTTCGTGGACGAAGATTCCATCATGGGCCGTCCTATGTTCATTTACTGGTCCGTGAATTCCGAAGCGGACGAGGCCCCCGATCAATCCCTTTCGAGCGGTGCCACCAGCATTGTGGACCTGCTGCTCCATTTTCCCTCCCGGACGCGCTGGAGCCGCATGTTTCACCTTGTCCATTGAGCGTTTTCCGGCCTCTCGTATCATCGAGAACGCGTAAAATCTCTGCGTTCTCTCAGCTCCGGAGCGGACTCGAACTAAGATGGCTCGCACGCGGCTTCGATTGCGGCGACTGGCGTACGTCCTCGCCGCCCTCTTGACGGTCCAGGGCGGCGTGTCGCTGTTGCTGCTTGTGCCTCGTGTGCACGCGGCGTTGCGCGTGCGGCTGGAGCGCGTGCTCGGCCGGCCGGTGGAAGTGGGCCACTTCGGCGTAAGCGTTTGGAGCGGGCTGCGGCTCGAAGCCCACTACATCACCGTGGGAGAAGACCCGAGATTCGGCAGCGAATTTGTGCTGCGCGCAGACCGGCTCTCGGCCGCTCCTCGCTGGCCGGCCCTGTTGCGTGGCCGTTTGGAGTTTTCGCGCTACAGCTTTGATCGTCCCAGCCTGAATCTGGTGCGTACCGCCGATGCTCAATGGAACTTCGAGGCCTGGGCCGCGCCTCCGCGCGGTTCCGCGGCGAGCGGCTCGGCCTCTCGCTCAGCTTCCGTGGCCTCCATCTCCATCAGCAACGGCAGAATCAACTTCAAACGGGGCGCGGACAAACTGCCGTTTGCCCTGGCCGGCGTGAACGGGCAGATTTCTCCCTCGCCCGATGGCCGTTGGAATCTCAATTTCGAAGCCCAACCGCTCCGTGCAGGCGTTACCCTCCAGGATGCGGGCACGCTCCACTTCGCGGGGACCTTCCCCATCGCCGTTTTTTCCACCGCCGGTGTCTCCCCGGCGGCTCAGCCGGTTGATTTTGCTCTTGAATGGAACAGGGTCTCGCTCCCCGATGCACTGCGGTTGACTGCCGGCAACGACTTCGGCGTCCGCGGCTCGCTGGAGGCTTCGCTGACTGGCCAATTCCGCCGCGCGGATGCCGTTCCTGTGTCGCCGTCCGTGGCGAGCTCGCTGTCGCCGGCAGAACGATTGAAGGAGCCGGCATGGACAATTACCGCCCGAGTCCGGCTCGCCGATGTGCACCGGTGGGACCTGCCGCTCCAGGCCGGGCAGCCCGCAGTCAATCTGTCGCTAGCTGCGGCGGGCTCTGCAGACCGCCGCGAGTGGGTCCTGCACGATATTGTCCTGGAGGCGCGCCGGTCAAGGCTCGGCGCTGCCGGCAAATTCCGGCTGGGCGACAATTCGCAAGCGTCGCTGCGCTTGATTTCCGGCGGCATCCATCTGGACGACGTGTTGGCGTGGTATCGCGCGTTTCATCCCGGTGTGCGCCCGGGAACCTCTATGGAGGGATACCTGGGCGCCGACGTTGCTCTCGAAGGCTGGCCTCTCAGCATCGTGCACGGGACGCTCGCCACCAGCGGCGCGCGCCTGAACATCCCAGGCGAAAATCGGCCCATCGAAATCCGCCGCGCCGTGCTTGGGGCGGATGCCGGTGGCGCGCGGCTGGTGGACACCGAACTGGCCGGTGGGGCGGGGGACGCCGGCATTCGGCTCGCTGGCCACGCGGCTTGGACAACAGGCATTCCCTTCGAACTGGAGCTTACGGGTGGAACAGCACATCTCGCCGAATTCTCCGCGGCCGTTGCCGCGCTCGGCCTTTCTTCAGGCTCGAATCCTCTGCGCGCGGAGGGCAGCGCATCTGCCAGGCTGGCCTGGAAGGGCACGGCGCGCCCCTGGCGCGCGGCGACCGCGGGAACAGTAACCCTGCAAAACATCACTCTCTCCGGCGATCTCCTGCGCAGCCCCATCGCCGTCGGCAGAGCGCGCCTGGATTTTCTCTCCGGGCACCGGCATATCGAGATTGCTGCAGTCAAAGCCTTCGGCGCTGTGTGGTCGGGAACGCTCGGTGCCGCGACGCTCGCCGGGCCCTGGGATTTCGCCCTTACCGCGGATCGATTGAACCCGGCCCTGGTGATCCGCGGATTCTCGAATCAGCCGCCCGGCGATTCCAGCCTGCTCTCGCGCATTCTTCCCGCCCAGGCCGCGGCCACACTTGCGCTGGAATCGCCCCGTTGGCCCGGCTGGCTTCGTGGAAATGGCTCGCTATCGACAAGCTTGTTGGAGGTCAGCCGTCTCGAGTTCGGGCGCCTCACGGGCCATCTCTCCATCGGAGAACGGCAAATCTCGCTCGAAGACGTGGTCGCCGGCGCATATGGCGGGCGCGTACGCGGCGACTTCCGCGCCATTTTCGGCGAGCAGCCGCGTTACACCGTGCGAGCCGAGTTCGACGGCGTCAACGTCGCTCCTCTCGTGGCCCTGGCTGTTTCCACGCGCGAATGCTGCGCCGGAAATGCCGCCGGTCGTCTGCAACTGACCGCCTCCGGATGGACTCGCGACGCGCTTCTGGCCAGCCTCACCGGCGCAGGACACGCCGAGGTGCGCTCGGGCGCCCTGCTTACGCTTGATCTTCCCGCCAGCATTAGCATGCGTCGGCTCCAGCCCGGCCGAACCACCATTTCGTCCGCCTCGGGTGATTTCACCATTTCGAACGGGCGGATCCTTCTCGGCCGTCTGGCGCTCGATCTGCCGGCGCGGGCCCTGGAAGGGGAGGGGAATGTGAACTACAGGGGCGAACTCAATCTCGAGGTCTCGAGCGGCCTCACTCGCACTGATCCCACAACGGTCCCCGCCTCTGCCCGCGCGATTCGCGTCACTGGAACGCTCGCTGCACCCCAAGTCGCGCCGCCGCAGCCCTAGCCGCCATTTCGCCGAATAACTCGCCTCAGCACGCCAGGCCGGTCACATGCGTTTGCGCCGGTTGCGCTTCGGCGCTGCGCCCGCATTCGCCGCTATTGGTTCTGGCGCGGCCGCGCTGGTTTGGCCTGCCGCGGCTCCCGCCGCTGCGCCGGCCTCGATCGGCAGCGAGAAGAGTTCACTCAGGCTCTTTTGTTTTAGCGCCCGGACGCGGTCGCGGATTTGCGCCGCGCGTTCGAACTCGAATTTCGCCGCCGCCTCGCGCATTTGCGTCTCGAGCTGCGTGATGGCCTGCTGCAGCGCGGCCTCGTCCGCGATCGTGTCCAGCTCCGGCGCGTCGATCGGCACCGTCACGTAATCGGCTTCCACCACGGCGGCTAGTTGCATGTCCACGCTCTTCACGATGCTCTGCGGCGTGATGCCGTGCTCCGCGTTGTAGGCCGTTTGTTTCGCCCGCCGGCGGTTGGTTTCGTCAATGGCCTGCTGCATCGAGCCCGTCATCCGGTCGGCGTACAGGATCGCTTTTCCGCTCACGTGCCGCGACGCGCGTCCCATCGTTTGGATCAACGCCGTCGCGCTGCGCAGGTAGCCCTCTTTGTCCGCGTCGAGAATCGCCACCAGCGATACCTCCGGCAAATCCAGCCCTTCGCGTAGCAGGTTGATTCCAATCAGCACGTCGAACTCGCCCCGCCGCAGGTCCCGCAGGATGCGCACCCGCTCCAGCGTCTCCACTTCGGAATGCAGGTAGCGGCAGCGCACACTGATTTCCGTGAAGTACTGCGCCAGATCCTCCGCCATCCGTTTGGTCAGCGTCGTCACCAGCACGCGTTCGTTCCGCTCCGACCGCTTCCGGATCTCTTCCAGCAGGTCGTCCACCTGTCCGCGCACCGGACGCACTTCCACCTCCGGGTCCAGCAGCCCCGTCGGCCGGATCAACTGTTCCGCCACCACTCCGCCCGCTTTCGTCAGTTCGTACGCCGCCGGCGTCGCGGAAACGTAAATGATCTGGTTCGTGCGATGGTCGAATTCCTCAAACGTCAGCGGCCGGTTGTCCAGCGCCGACGGCATGCGGAAACCGTGTTCCACCAGCGTCTGCTTTCGCGAGCGGTCGCCGTGGTACATGCCGTGAAGCTGCGGCACCGTTTGGTGCGACTCGTCGATGAATAGCAGGTAATCCTCCGGCATGTAATCGAGCAAAGTCGGCGGCGCCTCGCCCGGCAGCCGGCCCGACATGTGTCGCGAGTAATTCTCCACACCGTGGCAATAGCCGATCGTGCGCATCATTTCCACGTCGAACATCGTGCGCTGCGTCACGCGCTGCGCTTCGATGAATTTCCCCTGTTTTTCCAGCTCTGCCTTCCACCATTCCAGCTCCTCGAGAATCGTCTCGATGGCGCGGTTCTTCTGCGCCTCCGGCAAAACGTAGTGCGTCCTCGGAAAAATGGTGACGCGCGCAAGGTCCTCCGTCCCCGGCCGCACCCGCCCCGTCAGCGGATCCACTTGCCGCAGCGAATCCACATGGTCGCCCCACAGCTCGATCCGGTAGGCGAAGTCGTCATAGGCGGGGAGGATGTCGATTGTGTCGCCGCGCACGCGGAACGAGCCGCGCCGCATTTCCTCCGTGCGCTCGTATTCGATTTCCACCAGTTTGCGCAGGATTTGCTCCCGCGCGATCGTCTGCCCTTTCTCCAGCGTCAGCAGCATCGCGTAATACGCGTCCGGCGAACCGATGCCGTAGATGCAGGAGACCGAAGCCACAATCACCACGTCGCGCCGTTCGAAAAGCGACCGCGTGGCGCTCATCCGCAGCTTGTCCAGTTCGTCGTTGATCGTCGCCTCTTTTTCGATGTACGTGTCGGAGGCCGGCACGTACGCCTCCGGCTGGTAGTAGTCGTAGTAGCTCACGAAATATTCCACCGCGTTGTACGGGAAAAAGTGCCGGAATTCGTGGTAGAGCTGCGCCGCCAGCGTCTTGTTGTGTGCGAGCACCAGGGTCGCACGCTGCGTCTGCTCGATGATTTTCGCCATCGTGAACGTTTTGCCCGAGCCCGTCACCCCCAGCAGCACCTGGTGCCGGTCGCCGGCTTCCACTCCGTGCGAAAGTGTGGCGATGGCTTCCGGCTGGTCGCCCCGCGCTTCGTAGTTGCTCATTAATTTGAAGGGCATGGCTACAGCGCGCTCGGAAATGCCGCGCGCATCGCGCTATTATACCCCGGCCGCCAATCGTCTATGGGAATCCGGGAGCAGGACGAGGGGGCGGTGTCCGCCGTCCAAACCAGGTCTCTTATCTTCTCTGGTTAGTTGACAGGATTTTTAACCGGCGCCAGAATCCACCCATCTCATGGGTACCCTGCCTTCGATTACCGGCCAGACTGCTGCCCGCGATTCGCGGAGCCCGTACGATTCCTATATTCAGCCGACTCTGGGCCACGGCCTGCGCATCTGGTGGGCACTTTACTGGCGTACCTCGGTGATCGGCGTGCTGCTTGTCCTTGCAGTCGGAGACGTTGCCGAAATTCTGTCTAGGAATGGCCTGCTCACTTCAGGGGCGCGCACGGCAATTGTTACGGCAAGCGCCTACGTTCTCACTTTTATCGCCGCCTACTTCGTCATGCACTACGTTGTGCGCAAGCGCTTTCGGGGCTTTCGCGTCATCCTCTCTCCCGCTGCCGCTGCTGGCGTCGGCCCGGAGCTGGAACCCACTCGGCGGCGCACAACCAGGATCTGGTGGACCTACACATGGCGGTCACTGATTTATCTCGTTCTTCTTTCGATCGCGGCAAACATTCCTCTGGGTGCTTTTCTCTTCGCTGTCGGCGCGATCTCAGTTAAATGGGTGCCCGTCGCCAGGTTTGTGGTGAGCATGGTGCTCAACGGGGCCGTCGGACTCTTCGTGATTTATTCGAATATTCTCGATGAAGACATAGCTGGCTTCCGGGTTGGCCTTGCGCCCGCTACAGACGGCTCGCCATTCGCCGCCGGCTCTTCCACTCGGTCGTAGCGGGCGCCTTCAACGCTTTGGCTCACTGCCTCGCGGGCTTTTCATCCAGCAAAAGCAGGTGCGTCTCATTCTGCGCGCGCCCCGCGTAGCGAAACGGCATTCCCCCGCTTTCACGCCGGATGTTCAGGTCCATCCACTCTTCGCTCGTCTGTGTCACGCTCACCGTCCGCCCCGTGCGCAGCGAGACGTACACCAGGCTCTCGCCCTGGCTCGTCCACTCCCCGGAGGTGCGCAGCCCTCTCTTCCGGAACTCCTCGGGCGTGGCGTTCTTCTCCCCCGGTTTTTGCCCCAGCGCGAATCGCATCAGCACCACCGCGCATTGCTCGCCGTCCGGCTTCTCGGCGTCGCACGGCTCGTCCCGCAGATACGTGGACTTGGACTCGAGCTCCGTCCCATCGAGCGGAGCGCCCGGCACCGCCCGCTTCTGCTCCCACGTCTGGCCGGGAGCGACGCCCGTCACCGGCGCCCCGAGCCCCGCGCCGAGCTGCTCAAACCAACTCCGAGCAGCTTCCATCGCCCGCGCGTCCCCGACCAGCTCCTCGAGACCTTTCATGTACTCCACTTCGCCGTGCGGGCCGAGTTGGAACTCAAAGGAGCGGCCCTCCAGGTCCTTGTAGGGAGCGAGCAGTTTCACCGCGGCGGGATCGTAGGAGTCGCCCAGCAGTTCTGCCACCACGCGCTCGTAGGTGGCGCGCAGCCGCAGCGGCGGACGCCCGGCCTCTTTTGCCTGTGATGTCGTAGGGGCCACAGCTACCGGAATTGGACTGAGCACTTCCAAATGCAGCGTCAGACCGACAGAAATGCCCAGCTCGCTGGCGCCCTCCGGGTTTTCCACCGCGCCGCCTACCAGGCTTTTTGTCCGCGAGCGCAGCGACACCTGATACCGAAGTGTGTCACCGGGAGTGTAGTGCGGCGTGAGCACAACCGGCGGGTGGCCGGCGGCGTCGGCCAAAGCTGGTTGCGCGGCGCTCGTCTTCGCCTGTTGACCAGCGACGCACATCGGCAGCGCGGCCCACAGCCCGATGCTAGCGATGAGTGCCCTCATTGCATTCCGTTCCCACACACGGTTCGATTTCCACCTGGACCGAGAGAGTTGCCCGGGATCGCCGCGGCAGCGTCGTCCCTTGCGTCGGTGGCAGCTCCTCCACAATCTCCCTCTGTGCCGAGCGGGATGCGGCGAGCACCCGTCCGTCGTCGAGCGCGATGGTGCTCAGCGATTCGGCCTGAAATGTTTCTGTCTTATTGCTCGCGCGTGGAAAAGGCCTCCGTTCCCCCTCCTCCTCACCCGCGCGCGGAGGAGCGCTTGACGCGTTCTCGAGCAATCTTCCCGAGATTTTCTGCGCCGCGCGCAGCCGCACTGCGGCTCCTTCAGCGTCGACGGCTTCGAGCCACTCGTCCTTTTCCTCCGCGTGCACGTCCATCCATCCCGCCACGCGGATCCGCCGTGGCTCCTGCCACGATTCGCCGGGACGCACGGGACGGGCCGGAAGCGTCACCTGGGGGCGCAGCGCATGGTTCAGCCACAGCGTCAGGAGCAGCGGCTTCGATTCGTCAATCGTCGGCGCTCCATCCCCGCTGATTTCGCTGGCCAGACCGTTCGGGCCCACGCGGAATTCGAGAATGCGGTCTCGCGCCCACTCGGTAAGCACAGGGCCCAGCGCGCCTGCAAGCGTTGCCGCCTCGTCGTCTTTCGCGCCCGACGATCGGCTGTGCGCAGGCGCGCTGAACTTCTCGAGCTGCTCCTCGATTCGCGCCGAGC
The DNA here is from genome assembly GCA_030037225.1 of Candidatus Acidiferrales bacterium. Classification (GTDB taxonomy): domain Bacteria; phylum Acidobacteriota; class Terriglobia; order Acidiferrales; family UBA7541; genus JOPF136. The sequence continues at coordinate 9,886 of JASHRU010000387.1, read as the reverse complement.
CCTCCGGCGTTACGCTCTCGACGCGTTCGGAAACTACCCAGGCAAGCTGTACTTCCGCCCAATTCGGCGCAGGAGTTGTCGCGGCGGCCGCACTGGTTTGTGCCGGGTCCGGTTTTTCCACCTCGTTCCGCACGGTCAGCCGCACGCGATAGTGCAGCTCCTCGCCCGCATGAAAGTTTCGTACCAGCCGCTTCACGGGCGCGGCCGGAGAGGGAGACGGCGCGGTGGCCTGTGCGGAAGGCGCGGCCTGCGTTGCCGCCTCCACCGCGGCTATCGCCTGTAGGGGTACGGCATGCCGTGCGCCGGCAATCGCGGCTGCAATCAGAAAGGGAAGCATGAATCGCATGATTGAGATGGTCGCTGCGCGCTCACACGGCACCGCGTCGCAGCTCATCGAGCGGATAAAATGTGTCCCGCCAGTAGATGCCCCGCTGCCACAGCGTGATCGCCATCGACCTCAGGCCCATATAGACGAACAGGAGCGCCCCCAGGGGATGCGTGAGACCGTACAGCGGCGAGCCGCGGCCACGGACCGCTGACGTTCCGCTTACCATCACTGCGGTACCTGCTGCTGCGGCGGCGAAACCCAGGGCCCATCCGTTGACAAACGGCAACACGAGAAAAGGCAATGCATTCAGGACAAAGACTGCTGAAAACTGCGCCAGGGCAAAGCCCGTTCGAAACCCCGCAGTCGCGAAAAAGTTCTTTTCCGTCCCGCGGATGATGTTGGCGATACCGGAATGCCAGCGGATTTCCAGCAGGTCATCCGCCACAGCCGCACCGGATTTCAGCCCCGCTTCTTTCACCAGCCGGCCCAGTTTCATGTCGTCCACCACCTCGAGTGCCAGCCGCCGATGCGTCCCAATTTTCTCGTACGCGCTCCGCCGTACGAGCTGGAATGCCCCGATGCCGATGTAGCATCGCGAAGCGGGATCCGGCACGGTCCAGGGACGAGAGTAAAGAAGCACTGCCAGCCCGAAAAAGTTCAGCGCCGTCCGCTCCCAAAAGCCGTGCATTTCCATTCCCGGTATCAACGTCAGGTGATCAAAGCCCTGCTCCAATGCCAGCGTCACTGCGCGGCGCAGCACGCTGGGTTCGAAGCGCACGTCGGCATCTGTGAACACAAGCCATTCGCCGGCTGAATGCTCGTAAGCCGTTTGCAGCCCGTACGGTTTCCCCAGCCAGCTCGGTGGCAGCTCGTCCACGCGCAGCGTCGTTAGCCGTTTGCAGCCCGCCGAGATTTCGCGCAAAATCTGAGGCGTCGCGTCGCACGACCGGTCGTCCACCGCGACCACTTGATAGTCCGGATAATCCAGCGCGAGCATGGAGCGCAGCGCGGCGGGCATCTTCTCCGCCTCGTCGCGGGCGGATACCAGTATCGAGACCGGCGGCTGTGAGGCATCCGGTAGCGGCGTCACTTCCGAGATCCTTGTCAGCCGGCGCATGCCCAGCAAGGTTTCGATGGCTAGGATCACCCAGGCGCATGCAATGGCGCCAAGCAGCGCCGTGAGCCCGGTTTGGAAAATGGAGGAGTGCAAGTTCCAGCCCTGCAAACCATCTGGTTCCTGCAGGATAATGTCTGCCCCGATTCAGGATAGCACGGGGGATGCGCCGCGAGATGAATGCCACTGACGAATCACTCAAGCGCACCATCGCCATTGTCGGCGCCGGTCGCGTCGCTCGAGGTCTCGGTGCTCGGCTGCGCGAGGCGGGATGGCTCATCGGCGCCGTCGTTGCGCGGCGGATGCCCGCGGCTCGCGCCGCCGTGCGCGCCATTCGCGGCGGCGCTCCCTGCGCAGGCCTTACGCGGCGCGTTCTCGACGCCGGCATCATCCTCCTCGCCGTGCCCGACGACGTCCTGGCCGCGGTTGCCTCCCAGCTCGAACGCACCTGTGGGGACGATTTGCGCCGCAAAATCGTGGTGCACACCAGCGGCGCGCTCAGCTCCGCCGTGCTCGCGCCGCTTGCCCTTCGCGGCGCCTGGACCGGCGTCATCCACCCGATGCAGAGCTTTGGTTCTCGCACGCGCCCCCGCCTTGAGGGAGTGTTGTTCGGAATCGAGGGTCACGCGCAGGCCCTGCGCGTGATTCGCCGCATGGTTCGCAGCCTCGGCGGCGATGCCGCCCGCGTCGAGGCCGCGCGAAAGGCCGAGTATCACTGTGCGGGTACATTCGCCGCCGCCCACGTGCTCGCCTCCTTCGAGGCTGGCGTGCATTTGCTCATGGCCGCGGGGATGAAACGCCGCCAGGCCACTCGCGCGCTGCTCCGTTTGGCGCGCCAGGTCCTCGACAATCAGGAAGTGCTGGGCCCTCGCTCCGCCTGGACCGGGCCGCTTTCTCGCGGCGATTTCGCTACCATCGGCCTGCACTGGCAATCGTTGGCTCACTATCCGCCCGAGTTCCGTGCCGCCTACGCCGGCATGACGCGGCTGGCCGCTCGCCTCCTGGCTTCCGCGCCCGAGGAAGTGCTCGTGCGCCTCGAGTCCGTGATGCCGGCCGTCGCAGCGGCGTTACAGCAGCGCGCCGCGGGCAGCGCGTGATTCGCAATCGTGCATCGGAGGAGGAACGAGTGCAGCAATTGCAACTTCCCGTCGAGATGCGGACACTGGCCAACGGCCTTCGCGTGGTCATCTCTCCCGACCGCACCGCTCCCGTGGTTACCGTAGGCGTGTACTACAACATCGGCTTCCGCCTCGAGCCTCGCGGTCGCAGCGGTTTCGCCCATCTTTTCGAACACATGATGTTTCAGGGCTCGGAAAACGCCGGCAAGATGGTCCACATCCGCCTCGTAAATTCTTCCGGCGGCATTTTGAACGGCTCCACGCTCTACGACGTCACCAATTATTTCGAGTCTGTTCCTTCCAACGCCCTCGACCGCGTCCTCTGGCTCGAAGCCGACCGCATGCGCTCCCTTCGCGTGGACGACGAAAACCTCCGCAACCAGCGCGACGTGGTGAAAGAGGAAGTCCGCATGAACGTCTTCAACCAGCCCTACGGCGGATTCCCCTGGCTCGATCTCCCCCCCATCGCCAACCGCAACTGGGCCAACGCTCACAACTTCTACGGGGATTTTCAGGATCTCGACGCCGCCACGCTCGCCGACGTTCAGGCCTTTTTCCGCACCTACTACACGCCCGGGAATGCAGTTCTTCTTCTCGTCGGTGACGTCGAGCCTGCTGCGGGCTTCGCTCTCGCCGAAAAGCATTTCAGCACCATCCCCGCCGGTGCTCCTCTGCCCAAAGCGGACGTCGCCGAGCCGCCGCAGACCGAGGAACGCCGCGGCCAGGTCCGGGAAAAACTGGGCACGCTGCCCGCCATGGCCATCGGCTTCCATGTCCCGCCGCGCCGCTCGCCCGAATGGTGCGCACTCGCGCTGGCCGACCGCGCTCTCCATGCGGGCCGTGCCGGCCGCCTCTATCGCACGCTCGTCCTCGAACGGCAATTGGCTCTGGAGGTCGCGGGTGGAATTCACTATCCCATGGGCGATGTCTTCGACTACAACGGCCCGATGCAGATGGTCACGCGCATCCTCTACAAGCCGGAATTCTCTCCTGAGCAGACGATTGAGGCCTTCGAACAGGTGCTCAGCGAACTACGCGAGCGCCCTCTGCCGCCCGCGGAGCTGGAAGAAATCAAGGTCAAGCTGCGCTCCGATTACTATTCCGCTCTTGAAGGCGGCCTCGGCAGCCAGGTTCCCCGCTTCGGCCTCATGCACTATCTCGCCTGCTTCACGCTCTTCGATGGGGATCCTGGCCTCATCAATACGGCCCTCGACGGATTTCTGCGCCTGACCCCGGAGGAAATCCAGGCCGCCGCTGGGCGCGTGTTCCGGCGCGAGAATCGCTCCATCGTCCTGCGCCTTCCCGTCGCCAAAGTGCCGCAGGCCGCGGCCGGTTGAGGACGCCTGCCATGCCCGCTGAAATCGAAGCCGCGCTTTCGCCCCTCGTTCCGCCCCTCGCGCCGGAAAGCCGCGTGGTTTGGCCCGAGCGCACCCACGCGCGCCTGCGATGCGGAATCCCTGTGTGGCTCGTTGAGCGCCACACCATTCCCAAGTTCTCGCTCCACCTTTTTGTCCGCAGCGGCGCCGCGATGGAATTTCCCGGCGATCGCGGCGTCGCCGGACTCACCTGCGCCCTGTTGCGCACCGGCACGGATACGCGCGACGAGCGCGCCATCGACGACGAACTTCGCCGCATCGGTGCCGATCTCGGCGCTGGCGCTGGCGCCGACGCGAGCTGGCTCTCCGCCGGCGGCCTCTCTGAATTTTCTGCCGGGCTTTCTGCCCTCGTCGCTGATCTCGCGCGTAATCCCGCTTTCCCGGCCGCGCTGTTCGAGCGCGAGCGTCGCAATTCGCTTGAAGCCGTGCGCCTCAACCGTGCTTCGCCCGATTTTCTCGCCCTCGAACGCTTCCGCAGCGTGCTCTTCGGCGGCCATCCCTATGCCGTCATTGCTCCCAGTGAGGCGCAGGTCGAGGCGCTCACCCGCCCGATGATTCTCGACTTCCATCGCGCGCACTATTCACCGGCCAATGCCTTTCTGCTCGCCGTCGGGGATTTTTCGCCTCCGCGTCTCGTTGAGCAGCTCGAGCGCGCCTTTGAGGGTTGGTCTGGCCCGGATGTTGAGCAGCCGGAGGAGACTCCGCTCCCCTCCCACTTCGGCCGCCACGTCGCGCTCGTCCACGTGCCCGGCGCCGTGCAGACCCAGATCGTCCTGGGAAATCTCGCCATCACTCGCGAGCACCCCGATTGGCTGCGGCTCACGCTCGCCAGCGCCATCTACGGTGGCGCGTTCCATTCGCGGCTGGTCGCCAACATCCGCGAGCAGAAGGGATACACCTACAGCGCCCACAGCGGGCTCACAGCCCTTCGCCGCCACGGCTATTTCAGCGTTCATGCCGCGGTGCGCAACGAGGTCGTCGCTCCTTCCCTCGCCGAAATCTTCTACGAGCTGGACCGCATCCGCGCGCTTCCCGTCCGCGCCGACGAGCTCGCCGATGCCCAGGCCTACGTGAGCGGAGTCTTTTCGCTCGGCATCGCCACGCTCGACGGACTCGCCGGCCAGCTCGCCACTCTCCATCTCTACGAGCTGCCGGAAGACTACCTGGAGACGTATCGCGACCGCATCCGCGCGCTCACACTAGAGGACGTGCTTGCCGCCGCACGCTCCCATTTCGATTCTGCCAACGCGCAGATCGTTCTCGCCGGCGATGCCGACCAGATCGAAGCGCAGGCCCGCCTGTTCGGCGATGTTCAGGTGTTCGATGCCCACGGCAAACTCCTCTCCTCGGATTGATTTCCTGCGCGCCGGCTCTCTCCTGCTCGGTGGCGTTCTGTTCAGCTGCGCCTCCTTGCTTGCCGCCGACGCGCTCGCCTATCGCACGCGGCAGGAACGCTTTCCTGCATCTTCGCCCTGTGCCTCCGCTTTGAAGAAAGGAGTTGTCTGCCCGGCAGCAAACGAAGAAATTGTTCGGCTGCTCCTCGCTCGCGCGCTCGTCGGTGTTGCCATCATGCAGAATGTGCATACTGGCAAGACCGTGGCATTCGCTGGCACCGCCTCGCAGCCGGGCGGAGGTGTTCGCCCCCAGCCCGCGCTTCCCCATGCCTCCATCCTTCCGCTTTCGACGGTGAAGCTGATGCTCGCGGCCTCGTGGCTGGAACATGAAGACAGCATCGATCCGCAATTTCGCAAGAACGCTCCGAATATCCACGAATTGCTCGTCCAGGGCCGCGACGAGCCCGGCCGTCAGTTGGCGCTGCTTCTGAGACGTTCGATCGGTTCGGACGCAGTTCTCGGCGATCTCGCCCGTTTCGGGTTTCCCCTGTGCGGCAGCGGAAAACCTGGGCGGCCACTCTCTATGCCCGCCTGCGTATCTCTAACCGCGCAGACCAGCGACGCCGATTGGGCATCCTCGCTTTCCATCGGCGAGACAGACATCACTGTTTCTCTCGAACAGCTTTCAGGATTTCTGTGCGCCATCGGAAAAACGGGCGTCATGGTTCTATCTTCGCTCCACACGACTTCTGTTCCTAGCAATTTGATGAGCCGCACAACTGCCGATCAGCTTGAGGTTGCAATGCTCGACGCCGTCGCTATTGGGAGTTCCAAAGGTATCCGCGATCGCCTGGGCCCTGAATGGAAAATGGGTGGTAAGACCGGCACTGGCCCGGCCGATTCTCACCCTTACGACGGGATTTTTGCTGGACTGGTCTTTGACCACGACGGTCCCGCACGCTATACCGTCGTCTGCTACGTCAGGAATGGAGGGCCGGGCGGCGGCGCCGCCGCGGAAATCGCCTCCGACCTTGCCCGCTTCGTGCTCGGCCTGTGATGGCGCCCAGATCAGATTCGTGGCCCCGCGCCCGGAACCATGTCCGGCTCGTCGCCATTCTCACGGCCATCGCGATTTATCTTGCTGTTGCTTTGTGGATGAAGCCCGGCGCCGCCGGCCGCATCTCCGACTCGCTCGCGGGTTGGCCCGATTCCGTCGCCGACCGCTTCCACAAGCACCCCGACCACCCCATCGACCTGAACACGGCCACCGCCGCCGAACTCGAGCAGCTACCCGGTATCGGCCCCGCAACCGCCGCTGAGATTCTCCGCTTTCGCGAGCAGAGCGGCCCGATTCGTCGCCCAGAGGATTTACTCGCCATCCCGCGCATCACTCGCCGTGCGCTCGACCGTATCCGGCCTTATGTTTTTGTGGGGAATCCCCGGTAGCCACGGTCAAAGATTTTTCGGCCGTGGGCCCTACTATCGCATGTGACGCTCGACGAGGAACAATGCCAGCGTGCCCAGCCCGCACACGCCTTCGATCGCCAGCACCGTCTTGGGGAACAGCCACAGGCAGGCGGCAACCACACCGAGCAGCAATAAATCGCGAAGGATTTCTCCGGCGGCTCTCACAAATGTTGGTGCGTTGGTTTGCGGGTCTCAGGTTTGTCCATCGGAATCGGCACCTGCGCTGCGATGGTCAGCCCGTACCCGTCCAGCGCCACCACTTTGCGCGGATGATTGGTCAGCACGCGCACCTTCGTCAGTCCCAGGTCCAGCAGGATTTGCACGCCGATCCCGCTTTCCCGCTGCACCAGCCGCTGCCGGTCCAGGTCTTCATCGAGCTGCCCGCGCGAGTGGTAGCGCAGCCGCGGCATTTGCCCCTCCGCCGCTCCGGCCGTATCGATTCCGAATCCGCGTCCGCGGTGATGCAGGTACACAAACACCCCGCGGTCTTCCTGAGCGATGCGCTCGAGCGACCGGTCGATCAGCTCGCGGCAGTCGCACGCCGTCGAGCCAAACGCTTCACCCGTCAGGCAGTGTGAGTGCAGCCGGACCAGTGGAGGTTCTAAAGCTTCCGGACCCTCCAGTTCGCCGCGCACGAGCGCTACGTGCAGTTCCTCGTCCGCCTCGCTGGTGTACACAATCATGCGAAATTCACCGTAGCGCGTGGGCAGCACGCCCTCCGCCACGCGCCGCATGTGCCGTTCGTGCCGCATGCGGTGGCGGATCAGGTCAGCCACGGTCAGCAGTTTCAGCTCGTGCAGCCGGCAGAATTCGACCAGCTCCGGGACGCGCGCCATCGTTCCGTCGTCGTTCATGATTTCGCAGATCACGCCCGCGGGAACTAGCCCCGCGGCGCGCGCCAGGTCCACCGACGCTTCCGTTTGCCCCGCGCGCACCAGCACGCCCCCGCGCTTGGCTTGCAGCGGAAACACGTGCCCCGGCCGCGCCAGATCCGCCGGCCGCGTTTTTGGATCGATCGCCGTCAATATCGTCGTCGCCCGGTCCGCCGCGCTGATCCCCGTCGTCACGCCGCGCCGCGCCTCGATCGACTCACAGAACGCCGTCCCCAGTGTGGACGTGTTCTGCGCCACCATCATCGCCAGGTTCAGTTCTTCGCAGCGTTCTTCCGTCAGCGAAAGGCAGATCAGGCCCCGCCCGTACCGCGCCATGAAGTTGATGGCCTCCGGCGTCGCCTTTTCAGCGCCCATGCACAGGTCGCCTTCGTTTTCCCGGTCGGCGTCGTCCACAAGGACGATCATCCGCCCCTGCCGGATTTCTTCCAGCGCCTCTTCCACCGTGCAGAATGGACTTTCGTTCTGATTCATCTCATTGCCGCTCGTGCACTGCCGCCGCGTCCCCCGCAATCATAACCCACTCGTCCCGGCTCTGCCGCCGGGGCATCCTGGAACTCGGAAATCGTGCCCCTTCAGGCAACTCTCTTTCGGCGCTTTTGTAGGGGCACGACATCCCGATCCCGAACCATCGGGCTTCGGAACGTGCCCCTACGCGCGACCAACACGCGTGGCCGGCACTCTTGCCGTCCCACGACGAAACGGGCGGCAGAGCCTGACCTCAGCCTCTGCCGCCCGGTAATGCCGTCCGCTCTCGTCAGAGACGGCGCGGTTAGTACATTCCGCCCATGCCGCCCGGTCCTCCGGGGGCCGCAGGCGCCTTCTTCTCGTCTTCCTTCAGCTCGGCCACCAGCGCTTCGGTGGTGAGCATCAGGCCGGCAATGGACGCGGCGTTCTGCAGCGCCAGACGCGTGACCTTGGCGGGATCAATGATCCCCGACTTCACCATGTCGCCATACTCGCCGGACTCGGCGTCGAAGCCGAAGTTGTCTTCCTTCGAATCGCGGACCCGGCCGACGACTACCGCGCCTTCATGTCCCGCGTTCTGGACAATCTGGCGCATGGGCTCTTCGAGCGCGCGCTTCACGATGTTCACGCCGATCGCTTCGTCGTCGTGCAGCTTGAGCTTGTCCAGCGCCGGAATGCAGCGCACCAGAGCCACACCACCGCCCGGCACGATGCCTTCCTCGACCGCCGCGCGCGTGGCGTGCATGGCGTCTTCCACCCGAGCCTTCCTCTCTTTCAGCTCGGTTTCCGTGGGAGCGCCAACCTTGATGACCGCGACGCCGCCCACGAGTTTGGCCAGACGCTCCTGCAGCTTCTCGCGGTCGTAGTCCGAGGTGGTCTCCTCGATCTGCGCGCGGATCTGCTTCACGCGGCCTTCGATTTCACCGACTTTTCCGGCGCCTTCGACGATGGTCGTGTTGTCCTTGTCGATCTTGACCTTTTTGGCGCGCCCCAGGTCCTCGACGCGCACGTTTTCCAGCTTGATGCCCAGGTCTTCGGTGATCGCCTTGCCTCCGGTGAGCACCGCGATGTCCTCGAGCATGGCCTTGCGCCGGTCGCCGAAGCCCGGGGCCTTCACCGCGGCGCACTGCAGGGTGCCCCGCAGCTTGTTCACCACCAGGGTGGCGAGGGCCTCGCCCTCCACGTCCTCAGCGATGATCAGCAACGGCTTGCCCATCTTCGCGATGTTTTCGAGCAGTGGAAGCAGGTCCTTCATCGAGCTGATTTTCTTTTCGTGGATCAGGACGCGCGCATCTTCCAGTACGCTTTCCATGCGCTCCGCGTCCGTGACGAAGTAGGGGGAGAGGTAGCCGCGGTCGAACTGCATCCCTTCGACCACTTCCAGGGTGGTCTCCATGGTCCGGGACTCCTCCACGGTGATCACTCCGTCTTTGCCCACCTTCTTCATGGCGTCGGCAATGATGTTGCCCACCAGTTTGTCGTTGTTGGCGCTGATCGTCCCCACTTGCGCGATCATGTCGCCCTTTACGTCCTTGTGCAGCTTCTTGATTTCGTCGATTGCGGATTCGACCGACTTGTCGATCCCGCGCTTCAGTGCCATCGGGTTGGCGCCGGCCGCCACCGTCTTCACGCCCTCGCGGAAGATGGCCTGGGCCAGCACGGTGGCCGTCGTGGTGCCGTCGCCGGCGACGTCGGATGTTTTCGACGCCACCTCCCGCACCATCTGCGCCCCCATGTTTTCGAGCGAATCCTTGAGCTCGATTTCCTTCGCCACGGTGACGCCGTCTTTCG